>NZ_CP062163.1:1550833-1901666 GCF_014844095.1 Brevibacillus sp. JNUCC-41 | reverse complement strand
CGGGTCTGTTTCGTATAAAGAAGAGCAGGCCACCAACTTGATATGCGGATTTTCAGACAGTAACTGGAAAGCCCTTTGGAATGTTTCAAGGCGATCCCCTAAGTTCGAACCTATTGAAAGGTAAGCAATATTTACCACAATCAGCGTCCCCTTACAATCTCTATAGCAACCGAGTCATAATGACCTGCTATTGGAGGATCTGGTTTATAAACCTTCACGGTGCATTTCTCGATGGAAGAATATTTAATAAGTAGTTCAGAGGCAATTTTTTCAGCAACAGCCTCCACTAACTTAAAAGGTACTCCCTCGACAACACTTTTACACACTTCATATAACTCACCATAGTTGATGGAGTCTTCAAGGTTGTCACTCTTCCCAGCCTTGGCTAAATCAGTCTGGACAATCAAATCCACCTTAAACCGCTGGCCAAGCTTCGTTTCTTCCGGAAAAACTCCATGATAACCGTAAAACTCCATTTTATTCACATATATCTTATCCATTTCATTCACCTTTTCCTAATAAAGCATCCATCATCTTTGCAGTACGTGCCATTTCCTTCACATCATGTACACGAACCATTTGACAGCCTTGTTGAATGCCATGGCAGATCGTGGCGGCTGTTCCTTCCATCCGCTCATCAGGCGGCAGGTCCAGAACATGTCCAATCATGGACTTCCTTGATGTTGCTAGCAGTACAGGATAACCTAAAGATACCAGCTTATCAAGATTCCTCATCATTTCCAAATTTAAATTTAAATCTTTCGCAAAGCCGATTCCCGGATCGAGAATGATGTTTTCATCCTTGACTCCCGCATCCTTAACCAACATGATACTTTCGAATAAATCCTGAAGTACATCCCGCACAAAATGTCCATAACTCATATTATCCCTGTTATGCATCAAGATAATAGGCACCTTATATTCCGCAGCAACCTTTGACATCAAGGAATCAGCCTTACCTCCCCAAATGTCATTTAATATATGGGCCCCTGCTTTTACAGCCGCTTCGGCTACTCTTGATTTATACGTATCGACTGATATTGGTACCTCAATATTACGGGATATGGCTTCAATAATCGGAGCGACTCTCTCTATTTCCTCTTCATCCGATATCCTCTCATAGTTAGGACGGGTGGACTCCCCGCCTACATCCAATAAATCAGCTCCGTCGTTAACCATCCGTTCGGCATGCTTCAAAGCGGCATCTATCCGATTATATTTCCCGCCATCCGAAAAGGAGTCCGGCGTAACATTCAAAATACCCATAATTAAGGTTCTATTACTGTAATCCAAATCTAATGAACCGCATTTTATTTTTGACGCTCCAGCTAATGACATCCAACGTTCTCCTTCGCCTAAAGAAATCTATATATATGAGTTTACCCATTTACATAGGCATAGTGCAAGTTCCATGAAGATTTGGGAAGCTTCTGCAGACTTTACTACAAAAAGAAAAGCAAAGCCCCTAAGGAAGGAACTTCGCTTCTAATTTTAGTGTCTTGTCTTACTCAAAGTTATATAATGGCGTACTTAAGTAGCGTTCACCATTACTTGGTATGATAGCTAGTACCTTTTTGCCTTTTCCCAGCTTGTCAGCCACTTTAATGGCAGCTGCAATTGCGCCACCAGAAGAAATTCCACCAAGGATTCCTTCCTCTTTAGCCGCACGGCGGGCATAATCAAACGATTCCTCTGTATTGACTTGAATGATTTCGTCATAGAGATCAGTGTTCAAAATACTTGGGACGAAGCCCGCACCGATTCCTTGGATTTTATGAGGTCCTGGAGCCCCACCCGATAATACCGGAGAGTCCGCAGGCTCAACAGCGTAAATCTTAATGTCAGGGTATTTTTCACGCAGGACTTCACCAGCACCTGTTATCGTTCCGCCAGTACCGATTCCGGCAACGAATGCATCCAGACCTTCATCACCAAAGGCTTCAACGATTTCAGGTCCTGTAGTGTTCCGATGAACTTCAGGGTTGGCTACATTCTCGAATTGCTGTGGAATGAAGTAACCTTTTTCTTTAGACAGCTCAGTCGCCTTTGCAATTGCACCCTTCATTCCTTCAGGTCCAGGAGTAAGAACTAATTCTGCACCATAAGCACGAAGCAAGTTACGGCGTTCCAAACTCATCGTCTCCGGCATAACCAGAATCGATTTATAGCCCTTTGCCGCAGCTACCATTGCAAGTCCTATTCCAGTGTTTCCGCTTGTAGGTTCAATGATCGTATCACCTGGCTTGAGGGTACCATTTTTTTCTGCCGCTTCGATCATCGCAAGGGCGATACGGTCTTTTACACTACTGCCTGGGTTAAAATACTCAAGTTTCAGATAGATATCTGCACTGTTTTCATTTTGAAGCTTGTTTAACTTCACAATAGGTGTTTGTCCAATTAAATCGATTACAGAATTAGCTATACGTGCCATTTTCTCCACTCCTTATCATTTCAATACCGAGTATGTTTATTGGTTTTATAAATTTAAAGTTACCAGTTTTTATAGTTCATTGTCAATGATTATATACTATATTCTAAATTTTCTCACACAACCATAGACCTACTTTTGTTCTTTCAATCCATAAAACCATTCTACATCAAATTCGTCCCAGAAAATTTTCCCTGAGACCGGTGCCTGAATCTGTTCAAGAGCTATTTGGCGGTGAATCTTGTCTTTAACCTCATCATATTCATACTGCTTGCCCTCTATTCTTTCATGCAGATAGATAATGGCCCAGCCTTCTTCCGTTTGAATCGGATCACTCCACTTTTTCACCTTCAAATTCTCGGCAGCAGTAATGTATTCCTTGGAGACTTTCTCGTTATCCTGGGATATATAACCCATGTCGCCTCCTTGGTTGGCAGTGAATTCATCAAGGGATTTTTCCATCGCTAAGACATCAAAGGGGACGCCCTTCTCCAGTTCACGTACGATTTGGTCCGCTTGCTTTTTTGTAGACGAGGTAATATGGGATATATGGAAAGCTGTAGGGATTCTGTAGATATCCTTATTATTATCATAATGATTCCGCATTGCCGTTTCGGAGACCGAAACGTCCTTGGTTAGGAGCTTCTCGAGGAGGAGACTCGATTGAATTTCCTGCCTCAGTTGATCGTTACTTTTATTAAGGTTCTGTCCGGCAGTCCCATACATCGTTTTCATCATTTTAAGTTCCCGATCAAGCTCTTCATCCGAAATTTTCACTTTATATTTTTCAGCTGCCTGTTTCACGACCTCTTTATCGACCATTTCCTCAAGTACATCTTCCCCATATCTTTTTTCGAGCTCATTAATCCATGCGTCCCGGGAAATATCCTTAGATCCAACCTTTGCGGCCGTTTCTTCCCCGATGACGGATTTTGAAATGATTAGTGGTTTTATGACAAAGATAATGATAGTCAATAGGTTCAACAAGGCAAGGGCAGCAATAATCGCCCGAAGCTTTTGTTTTGGCAAACCCTTATCCCCCGTATATTAATTTTTGGTTTCTGCTTCTAGTTCCTCGAGATCTTCCTTCGAGAATTGGTAGGTCTGATTACAAAAATGACAATGTGCCTCCGCTTGTCCCTCTGTATCAATGATATCCCTAATCTCAGCTTGCCCTAGGCTAATCAAAGCATTTGCAATTCTTTCCTTAGAACATTGACAGGAGAATTGGACATCCATTTTTTCTAGTATATTCACATTGCCCTCACCTAAAATTTCGGTTAGGATTTCTTCAGGAGTCATCCCGCTTTGAATCATCTTAGAAACAGGAGTTATCGTGCTTAGTCGATTTTCAATTTTCGAAATCGTATCTTCCGATGTACCCGGCATCAACTGGATGATGAATCCACCCGCTGCAAGGATTGAATTATCCGGATTCACCAGGACCCCAACCCCCACAGATGAAGGCACCTGTTCGGAAGTAACAAAGTAATATGTGAAATCTTCACCTAATTCTCCCGATACAAGCGGTACCTGACCTGAAAAGTAATCACGAAGACCGATATCTTTTACAACAGTCAACAATCCATCGGTACCCACCGCTTTCCTTACATCAAGCTTTCCTTGCTCATTCAAATCAAAATGGGTTTGCGGGTGAGTGACATATCCGCGGACTTCTCCCTTTGCATTGCTGTCGACCAGTATGGAACCGATCGGTCCTCCGCCCTCGATTTTAATCGTCAGCTTTTCTTCACCTTTTAACATTCCGCCCATCATGACACCTGCCGTCATCGCCCGTCCAAGGGCAGCTGAAGCAGTAGGCCATGTATAATGGCGCCGCTGAGCTTCTCCTACCGTGTCTGTTGTTGAAACAGCATATGCCCGAACCTGTCCCTCATAACCTAGCGCCTTTATTAGATAATCTTTCATTTATTTTTGCTCCTTTCATACTTTGTGTTACTTCTTCACTTGCTCACGATTACGTTTATAAATCAACTGCAGCCCCTTCAAGGTCAAAAATGGCTCCACTACGTCAATCACAGTAGACTCATTGGCAATTAAGGTAGCCAATCCACCAGTTGCTATTACCGTTGGTTCTAGATTACTTTGCTCCTTAATTCGATTAACGATTCCTTCTACCTGTCCAACATACCCATACAAAATGCCAGCCTGCATCGCGGACACCGTATTTTTCCCAATAATCCCTTCTGGCCGGCTGATTTCTATTCTTGGAAGTTTGGCTGCCTTTGAATAAAGTGCTTCAGTAGAAATATTTATACCCGGGGCAATGGCTCCGCCCATGTATTGTTTATCCTCATTTATATAGCAATATGTAGTTGCCGTGCCAAAGTCCACGATAATGAGAGGGCTTCCATATTCCTGAATGCCTGCAACAGCATTAACGATCCTGTCCGCACCCACCTCACGCGGATTTTCGTATTTAATATTCAATCCAGTTTTTATTCCAGGTCCAACTATAAGCGGTTTAATGCCAAAGTATTTTTTGCACATTCGTTCAAGCGCAAACATAATTGGCGGAACTACCGAAGAAATGATGATTCCATCAAATTGATCAAACGAAAGACCTTCATGTTGCAGCAAAGACTTTATGACCATTCCATACTCATCTTCTGTCTTGTGACGGTTAGTCTCAATTCGCCAATGATATTTTAAAATATCTTCATCGTATACGCCTAGTACAGTATTCGTATTCCCAACATCCAATACAAAAATCATCGTTTCATCACTCCGGTAAATTATTCTCCAACATCATACCACACTGTTATTTACCACGCTATTAGTCGCACTTTTCGAAAGGTAACCCAGAAACTTCATCATAATTAATTCAAGAGTGAAGAAAAGGGTATTTCCGAGGCGGAAATACCCTTTTGAATTCAGTCAACTTAAGACTTTTTATTGTCATCTTCGTTCGGGAAGGAAAGCGGCTGGTCTTGAGGCGCACCTTCTTTGATTGGAGGAGTATTCAATCCTTCCTCCGTTATTTCAAGGTCCTCAGGTCCTCTCTTATCCAATGGATCTAATAAGGCCTCTTTTTCTTCCTTCTTCGTATTGATGTTCACCTTGACATTCTCATCAGTTGTTAAATTCCCATTGAGGGCTGTATAATCCCGTTCTGGCAATTTACCATTATGGAATAAACCTTTGATCTGTTCAGCATCAAGTGTTTCCACTTCAAGCAAGGTTTTTGCGACCAAATCAAGTTTTTCACGATTTTCAGTAAGAATCGTCTTACATCTTTCGTAAGCTTCCTTGATGATACGTTGAATTTCAAGATCAATTTCATATGCTATTGCATCTGAATAGTTTTGATCATTGTTGAAATCTCGGCCTAGGAAAACCTGACCTTGTGAATTACCGAATTGAAGTGGTCCGAGTTTACTCATGCCATATTCCATGACCATGCTCCTAGCTATGCCCGTTGCACGTTGGAAATCGTTATGGGCACCGGTACTCACTTCTCCGAATGTGACCTCTTCGGCTACACGACCACCCAATAGCCCTACGATTTTATCTTTAAGCTCAGGTTCCGTCATGAAGAAACGATCCTCTTTCGGCAGCATAACTGCATAACCGCCAGCTTGACCACGAGGGACAATCGTAACCTTATGAACGACTTCGGCATCATCCAGAACCAATCCAATAATGGTATGGCCTGCTTCATGCCACGCTACGATATTTCTTTCCTTTTTGGAAATGACACGGTTTTTCTTGGCAGGTCCAGCGATAACGCGATCGGAAGCTTCATCCAAATCGGACATGTCGATCTTCTTCTTATCTTGACGGGCAGCTACAAGCGCAGCTTCATTCAGTAAGTTTTCAAGATCAGCACCAGAAAATCCTGGAGTACGCTGAGCGATCGCTTTCAAATCGACTGTTTCTGCTAATGGTTTATTGCGTGCATGCACTTTCAGAACTTCTTCACGGCCCTTAACATCAGGGCGGCCCACCGTTATTTGACGGTCAAAACGTCCTGGACGGAGTAATGCCGGATCCAATACATCAGCACGGTTAGTCGCAGCGATGATTATGATTCCTTCATTGCCACCGAAACCATCCATTTCCACCAGAAGTTGGTTCAATGTCTGTTCGCGTTCATCGTGACCGCCGCCAAGACCTGCGCCACGTTGACGTCCGACTGCATCAATTTCATCGATAAAGATGATACATGGTGCATTCTTCTTAGCATTTTCAAACAAATCACGAACACGGGATGCACCGACACCCACAAACATTTCAACAAAATCAGAACCACTGATTGAGAAGAAAGGAGTTCCGGCTTCACCAGCCACTGCTCGTGCAAGTAAAGTTTTACCTGTACCAGGAGGCCCTACTAAAAGTACCCCTTTAGGAATACGGGCTCCAAGCTCGGCAAATTTTCGAGGATCTTTCAAGAATTCAACAACCTCGACAAGTTCCTGCTTTTCTTCGTCCGCCCCGGCAACATCGTTGAAGCGTACTTTTTTCTTATCATCATTATACAATTTCGCCTTACTTTTCCCGAAGTTCATGACACGGCCACCACCGCCGCCCTGAGCTTGGTTAAGTAAAAAGAAGAAGAGAATAAAAATGATTACAAATGGAATGATGGAAGTGAAAAATGTCACCCAGCCACTTGTTTTTTCTGGAGGTTCAACAGTGATGATGTCCTTATCCAACTTGGTTACGGCATCATTGATTCTGCTTTGAGAATATTCACTGAAAGGCACGTACGTCACAAAGAATTTATTTTCCTCATAACCTTTGAGCTTTCCTGTGATTTCAAATACACTGCTTTCGGGCTGCATCGTCAGTGCAGTAACATCCCCATTCTCCAAATGCTTATAGAATTCATCTTGGGTCATTTTCTCCGTTGGTTCATTGTTATTATTAAAAATGCTTACAATCCCAATGATGACCAAAAAGATCAGTAAATAAAATATGGTATTACGGAAGATCCGATTCATCCCTTACCTCCTCCCACGGGTAAACAAACTATAGTAAATACTATCATACAAAATTAATGAATTACAATAATTTAACACCGCTGTTTTTATCTGGTCTTCTCTTTCAAACAAGTACGATTAATTCGAGTAAATTTCAGGCTTCAATATGCCAATATACGGGAGATTACGATACTTTTCCGCAAAATCAAGACCATATCCGACAACAAATGCATCCGGAACGATGAACCCGGCATAATCCGGAGTGATATCCGCTTTCCTGCCTGTTGGTTTATCCAATAATGTAACGATTTTAATTGATTTTGCTTTTCGATAACGGAAAAGTTCCGCAAGATAGCTAAGAGTCAAACCGCTGTCGATAATATCTTCAATGATTAAAATATCCCGGCCTTCAACCGATGTATCAAGATCTTTGATGATTTTCACTTCACCGGAAGATACAGTGGAGTTACCATAGCTTGAAACATCCATAAAGTCCATTTCAAGATGTGTATCCACACGTTTCAGTAGATCTGACATAAATGGCATGGCGCCTTTCAGCACTCCGATGGCCAACGGGAACTTACCTTGGTAATCATCTTCAAGCTGCGCACCCAATTCCCTGATTTTTTTTTGAAGTTCTTCCTCTGATATTAAAACCTTTTCAATGTCGTTTTGCATGGTCATTGTAATTTATTGCCCCCCAAGAAGAATTAAGCTTTTTTATATTCTAAGTAGATTAAAGATTTTTCATCAGAAATAATATCCGGCTCAATATTCGATTTCTTTAAACCAGGTAGCCAAATGGCCGTTCCCGTTTGATCGATGATGACCGGCCACACATTTCTTTCTAGCATCGGGATCTTTTCATTAATAAAAATATCCTTTAACTTTTTAGTTCCACCCAATCCCTTGACGGCTATCCGTTCGCCTTCATTCCTGGTTCGGACTGTAAGAGGAAACTGAACAGCTGATTCGGGAAGAATAAAAGAATGATTTCCTCTAAGTACCGGAATTTCTTCTTTTATATAGTGCGCTTTAATCTTATATCCATTCGGAAGAATAGTCTCACCGGGAATTTGTAATTTAAGGGAATATTTATGGCTTTTTTGCCGAAAAAATCTAAAAGTGCAAGCTTGATATGATTTTTCCGCAATAAGGCCCTCCGGAAGATGCAATTCTGCAGATGGTTGAGGATTTAAAAACAAAACTAAAAGTTGGTCAATATGTAATGCCGAAAGCGATGAAGGTCTCTCCAAATAAAGATAGTTTAATATTAGTTGAATCGCCCTTCTTTGTAAAGGTTTAGGCATCGCTAGAACCTTATCAATCTGAATAACCGCTTGATCTTTATCCTGTTGGATCCAAACCTCGGACATTTTGCTTGAAACCATGTTCAAAAAAAACTCTTCATCTTCATAAAGCTCTTCACTGAATCGCTGAAAATGCTCATGAACCTTTCTATTTTCTTTCTTTAAAAATGGAAGGACTTCATGTCTAAAACGATTTCTTGCATAGGCACCCGTTTCATTGCTCGGATCAAACCTTGGTTCAATATTATGAAGGCTCGCATATTCGATTATTTGGCTTTTCGTAATTTCAAGAAAAGGCCTGACCAGATTCCCGGTATGGAACCGTCTTTTTATAGGAATACCAGCTCTTGCCTTACCTGTCGCCCCTCTTGTTAAACGCATGAGCATCGTTTCTATTTGATCATCTCCATGATGCCCCAGGACAAGCGTGGAGGCTCGATGTTTATCCATCATTTCCTCATAGAAAGCAAAACGCGACTTTCTTGACGTTACTTGTGAACTTTCCCCCGTCTGCTCCATCCGGGCAGGAACATCGATCCTTTTTCCCTCAAATGTAATGCCCCACCGTTTACATATATGCTCGACATATTTGTAATCCTCATAGGATTCTTCACCTCGAAACATATGGTCAACACTTGCAACGATCATCTCGTAATGAAAAAGAGGTTGAATTTCCTTAAGGATATGGAGAAGCACCAATGAGTCCGGTCCTCCGGAAACGCCTATTAGCAACTTCGAGTGTTCATTAATCAATTCATTTCTATAAATGGTACTCAGAACTTTTTCCTTTAACATACAATCTTCCTTCTTTATGAACAGGCATTAGTTTTATACGATTCAATCATGAAATGGTTTCAACTATTCCATGGCATTCACCTAATAACTATATCATAACAACTGTTCATATATGTATAGAACATAGAGCATCGATATGATGGCAACCAGCAAAAAAGTTTCAAAAAAACCGCCACTTTTCTTTTTTGAATGGTTTTGGGACCTTCTTGCTTGTCTCGTTGCAGGTTGTATTGTATGCGGCTGACCTGCCGCTGCCTGAGTCGGGCCCTTTTTCTTCGAATGATTTCGCTTACTTAGAACCATGACCAAATCCTCTCGCATTTGGAGGGCTGAATCATACTGACCGCGGAGAGCTTTATCCAGCATCTTCCTATATGGGTGCAATTCCTTTTTCTGCTTAATCAGGTCGTTAAGCTGTCTATACCCCTCCCCTTTCTTGTGGAAACGTCCAGGGTAGGCTGAATTGATTATAATCATCGCCACAGCGAACAAGTCATATTGCGGATCAGCCTTTCTTGAACCAAGTCCCCAGTAGCCCCTGTCAAAAAACTCAGTGAATTCTTTAACAGACCGCCCGATTAAGGTGGTTCCGCCAACATCCACACACCGTACCTTATAGGCTGGTGAAGTCACGATCAAATTCTCAGGTTTTAAATCCCCGAATACCCATCCATTGGCATGCAAGGCAGACAAGCTTGTTAAAAGCTGAAGCATCAAGACTCCAATCCATGATGAACCTTTTTTATCGATGAAACGCAAAAAATCGTGTCCGTGGATATATTCCATGACATAAAAAGGGAGCTGCTTTCCTGTTTTCATGAAATCATCCGCTTCCAAAAAGGAAGGTCCAAGGGTAGACCCCTGGACCTTGGAAAAGGATTTTAGGATATTCATCTCCGAAATAATGGACGTCCCATTATCACTGAGCTTTAAAGCATAATGACGATTTCCGCTTTCAACCAAATAGACGATCCCGTTCGCACCACACCCCAATTCCTTAATTATTTTGTACTCATTTTTATTCCATTTTCCAGTGACAACACTGCCAGGTAGGAGTTTACATTGATTCCTCAAAGTATTGTTCATCATCATGTGATAACAATCCCCTCAATGAACGTTTTTTATTGAAATATGTCAAAGCTTCACGAATGGCTGGACCAGTCGGAGTGAGTCCCCCTGTGCTAAGCTTAGGAAAAGTTGCCGTCAAGGCTTCAAGGTTCGGGGTCCAATCCAGCAACTTTTCAACATCATTTCTTTTCCCAGGAAATACGAATACGGAAAAACGGCTGTCACCCATTCTTGCATTCATACTAAGGGAAAGATCTAATAAGGAATCTTTTACTGTAGGCAGTTTATGTTTCATGCTTGCACTTGTATCAACAAGAATCAATACTTCGAGCTTGCTTGTTTCCCCAAGCTCATCGACCACCTCCATCACTTCTCCTCGTTTATCAGGCGGAAGATCCTCCATCGTTTTTGAACCTCCAAGTATTTGTTGAAGTTCACGATTGATAACTCCCTGTATAGTTTGAGTCATTGCCTTTTGGGTCACCATTTGGACGGTTTGGGACAACTGCTGAGCATAGACTATTTGACTTACGCCACCTCCGGAACTTGCAATCTTCTCAATTTCCTTAAGCCCCTTTTCATCTATCACATCATTTTCCATGACACCTATGACATTGATGGTTATGCCTTGCTCCCTTGCTAATTCAGCCATGGCAGAAGGTTCCTCACCATGATTTGAACATCCGTCGGTTATAAGCAAAATCTGTCTTAAGGTTCCTGTTTTCATGTTTTGCTCTCCCTTCCTATCAATTTGTTACCATAATTGACTAAAAAAGGGGAAATTATACGCCAAAGACATCGCGTCAAGTCACATCATGGAGTGAAGAGATTGAAAAGAGTGCAACCCTTACCTTTTATCCGTCTTCCATTTCTCCACCTCATTTTGGTTTTATTTATTTATTTATATAAACGGCCCCTACTGTGCCTTTTTACGTTTTGGAGAAACGGGAATGGACGCCCATTTCGGTGTGTTATGCTTAATTTTCGATGTAACCACTGTCATGTCATCATCTATGATCCCTTTAGTTCGGATGACTTCTTCCAATATTAAATCAGAGATTTCCTGCGGGTCGTCTGTTTCCATTTCCTTGATTTTTCGTTTAAGCCAGAACTCGATATTTTCGACATGTGCGGGGCCATCGAACACTCCATCGCTCATCATGATTAATATGTCCCCTGCCTTCAGCTCTTCTGATACAACATCAACATCGAAATCCTGGATGATTCCCATAGGAAGGTTACTTGATTCGATTTTTATTATCTTATCCCCCCTTTTAATGAAACTCGGTATCGAACAGATTTTTAAAAACTTAGCCCTTGCGTCCTGAAGATCAATCATTGCCAAATCAAGAGTCGAAAATATTTCATCGGTAGTGCGTAGAGATAATACGGAGTTTACGGATTTAATGGCTATTTTTTCTTCTATTCCCGATTGTAAAAATTTTTGTAGCAGCTTCAATGTCTCTGTACTTTCAAAATGGGCCCTTTCCCCATTTCCCATTCCATCACTGATGGCTATCGCGAATTTTCCGCAGCCAATTTCCATGGTCGTATAACTATCTCCTGATACAAGCCCTCCCCCCTTGGCAGCATGAGCCACACCCGTTTCGACCGTGAATTTTTTTGCTGACCTAAATATCACCTCACATTGCCCGTTTGGATATGTTGCACACTCTTCTGAATGAACGACTATCGTTTCCCCTAAAATGTCAGAAAGCATGGGTGCAATCAACTTTTCACATTCCCCTCTGCCCTGGCAGTATGGGACACTCATCTCTATATCAACATTTCCTTGTTCTAGACTGTATATTTCAACATGCCCTATGTGCAGGCCAAAATCCTGGATGGCCTCCAAAATGGATTCTTCATGTACATGATGATTCTTCCTTTCCCTTTGAATTTCTTTCGCAAAATCATCCATTACTGCCGAAACGCCCCTCAGTTGATCCGCCACCAGTTTCCGACTTTCCTTCACCTGCCTTTTTAATTTTTGGTTAGCTTCAAAATAAGTAAGTTCCTGTGCTATCGCCCCAATGACCTGAGGCCCGCGGCTACAATATTTCCCCCATTCTTTCGAAGTTTTTTGGGGGAGCTGACCATTATTTTCACTTAATTGAAGCATAATTTCCTGCATGCCGTCATAGGTTGTATTAAAGTTCTTGGACCAGCATTGTTCCTTCTTAAAACAAAGCTGGCACGTCTTTTCCGTTACATTACTTAAGAAGTAGTCGAATTCTTTCTCATCTTCCTCCAATCTCCCCCTTTCATCCACTTGGGAAAAGCTATTTGAGAGCGCCTCAAATACATGCGAGAATTGCTCCACCCTTTGAGCGGTGACATCCCTCACTTTTCGGGCATACTGCTGCTGTTCATCAGAATTCTCGACTGTTCCCGGTATATGTTTCGCTATTTTGTTGATTATGGATGACGGCGTCAATATAAATAGGGCCACAGCTATAAGTGATTCATAAAGGGTCACCATAATATTATTGGTGCCCTCACCATATAAACCTATCAGTAATGTAGCAATCAAGAGGCCACTAGCAACCCCTATCTTCCTTCCCTCCTTCAATAAGCCTCCCAGGAGCCCTGAAAATGCGAGAAGGCTCATTTGATAAAGACTTGCAATACTTGCCAAGCTGAATATCAATCCAGTAACTACACCTACAGTGGAGCCTATGGCGGCCCCTCCTGCCAGCCCGAAGAGGAGGACCAGGTATCGCGAGAATATATGGTCGAGTGATAAATCGTAGATCATCCAGCCGATGGTTCCGGTCATCACCGAAGCCAGCAGGATGATGATGCTGACGATTTCCTCCGTCTTTAATGATTGGGACTTTGTCCGAACGGTCAGCATCGGGATGGATTGTATGAAGATTAAGGTTAAAATCATTGCGAGTCCCGCCTCTACCCCTATCATCATTAAGTCATACAGCTGAATCGTTCGAAATACCAGATATTGCTCCGCCAGGTTGACCAGGAATAGTGAAGCAAAGACGTACATCGACATGGTCTTGAATTGTCCTTCCACGGCGGGCTTCTTGATTTTATGAAATAACAGGAGCAGGAACGCCGATGCAAAGATGACTAAACTATTCGAATAGTGAACGGTCAGCCCACCTGCAATCAATCCGAATAAAGCCAGTGGAGCCCTATCACGCCTCATGAGAAAAACAGCTGCGAAAAACGGAAGTCCAAATGGTGCAAGCTGCGAAAGAATTAAAGCCCGTCCTAATAAAAAACCGATAATTGCTAAAGAGATACCTTTTTTTATGAATATGTCTTCCGACTTCATTTGCAGTTGTTGGATCCAATTGATGGCCCCTGCCTTCGCTTCTTTTAATTGAACATCTCCAAGAGGTTCCATCATAGGTCTTTCTACTTTTTCCATTTCAACACCCCATTCGTATTAGTGGTTTTTATTATATAGAGGGCTTATCTATTTTTTTGTCAGAATTTTATAAGCGGATAAAAAAAACGTTCGACGAAATTCTTCTTGAACAATCATTTGTATACAGGTTTTTGTCCCTTTTTTCCCAATACGGAAACAGGCGTTCTTTTTATTTTGAAGAAAAGCAAAGTTTTTAGGTTATTTTTGCGGAAAATAACACGAATAAATAATCAGGAAATGGAAACCGACAAACTTTATTTTTTTTGTTGACATTTTTTCTTCACGACTGTAAGATATAACTTGTGCTTCAGTAGCACTTACCATTATGGCGGCGTAGCTCAGCTGGCTAGAGCGTACGGTTCATACCCGTGAGGTCGGGGGTTCGATCCCCTCTGCCGCTATCTTTTTTCATGAAAATCACGGCCCGTTGGTCAAGCGGTTAAGACACCGCCCTTTCACGGCGGTAACACGGGTTCGAATCCCGTACGGGTCATCATATATCAAAAGCGCCTCTGCACACTTATATCGGTAAGTGTGCAGAGGCGCTTTTTTATGTCGTTGGTAAATAAAAGAAGACAAGCCAGCAAGCTTGCCTTTATCTACACTATGAATAATTTCACAGGAAAAGTTGCTAAACTATTATTTTCAGCAGCAGTTTTATCCGCGTCTTCCTCCTCGACCTCCCCGTTTCGTTTCGGTGCTACGTTTAAGGGTCGTTAAGCGGTCTTCGCTATCTTTTAAGAATTTAGCCATTTTTTGCTCAAAGTTTTCTTTAGGCTGGAAACCATTACCTTTCGAGCGGAAGTCTTTGGAACGGCTGTCATTCCCTCTTCCTTGGCGCGGACGTGGTGTGTATGCAGGTTTTTGCTCAGCTTCAGGACGGTCTATCGCTTTTTTTATGGACAAGCCGATCTTGCCATCTTTAACGTTGATGACTTTCACCTCAACTGTATCGCCCACTTTTAAATGATCATTGATATCCTTGACATAGTTATCAGCCACTTCACTGATATGGACAAGACCGGTTGAACCTTGAGGTAGCTCTACAAATGCACCAAAATTAGTTATGCCTGTTACTTTACCTTGTAACTTGCTGCCTACTTCGATTGACATAAAAAAAATGTTCCTCCTTAGAAATGTTAAAAAAATCTCTTCACATTATATTATAACGAAAGTAAAAAAACAGTGTCAATATTAGTCACTATCTTCCTTCCCTTTTGGAAGGGTAAAAATGATTTCACCTTTTTCAGATAAGAAATAATCCCGTCTGGCTATTTTCGCTATATAATCGTCGTCATTAAGCTTTACGATTTCTTCTTTAAGAAGGGTCTCGTCTTTTTTCAATTCGGCTAACTTCCCCTTCATTTCTTCCTTTTGTTTAACTTTCTCATCCAGTGCAACATTTTGCGTTATGAGGGTGGAAACAGCAAAAATCAAAAAGACAGCGGCGAAAACTGAGTAAAGGGTTAATCTACGCATTAGACCACGCTTCTTTTTTTCTACGGTTTGTACTTTTTTCTCTTGTTGAGCGACGTAGGGATTTTCCATTTTTGCCACTTTCTTTTTACGCAGGCTACTCATTTTTTATCGCTCCTCATTTCTTTTTATTTCTCCATCCATTTAGCGTTCTAAATATAGAATTCTTGATTTTCAATAAAATCCCTTTTCCTTTATTATAAAACTTCCCGACGTTTTTCGTAACAAAAACCGGCAATAAATTCCATATATAAGTCAGAATCCATTTTACTGGTCTCCAGAATATAGTCAAAATAAAGAGAAGTATTTTTCCCGCCCATTTTAAAAATGCCAAAACGAACTTACTTATCCCGATGATGATGGCCAATACAGATACTAATACCCATTTTATCGGTAGAAATATCAGCATGTGAACCGAATTCGTTATAAATCTCGCCAACTTTATCACAAGTATTATCAAAAACTCTAAAGAACGTTGATAGAAACCTTTGAAAAGTGCTTGATAAGCTGAAAAACCGCATAATAAGGCCAAAAATAAATAGAGGCGAAACTCCCCCTCATTCACTAAAAACAAAACATAAAAAATAAGGAGACCCTGAATGATCCAGAAAAGGAAGTCATGGATGAATACAACCCACCTTTTCCTTTCTGAACGATTCAGGAACCGGCTATACGTATCCAGGGCAGCTCCAAAGCCACTGCCCATGCCTATCATCGCAAGCAACGTATAAAATTGGATCGTTAAGTTCATTTGAACAACTTGCCAAAGAAGCCTTTAGCTTTCTCCCCTGATTGCTCATCTAAATAAACAAGGTCGAAAATCTTTCCCTTAATCGAAACGATGCCTTTATCAACGTCTAAATTCTTCATTTGCAAGTTTTGGCCCCGGATAGATAAGAAACCCATTGACGTTTCGAGCAGAAATTCTTCATTATCGAAACTTTCAACTTGTTTGACACCGGTAATATCAAGCAAACGGCGGCCTTTCATCGTTACATCATGCTCTTGGGTCGTTCCTTTTGTGTAACCAGCATTCGGATCAATATATTGGCTCATTTTTTCATCCCTCACAGTACCACTGATTTTGTACAAGTGTATGTCCGTAAGAGTGGAATTAGAACCAAGCCTGTTCTTACTCCTCTGCTAGCTTTTCTTCCTTTACGATGGTATACATATCTGCAGCGGCTTCTTTTTTCGTCGTTTCTTGAATTTTATCGACGCGTACCGTAACAAGCTTTTGACCGAACCTTACAGTCAACTCATCGCCATCTTTCACATTCGAACTTGCTTTGGCCTGTTGTCCGTTAATCGTGATTCTCCCTTTATCCGCAACCTCCTTGGCAAGTGTGCGGCGCTTAATCAACCTTGAAACTTTTAGGAATTTATCCAATCTCATCGACATTCAAATCTCTCCCTTAATTAAAGTCCTTTAGTTTTTGCTTCATCCCAATATGAATCCAGTTCTTCCAATGTATAATCCTCAAATTTTTTGTCTGCCCTTTGAATGCACTCTTCTATATATGTAAAACGCTGGTGGAATTTCCGGTTTGCTTTGTAGACGGCTTCTTCCGCTTGTATGTCATAATAACGTGAAATGTTGACAAGCGCAAAAAAGAGGTCGCCCAGCTCTGATTTTATTCTTTCGACATCCCTGTTCGGGCTTAATATTTCCTCTTCCAATTCCTGTACTTCTTCCTTGACCTTTTTCCAGGCTTCGGAAACCTCATCCCAATCAAATCCAACCTTGGCAGCCCTTTTTTGATACTCTTCGGCCCGTAGTAAGTTTGGCAGCGATTTCTCAATACCATCCAGTATGGATTTCGGAGTTTTTGTTTCGCTCCCTTTTTCATCTTCTTTGATTTTCTGCCAGTTCACTAATACATCTTCCTCACCGTTCACTTTAACATCTCCGAATACATGAGGGTGGCGTCGAATCATTTTTGCCGTAATGCCTTCAATCACATCATCTATCGTGAACATGCCCTCATCTTCACCAATTTGTGAATGAAGCATCACCTGAAGAAGGACATCCCCAAGTTCACCAATCATGCCCTCGTCGTCCTCTTCATCGATGGAATCAATCAGCTCATATGCCTCTTCTATTAGATATTTCTTCAAGCTTTCATGAGTTTGTTTCTTATCCCAAGGACATCCGTCAGGACCTCTAAGTTCTGAAATGACCTGCCGCAGCTTAGAGAACTCCCTATATCGTAAAGCTTCTTCGCTAACAGGCGGGACATAAACACTCGTCAAGTTACTTAACTCCATCTGACGGTCGAGTTCGAAGAGGGCGCATTTTGTCACTTTTTCCTGACTGCTTCCTGCCGCTGTAACAATATAAACCTCGTAATCATCCGGTAGCTTTTCCATTAAGGTCAGCTTCACATTGGATGCACTGAATGCGTCATACACCTGTCCGATTATCATATGCTGGGCAATGTGCAAATCATCTGGTGAAAGAGCTGTTCCATCCAATAGCTGAAACCCTTCAATCGGATCGATTCTAACAGCCTGAAACAAGGGATCAAGGAAACTTTGCCCGCCTTCCAACTTAATGGCTATTCCAAGAGCCGGACCCTTTTCAAGCAAAAGCTGCACCGTTTTTTCCGCAACCATGGGATGCCCCGGAACTACGTATAGAACGGAACGGTTTGAAGCCTCTTGTAATAATGTTCCGGCAATTTCTTCATATACAGCTTCAAATTGGTCGTGCTTTTCATATATCCCGTCAAACGCCGTGAAATTTATCCCTTCCTTTTTCAAATCCCTTATTACCGGATGATCGATCGTTCTGACGAAACATTGTTCCGTTTGAATCAATTTTTTATAAATACCTAGCGGAAGCTGATCTAAATCCCCTGCACCAAGGCCTATTATCGTAATCTCATTCATGATTTCGCATACTCCTATTCGTTATTATAAATCGTTTAAGCTTCGAACCTGCAGGTATAAGTGAAAGTTCTTCTTCACCAAATAAGCCTGCACGAATGGCCGTCATCACAAAAACGGCCGCACCGATCCCTACACCGATCAAAGCTTGGATCGTAGCTAACAAGCGGCTCTCGCCTGATAACATCAATTCGAATAAACTATTGAATAAAACAACCGCCGTACCCATGTAAACCGTACTCTTCAAAATTATTAACACGTGCCTCTTTTCAATTAATGGCTTTTTGATCTGTACCCTCAATACCACATAAAATAATACAGACATGATCATAAACGCAAGCACTGTTGCCGAGGCTGCTCCCGCGATCTTGTAATGGGGCACTAGAACAAGGTTCAAAGCCCACTTGCTGCCAACCCCCACAATCGTGATGATCACCGGCACGAACGAATGGCCTAAACTTTGAATCACTGCCGCTTCTGCCATTATGAGGGATGTGAATAAGATCGATAAAGAGAAAATTGCTAAAGTAATCGTCCCTTTGTTATCTGTGAACAGCATATGGTTGACAGGCTTCATCGTCACCACCAGCCCAATCGCAGCAGCAAGTCCTATCGTCGCACTTACTCGAAGCGCCAATTTGATCTTATTCAATAATTCATGCTCACTTTTCCTCTGAACGAATCCGGATATTACAGGTACAAGCGCCAATGCAAAAGAATTGGCTACGACTGTACCTAGCTGAAGCAACGGCTGTCCTCGATCATATACCCCTTTCCATTCTTTTGCTTCCCTTTCCCCCATTCCCGTTTCCCTCAGTAAGGAATACAGGTGCAATGAATCGACAAACTGAAACAAGATAAGGATCAAGCCAGTTATGCAAAAGGCAAGCCCTTGAAAAATCAGGGCTTTGGAGATTTTGATGAAATTTACAGGTTTGATTCTCATTCGTAAAAAAAGCTTCCATTCTTCTCTTAAAATAACGAAAGCAATAAGCAGTACCAGTCCAGTTATGCCGCCGGTGATCGAACCGAGGACAGCCCCCTTGCCGACCACATAATGAGAATAGCCCTGAGAAACGAATATTGTGGAAAGAACCAGAATCGTCAACACACGGATGCATTGTTCAGCGACCTGCGAACTTGCCGTAGGCAGCATGTCGTTTATTCCTTGAAAATGGCCTCTTAACACAGATGAAATCGGCATTAATAAATAGGAGTAGGCAACGATTCTCAGCAGACCGGCTAAATGCGGATCCTTCATCCACCCTGCAATCCAATCAGCTCCAAGGAATAGTGCAGCAAACATCATGACTCCTATCGAACTTAAGACGACGAATGAAGTCACTAAAATGTCCTTGACCGCAAAGTTATGTTTGGAGGAGTCCCGTTCTGCAATAAGTTTAGATATGACTACCGGAAAGCCGAGTGTTGATAATGTAAAAGCAACACCGTAGAAGGGATAAACCTGTTGATAGATATAAAACCCGATGTCACCCGCAATGTTCTGATATGGTATGCGGTAGGCCGCGCTCAATACTTTTACGATAATCGCCGCTGCGCTCAAAATCAGCGCTCCCCGGAAAAGTTCATTTGATGTTTTAAAAGGCTTTTCAGCCATTATTTTTCCCCTTTTCACTCATATGTGGTAGTTATTATAGCATAATTCCAATGGTTATTTTTAATTCCAGCGCATACTGTTAATTAGTTTCCATATTCACCTTGAAGAATATTCTCAGCCTCTTTATGTCTGCCCCCATCGGGTTAACCTTTTAGAAAGAGCAAAAAGGACAGCGCGATTGCTGCCCTTCCACCTAAAAATTATAATGGCATGTCCATGGTTACTGTTCCATTTGTCTAGCTAGGAAACTTGCTGCTGTTTCAACCGATTTCTGTTCCACTTCACCAATGGTACTATCTTTAGAGAAAATCAAGACGGCACCAATCGGGTCGCCACTCGCAATGATCGGAGCTGCCGTATAAGATTGGACATCTTCATCATTGGAGTCAACGAATGAAATTTGTCCGTTTGGAGACTCCAGGACAGGATTTCTTTCTTCCATGATTTTTTCCACCAGGTCACTAACACTTTTATTTAAGTATTCTTTTTTGGAGCCGCCTGCCACTGCAATGTAAGTATCCCTGTCACAAATCATAACTGGGTTTCCAAGGCTATCATAAAGTGCTTCTGCATATTCCCTTGCAAAATCGCCTAATTCACTGATAGGAGAGTATTTCTTTAGGATGACTTCTCCATCCCTATCCACAAATATTTCCAGTGGATCTCCTTCACGAATACGGAGGGTCCTGCGAATTTCTTTCGGGATGACGACTCTTCCTAAATCATCAATTCGGCGAACGATACCAGTTGCTTTCATCTAATGTTGCCTCACTTTCATCTAATTGATTTGATAAATCCTCATTTTGTAGCAAAATCATCACCAGCTATTGTACTTAGTATTTTTCTAATGGTAAGTTCTATGCACTTTGAAAAAATTTTTCTTCTTGTTGCATTTTTTTACCATGGTACCTAAAAAAATTTCTTCAAGAGGACTATCATTCAATTTTAGTTTTTAGTGGCTTGCGTCTCTTTTTTTACATACTGTAAACCCTTGGTCATCTCAAATAAGATATTAAGCCATTTGCTTTGTTCTACACCTTTTATGTGCAGGACCAGTTTCATTCGATTGCCGTCCATGCCAAAGCCCACCATTCGGCCATACTTCGATCCCAGCTCGAACACCTTTTGTCCATCCACATCGCTGCTGACCTTTTCCCTAAGGAGAATGCTGATTTCCTGCTTTAATTGTTTAATGCTTTCAATTCCGGCCTTTTCAGCATATACCTTCATTTCAGCAATCATGAATAAATAGGAAACTTCTTCTGGGTATTCTCCGAAACGATCGATCATTTCATCCTGTAATTCTTCCACTTCTTCAAGCGACGCAATCCCTCTGAACCTTTTATACATTTCTATTTTCTGATGTCCATCCATTATGTAGGCATCAGGGATATAAGCATCCACCTCAACGTCAATTTCCAGGGTATTCTTTTCTTCGGCTGGCTGATCATTACGTTTCGCATCTACAGCTTCTTTCAACATTTGTGAATACAGATCAAAACCAACTGAATCGATGAAGCCATGTTGTTGAGCCCCTAGAATGTTTCCAGCTCCCCTGATGGATAAATCACGCATCGCGATTTTGAACCCTGAACCCAATTCTGTAAATTCCTTAATGGATTGAAGCCGTTTTTCTGCCACTTCCGTCAACACTTTATCTTTCCTATAAGTGAAGAATGCATATGCCACCCGATTGGAACGTCCTACACGTCCACGCAGCTGATAGAGCTGTGAAAGTCCCATTCTATCCGCTTCATTCACGATAAGCGTATTGACATTCGGGATATCGACACCCGTCTCTATAATGGTTGTACTTACCAAAACATCATATTCACCTTCTAAAAAGCCGAACATGACGGCTTCCAGCTCTTGCTCTGTCATTTGCCCATGAGCATAGGTGACTCGGGCATCGGGCACCAGCATGGAAATTTCTTCTGCTTTTCTTGCTATATCCTCTACCCGATTGTAAAGGAAATAAACCTGACCATCCCTGGCCAATTCCCGTTCTATCGCTTCCGTTACCAATGAGCCATTATACTCCATGACATAAGTTTGGATCGGGAACCGGTTCTCAGGCGGTGTTTCGATGACGGACAGATCCCTCACGCCCAACATCGACATATGAAGGGTCCTTGGAATCGGTGTCGCAGTCAATGTCAGTACATCCACATTCGTTTTTAACCTTTTGATTTTTTCCTTATGTGTAACGCCAAAGCGCTGTTCTTCATCAATGATAAGCAATCCCAAATCGCGGTACACGATATCTTTGGATAAAATCCTATGCGTGCCAACCACGATATCCACTGTGCCGGCCTTCAATCCTTTAATCGTCTCGGTTTGCTGTTTTTTAGTGCGGAAACGGCTCATGAGACCAATCGAAATCGGATAATCCTGAAAACGCTCCCTTAATGTTTCATAGTGCTGCTGGGCGAGGATTGTGGTCGGAACAAGAAATGCAACTTGCTTGCCATCCATTATGGCTTTAAAAGCGGCCCGGATGGCCACCTCAGTCTTCCCATATCCAACATCACCGCATAATAAACGATCCATTGGCCGTTCCCGTTCCATATCCTTTTTGATTTCGACTATAGAACGTAATTGATCTTCCGTTTCGTTATAAGCGAATGATGTTTCAAATTCCCTCTGCATATCACCATCAGGTGAAAAGGCATAGCCCTTTGCGGCTTCCCTTTCTGCGTATAATTTGATTAAATCATCGGCAATGTTCTCAACGGATGATTGAACCTTACTTTTGACACGTTTCCATTCCGTTCCGCCTAGCTTATAAAGCTTCGGTTCTTTTCCTTCAGAACCGACATATTTTTGGACAAGATCAATTTGGTCGACAGGAACATACAATTTGTCATCCGCTTGATAACGAATATTCAGGTAATCTTTATGGACCCCATTTATCGTAAGGGTTTCAATTCCCAAGTATTTACCGATACCGTGGTTAACATGAACGACATAGTCACCGATCTTCAGTTCGGAATAACTCTTGATTCGCTCCGCATTCGATAGTTTTTGTCTCCGTATTGATTTTTTTGACTTCTTATTAAACAATTCCGTTTCCGTAATGATACTGAACTTTTGCATAGGTAATTCAAAGCCGCTATTTAGACTGCCGCGTAAAATCTGTACTTTACCTGGAAGAATGCTGTCCGCATTAAACAGTTCTGCAGCCTCTATATCATAATCGGCTAAAACCGAATGCAGCTTTTTTACCCGTTCTTCATCCTGTCCAAGTATGACGACTGTATATTTCCCTTTTTTCCAACGTTCCAATTCAGCTTTGAACACATTCATCTGTCCATGGAAATTTTGCATTTGTTTACTGGCAAAATTCAGGATATTCTGAGGATTCGTATGCGGTACATGCCGTAAAAACAATGAAAGGTATACAAACGGCCTGCTGGATTTCATGATTAATTCCTGCATCGGATGAGCCAATTTGATGTCATGGATAATTTGTCCCTGACTTAAAAGATCCGTGTACCACCCAGCCTCTTCTTTTTCCAAAGAATCATTGATTTCCTGGATTCTACTGATTTCATCCAAGAAAACCAAACCATTTACCGGTAAATAATCTATTAAACTAGCTGGATCTTCATACGCTAAACTTAAGTATTTAAAGATTTTGTCGGGTATATTCCCCATTTTCAGCTGTTCAAGTTCATAACTGATCGTTTGAACCAGCTGTTCCTTGGTTTTCTCGTCTTTAAGTTTCTTCAAGCTTTTACTTAATCCGCTCTCGAGCCTTGTTATGATTCTTTCGATATGCTCCGTCTCTAGCAAAGCCTCACTGACGGGACCAATCGTCACTTTCTTGAGTTTCTCGATGGATCGCTGATCTTCGCTTGAAAAGGTCCTTATTGAATCTATTTCGGTATCGAATAATTCAATTCGTATTGGATTGGGTTCGGTGATCGGATAAATATCGATTATACCGCCCCTGATACTGAATTCACCTGGAGAAGCAACCATTTCAGACCGGTTATAACCCATGGCAATGAATTTACTAAGCGTTGGTTCAAGCTCGATGTCTTCCCCTAAAGTAAAGATAAGCTGATGTCTCTTCCAAATATCCTTCGGAGGAAGCACGCGACGCACCCCGGGAATTGGCGCAATGACGATCCCTTTCTTTCCCTCCGCCCAAAAGTTCAATGCCTCTACACGTTGGGCCCTTAATTCCGGGCTGGCAACACTCAAATCAGCCGCAATCAATTCATTGGCTGGATATATATATAATTCTTCCTCGGGAATGAAACTGGATAAGTCCTCATGGAATTTTTGTGCTTGCAATAAATTATGGGTAACCAATAAAATAGGCCTATTCGTCTTTTCATATACGGAAGCCAGCAATAGAGACCTCGAGGAACCTGTGAGACCAGAGACGATCTGCTCCTTAAGTCCTTCATCGATGCCGGCTATTAACGAATGAACATCATCTTGTTTGGAGAACAAGTTCTGCAATCCATTCATTTTCTTTCCCCTCCTCTCTTTAACGTGCGAAAAACATTTGTAATCCTTTTATTTGAACTTGGCCATTTCACCAAGCGTCCTCTTTATTAACGGCAATTTTATGTGCCCTGGTATTCCAGACAAACGGAAAAATGCTTTGGATTTTGTCCAAAGCCCTCTCCCGCTAATGAATAATATAATCGTTTTCATACAAATCAGGGTTTCTTTGCAGCGTTTCATGGCAATCTTCACATATCGCCCTTACATGCATATCCCCTTCAGAATCATAAACGATCATCTCTTGTCGCTCTTCATCGGTAAGTTGATTAAAACCTAACTGCTCCGTACTCAGTGAGTGTGCCTCGATTGAGCCCAGCTTAGTTCCGCAATGTCGGCATCGATAATGGAGAGCCATTTGGTAACCCCCTATTTTAGTAATAGTGTTAGTATGTACAAAAATAGAGGAGTTTTATTCAGCGAAACAGGAAGATATTATTCTTTACTTATATCTACTCTCTGCTTATTGGTTATATTCGTTCATGACCTGTATAAATGGCTTTTCCATCCAAGCTTCACAAGAAGCTGCGCTTTTTTCGATCGTTGCCCCGACATGATCCCATTCTTCAGGCGAAAAACGCCCCAATACATAATCAGATACCGGAATACGGCCAATCGGGCGGCCAATGCCTATTCTGATTCGATTGAATTCTTGCGTACCCAAATGGGCAATTGATGATTTTATCCCATTATGACCGCCTGCACTACCCTTTTGACGAAGGCGGAGCTTCCCTGGAGGCAAATCAAGGTCATCATAGATAATGACCACATCCGCGATATCCACCTTAAAGAAATGCATGACAGCCGAAATGGATTCGCCTGACAAATTCATATAGGTTAATGGTTTAAGCAATAAAACTTTTTCTCCCTTTACCATCCCTGCACCATATATTCCCTTATGTTTTGCTTGATCAAGCGGAATCGACCATCTTTTGGATAACTCATCTATTACTTCAAATCCGACGTTATGCCGGGTTTTTTCATACTGTTTACCTGGGTTCCCTAACCCTACAATAATTTTCATGATTCACACTCCGTCATTACGGTTATTTAGGGAGTTACGCTGGGACGAAGTTTTTCCAAGATCATTGACCTTAGAAAAATAGTACCCTAATTTCAAGCTGGCCTGCAAGCGACAGGAGAACTAATTAGGAAAAATCCTAATTTAAGGAATCCATTACGAAAAAAATGGTCCGGTTTAAAAGGCTGCATCCAGAGATTGAAAAGACGTAACTCGTTAAGAGCTACGCCTATTATATCACGATTCACTTGTTTAATCCCGGCATCATGACTCTTGTGATGCCTTGGTTTCCCTGCCTTCTTCATTTTCAGGGATACCGCCATCTTGCTGTTCACCTGTACTTATTTCCTCTTCCTGACGAGGAGCCAAAACGGATGCAACAACTTCTTCTCCATCATTGTCGATTGTAACTTGCTTTTTCGTTTGGATATCGGATATGTAGATTGTATCCCCTACCTGAAGTTCAGTAACGTCCACATCGATGGAGTCAGGAATGTCATTAGGTTTAGCCGTAACCGTGACTTCATGAAGTGACTGCTGAAGGACCCCACCGTCTTTCACGCCTTTACAAACACCGACAAGGTTAATGCGAACTTGCGCTTGTAATTGAGCGGACATATCTACAATTAAAAAGTCTGCATGATAAATGGAGTTCTTTATTGGATCCTTTTGATAGTCAGAGAGCATGACTTTATAACTCGAACCTTCCATTTCCAAAGAAATGATTCCATTACGGCCTATTTCCTTGATCGTCTTTTGAAGCTCGATACTATTGACTGAAATGGCCGTACTGTCATTTTTATTGCCATATACTATCGCAGGGATTTCGCCGCTTTCCCTCAAATTCCTTAAATTAGAGTGTTTTGAATCCGTACGTTCTTTTGCAGCTAATATATTACTCATACATCCTCCGCCTTCCTGAATATGAATTACAAGTTTCTCTATATTTAACATTTCCCTAAATGGCGAATCATTAAACATGAAAGGTAAAATCCGAAGGAAGCAAGAAGGGGATAAACATATGGTAAACATAGGTATTTCCCACAAAATCTTTTTTCGCTCATTCAAGCGTGAATTGCCTTTTTTTCCATTCCCCCCTCAACTTGCATCACTCTGTCAAGGATTTGTGCTGCTAGTGATGAGTATTGAATACTATCCTTTTTCCGTGGTCTCGGCAGATTGATTTCCTTATTCATGACGACTTTGCCCTCTTCGATTAATATGACACGGTCGGCTAGCATCACGGCCTCTTCAACATCATGTGTAACAAGCAAGGCAGTAAAGTCCCTTTTCCTCCATAATTCTTCAATCAGCCTTTGCATGCCAATTCTCGTCAAAGCATCCAATGCCCCTAACGGCTCATCCAAGAGGAGAATGTCAGGTTGGTTCACCAATGCCCTTGCTAATGCAACTCTTTGTTTTTGCCCACCGGATAAAACAGACGGCCAATCACTTGCCCTGTCTGCTAGGCCCACTTGCTCCAGTAATTCCATAGCATTTGGCTTCCAATCCCCTTTCAAGCCAATACCAATATTTTCAAGGATTTTTTTCCAAGGAAAAAGCCTTCCGTCCTGAAACATCGTACGTGAAGATTTATTTAATCCTTTCAATGGCTTTCCATTCACCAGTATCTGCCCGCCCGTCGGTTTTTCCAGGCCTGCCACAAGACGAAGCAATGTGCTCTTTCCACATCCACTCTTACCGACAATGGCTACGAATTCCCCTTTTTTAAATGTGAGGTCCATCCCTTTTAATACTTCAAACTCCCCAAAATCCTTTCTTACACCCTGCAACTCCAACGATTTTCCATTTTTCATATTAATGACCTCCTCATTGGTATGATGGATGCCACTTCAAGCATCTTTTTTCGATCATTTTGGCCGCAACGTCCGATATTTTTCCCAATAAGGCATATAAGAGAATACTAAGAACAACAATATCCATCCTCATGAATTCCCGGGCATTCATAGCCATATATCCTATTCCAGAATTAGCGGATATTGTTTCAGCGACAATTAATGTGACCCACATGATTCCAAGAGAGAAGCGGATACCCACCAAAATGGATGGAAAGGCGGCAGGGAGAATAACATTCCAGAATAAAGAAATACCGCTTAACCCATAAACCCTCGCTGCTTCGACCAATCCCTTATCCACCGATTTCACTCCATGAAATGTATTTAGATATATGGGAAAAAGAACACCTAAAGCGACAAGGAAGATTTTCGCTTCCTCTTCTATACCAAACCATAGAATCACCAGCGGTATTAAAGCTAAATGCGGAATGTTACGCAACATTTGAAGTGAGGTATCGAATAAGGTTTCAGCAATGGATGATAATCCATTTAATAAACCTAGTACAAAACCAATGATCCCGCCTATTAAAAAGCCGATGAAGGCACGCTGGGCACTGATGCCGATATAATCTATAAGTTCACCTGTCTTCAATAAAGCGACACCTGCTTGAAACACTTCAGTCGGGGCAGGCAATATCCGATCCGACAAAATCCCCCACAAAGACAGCAGCTGCCAAGTTATCAAAAGGAGAATCGGCACAAGCCAAGATATGAGGTGGAACCTATTGAACTTTTTGCTTAATTTTTTCTGCATCTTCATTTTCACTTCCTTTTGTAGGGTAGTGGTCATTGGCCAGTATTTCCCCAAATGGGCTCGTAGCTTTAGAAACGGGACTTTCCAACTGTTCAACAGGGAGTAAAGGGAATAATAATTCCGCAACTCTGTACGCTTCTTCAAGATGAGGGTATCCAGATAAAACAAAGGATTCTATTCCGATTTCTTCATATTCCTTCATTCTGGCAGCGACATTTTCTGCACTCCCTACTAGTGCCGTACCAGCGCCTCCACGGACTAGGCCTACACCTGCCCAAAGGTTAGGGCTGATTTCAAGCGAATCCCTATTTCCGTTATGGAGTTGCGACATTCGCTTTTGGCCCACTGAATCAAACCTTTCAAAGATCTTTTGTGAATTTTCAATCATTTCGTCATCCACATATTTTATGAGTTCATCCGCTGCCTGCCAAGCTTCTTCTTCCGTTTCCCTTACAATGACATGCATCCGTATGCCAAACCTGACCTCACGTCCATATTCGGCTGCCTTTTTACGTACCTTTTCAATTTTTTCAGCCACTTGCACAGGCGGCTCACCCCAAGTTAAGTACACATCAATATGCTTTCCTGATATATCGATGGCCGGGTCGGATGAACCTCCAAAATAGAGCGGTGGGTACGGTTTTTGTACAGGTGGCAACAGAATATCCCCGCCTTCAATCTTTAGGTGCTCCCCTTCAAAGTCCACTTTGTCCCCGGACATCTCCTTTCTCCAGATGTCAAGAAATTCATCTGTTTGCCCATATCGTTCCTTATGATTCAGAAATACGCCATCACCTGCCAGTTCGACCGGGTCCCCTCCAGTTACCACATTGATCAAGAGACGTCCATTCGACAGCCGGTCGAAGCTCGAAGCCATCCTGGCAGCCAAGGTTGGCGACATTAAACCTGGTCGGACCGCAACTAGAAATTTCATTCTTTCCGTTGCGGAAATCAATGAAGAGCCCACTACCCATGCATCCTCACAAGACCGTCCCGTCGGAAGTAAAGCCCCTTCAAAACCCAAATGATCAACCGCCTGCGCTATTTGTTTTAAGTAAGGAAGCGTGATTGCCCTCCCTCCCTTTGTCGATCCTAAATAGCGACTTTCCCCGTGCGATGGTAAAAACCAAAATACTTTCATTTTCATTTCCTCCTTAATTTTTTTTAACATCTGCAGATGCATCCAGAACATTAATCTTGCTTGGAATTAATTTAAGATTGTAAAACGTATCGGCAATCTTTTGTTGATCATCCAAAACCCCATTGGAAATCTCCTCAAGTCCATATTCTTTTCTATTTAATGTTTTTTCCAATGCCGCCACACTCATTCCAATTTCCGGAGATAAAAACTCAGCGACGTCCCTTGGGTTTTCTTCAATCCATTTATCAACTTTTATCAGTTCTTCTTTGATAATCTTCAAGGCCTCTTCATTCCCGGCAAATGAATCAGTTGCCAAAAAGAATTCACGATTCGCCACCAGTCCATCTCCATCCTGAATCGTTTTCGTTTCAAGTTCCAATTCCGCTGCTGATAAAAATGGATCCCATATTACCCAGGCATCGATTTGGTTCCCTTCAAAAGCAGCCCTCGCATCTGCCGGTGGCAAGTAGACGGGCTGAATGTCATCAAGAGTAAGACCGGCTTCCTCTAACGCTTTGACCAATAGGTAATGAACATTGGAACCTTTATTCAAGCCAACCTTTTTACCTTTTAAATCTTTCACATTTTTAATGGGTGAATCCTTTTGTACAACTATAGCCTCTCCTGATGGGTTAGCCGGCTGATTGGCAATATAGACAAGCGGAGCATTGGCCGCTTGTGCAAATATCGGCGGTGCCTCCCCTGTGTGCCCAAAATCAATGCTGCCGACATTCAAAGCTTCAAGCAGTTGAGGTCCTGCAGGGAATTCAGTCCAATCGACTGTATAACCCACTTCCTTTAAATGTGTATCCAGCTCCCCTTTTGATTTTAAAATATTTAATGTCCCGAATTTTTGATAACCGATTCGGATGGTCTTATTCGATTCTTTTGCATCAGCACTTGTGGAACTGTTCTTTTCCTGCCCGCATGCACTTACTATCAGCATGAAGATGCTGAAGATGGACAGCAGCCATATCTTTCGTTTTTTCTTCATATTCTGCACACCCTTCTTAAACTATTTATTTAAAAATAAAAGGCTCCTTTTCTCCACCAATAGGACAATAGGGCAAAAAGATGCCTAATGTTCAATGGTAAGTGAAAAGGAGCCTTCGGTAGTCCGATCGGCGTTAACCAATATGCACTTGCTTTAGTACAGGTTTTCATTCCATGAATATGAAGTGAATTTGTATAGCTATTTTATTATTAGTATTCATATCTGTCAACTGCGGATTTATATTTTTTGAAAATTTCAAACCAAAATACGGCGAGCCCTTGGGCCCGCCGTGTTTGGTTAATTTTTTTTCAATCGAATAATGTGCTGACTGATTGTTCCTCATGCACACGAATAATTGCCTCTGCAATCAAAGGTGCTACAGAAAGTCCAGTAATTTTATCGATTTTCTTATCTTCAGATAGGGCAATCGAGTTAGTCACGACCAATTCCTTAATCGTTGAATTTTGAATCCTTTCGATGGCAGGGCCTGAAAGGACTGGGTGTGTACAACAAGCATACACTGCTTTAGCACCATTCTCTACAAGGGCATTGGCTGCTAGTGTAATAGTCCCGGCAGTATCGATGATGTCATCAATCAGTATTGCTGTCTTCCCTTCAATATTACCAATGATGTTCATGACTTCAGCCACGTTCGGTCTTGGACGGCGCTTATCGATAATGGCAATCGGTGCTTTTAGGCGATCGGCCATTTTACGGGCACGTGTTACACCACCATGATCTGGGGAAACGATGACGATATCACTTAAATCTTTTTCCTTGAAGAAATCAGCTAAAATCGGAACAGCAACAAGGTGATCGATCAGAATATCGAAGAAACCTTGAATTTGTGGTGCGTGAAGATCTAATGTGATAACACGGTGGGCACCAGCCGTTTCTAGAAGATTTGCGACAAGTTTAGCTGTAATTGGTTCACGCGCACGCGCTTTACGATCTTGTCGGGCATAACCGTAATATGGCATGACAATATTGATCGTTTTAGCTGAAGCACGTTTAAGAGCATCGATCATAATTAAAAGTTCCATTAAATTTTCATTGACTGGTTGGCTTGTTGATTGGATTACGTAAACGTCACAGCCACGAATACTTTCTTCAATATTGATCTGAACTTCACCGTCACTGAAACTTGTTACGCTACATTTTCCAAGTTCAACACCGATTGCAGCTGCAATTTCCTGAGCTAAATCGAAGTTTGAATTTAAAGAGAACACTTTTAAATTAGGATCTAAATACTGATTTGACATGATGACCTCCGTCGGTTATTTATTAAATTTCAAATTCTTGACATAATCTTCTTTGTTAACTTGACGAGCACGGGCAACGGATAGGGCTTCCGGCGGTACATCTTGCGTAATGGTTGACCCAGCAGCTACATATGCCCCTTCTCCTACCGTCACGGGTGCAACAAGGTTAGAATTGCAGCCTATGAAGACATTGTCTTCAATCTTCGTCAAATGTTTATTCTTCCCGTCGTAATTCACGGTAATTGATCCGCAGCCTATATTAACATTCTCCCCAACCTCTGCATCTCCAATATAACTCAAGTGAGAGGCCTTGCTTCCTTCGCCAAAAACGGTCTTTTTAATTTCGACAAAATTACCGATCTTAACGGAATCCTTAATATCCGATTGAGGTCTAACATGTGCGAATGGACCAATTTTAACAAAACTTCCAATACTGCTTTCATGTACAACCGATTGGAGGACTTCCGTTCCATCACCAATTTCACAATTACTGATTTCCGTATTCGGGCCAATTATGCAATCCTGCCCGATAATACTTTTTCCTTTAATGAATGATCCAGGGCTAATGACTGTATCCTGTCCGATTTGCACATCCGCTTCAATGTACGTAGTTAGCGGATCGATGATCGTTACACCATTCCTCATATGCGTTTCATTGATGCGTTTCCGTAAAATTTGCTCCGCCTGCGATAAAGCAACTCGGTCATTTACACCCAATGTCTCCTCGAAATCACTGGATTGGAAGGCCGTCACCACTTCGCCTTCCTCTTTTAAGATTTCAATAACATCCGGTAAATAATATTCTCCCTGGACGTTTTCATTTGAAACTTTTTTCAGCGCGCTAAATAATGCTTGATTATCGAAGCAATATGTACCGGTATTTATTTCCTTAACATATCTTTCTTCATCAGTGGCATCCTTATGCTCGACGATTTTTTCTACAAGACCGCCTTCACCGCGAAGGACCCTTCCATAACCAGCAGGATTATCTGCATATGCTGTTAAGATTGTTGCTTTCGCCTGACTTTGCTCATGCAATGCTATAAGCTCTTTCATCGTTTCCGCTTTAATCAGAGGCGTATCACCGCAAATAACAAGGGTCGTTCCACTTTTTACGGATAAAGCGCTTTCCGCTTGCATTACAGCATGTGCCGTACCTAATTGCTGTTCTTGTAAGGCATACTTGCATGAATCACCAAGTTGTTCTTGTACTTTTTCAGCTCCATGGCCGATGACTGTAACAATATCTTCTATTTGAAGTTGATTGACTTGATCGATAACATGTTGTACCATTGGTTTCCCGCAAACAGGGTGCAAAACCTTATAAAGCTTAGATTTCATCCTAGTACCTTGCCCAGCGGCCAATATTATTGCATAGCGATTACTCATAACAGGCCTCCATTTTCACCTTTTTATCCACTAAAAATATTATCTCAAATAGTGATTCTTTTCAAGGTAACAATTAAAAGTACATATAATTGTCAACCAATCAGGTAAAAAAAGTTCAGTTTCCGACAGCCTTGTTAATGTTATTATTGGACCTTTTAGCATTATTTTAAATCATGGTCGATGTCATTTTCATTAACGGCATAATACAGGAACCACGTCTCCTCCCTTCTATAACACCAGCAAGCCCCATTGTCCCAAAACATTGCCATGATCGCGCTAGACCTATGTACAAGCCATATGAAAGTACTGCACCCTTTGTTAACTTCCATTCCAAAACCAGATTACCGTTTCAATTCATCTTCAGCTCATAAGATGGATGGAGTAAGTGATATCCTCAAATCCCGCTTAAGGGAATTTCAATTTCAGGATGAACAAAAAGGTTTAAAAAATAAAAAGGTTGGGTACTTAAACTTTGAAGATATCACCTTAATTTTACAATTTTGATAATTAAAGCAATTGCCTTTGCGATGAGCGAATAGGTTCTAAACTTATCCGTTTATGAATAAATAAAAAAGAGCACTACTTATGAAGTAGGCTCTAGATGCACGAATTATAAATTTAAAGTTTAAAAGTAAGGTTATTTTAAGAAGCACCTGCTCCAGCTTCCTCTAATTCAGTTTCAAGTTCTCCCAATCGATGATATTCTGTCAAGACAGCTTCTTGAATTTTCCCGCGTGTCGAGGAATTGATTGGATGAGCGATATCCCGGAATTCTCCATCTGGAGTTCGTTTACTTGGCATTGCTACAAATAAACCATTGTTTCCGTCGATCACACGAATATCATGAACCACAAATTCATTATCCAGTGTAATTGATGCGATAGCTCTCATACGACCATCCGTATTCACACGGCGTAATCTTACGTCAGTTACTTCCATTTAAGCTCACCATCCCTTTTTGTTGTTGTTAAAACTTAAAGTACATATTCAACAAAAAAACGTGAACTCCTTCTATTATCTGTAATTTTTTTAGAAAATTCAGCCTAGTTTTCAAAAATACTAAAAATCACCCTGATATTACAGGATGATACCCATTACGAATTTCCTAAAAAATAAAAAAACGCCCGTTTATTTAACGAGCGCTACCACTTCTATTTCCACTAGTGCATCTTTAGGAAGGCGAGCAACCTCTACACAAGAGCGAGCAGGTTTGTGAGCAGAAAAATATTCTCCGTAAATTTCATTAATCGAACCGAAATCATCCATACTTTTAATGAATACTGTTGCCTTAATGACAGTTTCCAATGAAGCCCCAGCTTCTTTCAATACAGCTTGGAGATTCTTAAAGACCTGGTGTGTCTGTTCCTTTACATCCCCAGTCACCATCTCACCAGAAGCAGTAAGTGGGATCTGTCCTGAACTGAAAAATAACTTATCCACGATCACGCCTTGTGAATATGGTCCGATCGCTGCCGGTGCTTCATCAGTATGTATCGTTTTCATTAAATGATTCCCCCTATTCCTTTTTCGTAAAATAATTCCCACGGCTTACATTGATTTTCTTGTCTCTTTCGACCACCTGCGTCAACTTGATTAATGAAACATAGTCCTCGACAAGGCACTCCTCAGTATGTTCGGATTCGACCAGCACTGCTATTCCGGCAACTGTTGCCTTAAATTCATCCAATAGACTGACCATACCGTTAATGGTACCCCCAGCCTTCATGAAATCGTCTACAATTAATACATTCGAACCTTCAACCAAGCTTCTCTTAGAGAGTACCATAGTCTGAATCCGCTTTGAAGAGCCTGAAACATAATTGATGCTCACTGTAGAACCTTCCGTTACTTTATTATTCCTTCTTACAATGACAACTGGAACATTCAAATAATTTGCCACGGCGTATGCTAATGATATCCCTTTGGTTGCCATTGTCATGATGACTGAGACATTTTTCTTGGCATACATTGAAGCGATTATCCTTCCAACCTTATTCACGGTTTGCGGATGTCCTAATATGTCTGTCATATATAGATAACCGCCAGGAAGTAACCTTTCGGGACTAGCGATCGTATCGCATAATCCGTCAATGAAGGCATTGGCTTCTTCTTCCTTGATGGAAACAATATATTTCACCCCACCGGCCGCACCTGGAACGGTTGTTAAAGATCCTATCCCCCGTTGTTCAAAGGTATCTTTGATGATTGTCAAATCTTCACTGATCGAGGATTTTGCCGAACTATATCTTTCAGCAAAATAAGTCAGCGAAACAAGTTCCCCTGGATGTTCTAATAAATAATTGGTCATATCGACTAGCCTCTCGCTGCGACGAAATTTCATTGAGACACCCCCTTTGTTAATTCCCGAATATTATATAGCAACTATACCACTAATGTACGTTTCTATTCAAGATTGTTTCGATCACCCAGTAAACGGACCGCATAGACTTGGTCACAAAATCCACGAAGTCCATTATAAATTCTTTGCATGCGCGAATCATGTTCCACCAAACCAAAAACGGTCGGACCACTTCCGCTCATCAAGACCGAATCCGCTCCAAATGTCTTCATTTGATCTTTAATGTTTGCAACCTCTGGGTATAACTGCAATGTCACTTGTTCCAGAACATTACCCAACCCTTCACATACATCGTGATAATTGTTTTCCATAATAGCCGAAATCATTCCAGGTACATCCGGATGCTCCATTTTTGACGTCTGGAGCCTTTTGTATATATCTGCCGTCGATACGCCGATCGTCGGTTTGGCCAAGATGACCCAGCATTTTGGCGGTGCGGGAAGATGCGTGATTTTTTCCCCGCGCCCCCTGGCCAATGCCGTTCCTCCATATACGCAAAATGAAACATCAGAGCCAATTTCAGCTCCTATTTCCGCAAGTTCATCCATGGAAAGACCAAGTTTCCACAGTCTATTCAAGCCTCTCAAGGTAGCTGCGGCATCACTGCTTCCACCAGCTAGTCCTGCAGCCACAGGTATATTTTTCTCTATAGTTATGGAAACACCTTTTTTGATCCCAAAACGTTCCTTTAGAATAAATGCAGCTTGATAAGCTAAATTCCGATGATCATCCGGAACAAATCGATTATGGGATAGAATTTGAATATGATTTCCCTTTATTTCCTTTAGTTCAATTCTATCGGCAAGGTCGACTGTCGTCATGATCATTTCCACCTCATGATATCCATCAGGCCGTTTGAAAAGCACATCCAAAGCCAAATTAATTTTAGCCGGGGCTTTTTCCATAAGCTTCAATATGTCCACCTACTTTAACGTTCTTAAAAGTTCTTGTCCTATTCTATCATATTTGTTTATATTCTAAAGGTTTTTTCATCGTAATTTCAATGTAATGAAGCTAAGATCACCCTTAGAGGAGAATAGACACATGTAGGCACGTTGGGGTTCCTGCATCCCAAAAGACTTGCTACATATCCATACAGCATTCACCGATACATAAAAAAACCAGACTCCTTAACTACAATGTAAGCAAAAATGAATGGAGCTATACATTGTATAAAGAGTCCGGCTTCTTCAACATGACGACATGATGCAATTAAGTGTTTGATCTACTCTTTGTTCACCAATTGACGTTGTGCTTTTTCGATAGCAAGCTTTACCATGTTCCCTGCGTCCCTGGCCCGGATTCCTCCCCAGCCTTCTTTCTGGACAACATCGTAAAATCCAAGTTCTTTAGCCAATTCCTCTTTAAGATCATTTGACATAATCCCTTTTTTCCTGCTCAAGCGAAGCAACCCCTTTCCATGCCGTCACATGCCTAGTGTTTGCATCATACGCTATTTCATTACATCCTTTTTAAGCCTTTATTGGAGCTCACAGGTATTCTATACAAAACAAAAGGCAGCAAACAAAGTTGTTCACTGCCTCGTCTAAGTTACATCTCTTGTTGTTTGTTTAAAAATGTTAGTTCTACGGTTTCCGTTAAAACATCCGCATAGCTGTAAGATACTCTTTCAAACGCATTTTCATCTTGGTCGAGCTCAATTACAAAAACAGCCGGATAAGTTTCCGCCAAAGTTCCGAATCGTTCTACAGTCTTTCTTCTTCCACCGTTTGCTTTTAAGAGCAATCTTTTACCTAGGTTTGAATCAAGTGCAGTTTTAATATCAGCTAGAGTTTTTGGCATTTTCGGTCCACCTCACTAAGTTAAGTATATCACAATTTACAAATATACGCAAACAAAATAATAAATTATATCAGCACTTAAAAATGTAGTCAATATATTTTTATCTGAAATTCGGCAAAATCGCGAACAATTTTATTATATCCTGGGAAATGAAAAATTATGTAAACGAACTATTCCATTATCTATTAAGCCGAATTTTCGTAATTAAATCATTACTTACTAACATCACTTAACAAAAAACCGGTTTTTCTGTAACGATATCCGAATTCTTACCCACCAAAAGCAAGCTGCATTCTTTCAAAATGCAGCTCGTTCATTCTTCCTGAAATGGCTTGAAGGGCAGTCCGGTCCGTAACACCCCTTTTGTCTCAATTCCCCCCAACCCCTTTTCTCCAGTTAATGTATTCCGAAGGACATCCCATACATGAATATGATCGGAAAATGGCGTAAAGCTTACCTTTCCGACGATATATACCGGATCAAGAGCATGAATATTAACTCGGGAAGGAGAACTTGCAAAATTTGCCCCCGCTTGGATCAGCGATTCAAAATGTGACTGACAAGCCCCGGCAAATATAATCAGTTGGTCTAAATGAGAAACTCGCCTTCGCGCTTCTCTAACCGTCTGCACAAAATCCTTTGAGTGACGGTAGGCATTAATATCGGATATCGGCCCTTTTGATTTTGAATAGGCATCATGACCGGTGACAACAAGAATGTCCGGTCGATAATGATCCAACAGCCCCCCGATTCTTTGGGGCATTTCCTTTTCATTGCAATAGATACCATTGACCGGAATACTGAATTTCTGATATAAATCCATGCATTTCCTTAAGTAAGATGCATCCCCATCAACATGGAGGACCCGCCCTGGTATCTGAAAGTATTCACCGCCGTACCGATAACCATTACTTGATTGATAGCCACTTTTTTGTTGTTGCAGCTCTAGATCTTGCGTTAATAAGCGGTAAGATTGTTCTTGAAGTACCTCATTCGACCTTTGTCGATCATTTCTTTCATTATCATTAATGATCATTAAATCTTGAAAAGGTGCATCTGCAATCAATCGGATATCTTCCCCATAAAGAACAGCTTGACGCCTTCCGTCAATATCACGGATATCGATTACCCGGAACAATACGTCGCATTTATAAGAAACCCGACCAACAATATCGTTTATTTGAATATTCATGGCCCCACCCCATGAGAAGACTTATTTTCAGCCCGCCCTAGTTTATTTTCATTCTTAAGTTATGCGAACCATTCTTGAATGGTGAAAGGCGGGGATTGATTACATTTTCGGATACGTTCCCTCATGGCTGGCCCATTTCATAATAAAAAAAGCCGGAAGCTGGGATTGACCCCATTCCGACTTGAATGTTTCACATTTCCTTTATTTGAAATTCGGCAATAATGCATCACTTAAGCGGCCAAATTCTTTGATACTCAGCGTTTCCCCCCGTCTGGAAGGATCCACTTCCGCAGCTTCGAGAGCGGCCAGTATATGTTCTTTTTTCGCTTTACCATCTGGCAGCTGACTGGTTAAGTTATTTAAAATCGTTTTCCGGCGCTGGGCAAAACTCGCCCGGGTCACCGTGAATAAGAAATCCTCATCCAGGACCTCGACGATCGGCTTCACGCGCTTTGTAAGGCGGATTACAGCTGAATCAACATTAGGCTGAGGCATGAATACCGTTTTGGGTACTATCATCACTGTTTCGGCTTCCGTATAATATTGAATGGCAATGGATAAAGAACCGTATTCCTTTGTCCCAGGTTTTGCGGCAATTCGATCGGCCACTTCCTTTTGCAGCATGCACACGATGCCCCTAATGGGCAGGTCTTCGGACAATAACTTTAAAATGATGGGTGTCGTGACGTAATATGGAAGATTCGCAACGACCATCAGGTCCGAAAATCCGGCAAATTCCTCCTCGATGACCTTCTTGACATCAGCTTTAAGAACATCCCCGTGAATGATGTTTACATTGTTATAGGGAGACAGTGTATCCGATAAGATGGGCAGCAGACGCTGATCGATTTCAAAGGCCGCAACCTTTTTGCTGCTTTTCGCTAGTTGTTCCGTCAATGCCCCGATTCCCGGCCCAATTTCAATGGCGCCGCTTTCCTCTGTCAAATTGGCATGTTCGACAATACGTTTCAAGATATTCGTATCAATTAAAAAGTTCTGGCCTAAGCTCTTTTTAAAGGAGAATCCATATTTCTTTAATATTTCTTTCGTTCTGACAGGGGTTGCAATATCCTTATTCATTTTTTTCCTCCTGAATTATCTGTACCATCGCTTTCTCAAAAGCCTCAGTTGATATTTGGAACATTTTTAGTCTCTTATATAACTGTTTACCATTGGTAAACCCGATTTTTAAAATAGATCCAAGTTTTTCCCTTCGTTCCTTGGCACCGGATCCCCCGATTAAACCGGCATCTATTAAATCTTGCTGTGAAATCTCTTCTGAAGCCTCTTCATCCATTAATTGGGCTTCCTTTAAAGCATTACGAATTGCCTCAGGAGAAGCATGTTCCACACCAATTCCTCTACCTGACTTAGGAAGGGCTTCCTTCTTCGTTAAAAAGGCGTGTTTACAGCCTTTTACTTGTTCTGAAATTATATTCCTGATTTTTTGACCAGGAAAATCAGGGTCTGTGAAAATGATGGCTCCACGTGTCTTTTGTGCAAGCCTCACCTGCTCAATACAAGACTCGTTCACCGCGGAACCGTTGGTTTCTATTGTATCAGCATTAACAGCCCTTTTTATTGCTACCGTATCGTCTTTTCCTTCTACAACGATAATTTCTTTAATCTTTTTCATGGTTTCCTCCATACAGAAAAGCGCAAGCGCTTTGATTAGCTCTTGGATAAACGTAACCGGTCCCCCGTAAAATTTTCTGGATAGAGAATCCAGTCAAGATCATTTATGAAGTTCACACGCACATATTGAAATCTTATGGAATAGTGGGACGTCTATCTTATTAAAACAGTTTTACCTAGGGTTTTTCAACAAATGGAAAATAAAACGCAAAAAACAGGAGACGAATTCATCTCCTGCGAGAGAAACCTTATTAGTCCAATACACGAATCTTTACCCTCTTTACACCCCAGCGATAAGCATCATTTTTCGAGGAAAAAAAGACGTCAATCCTATTTCCCTTTATTGCTCCGCCTTTGTCAGCAGCTACTGCATAGCCATAGCCATCCACATATACTTTCGAGCCCATAGGAATTACGTTTGGATCGACAGCGATGATTTTCGCACCCGGATTGCTCTTTAGATCCACGCCTGTGGACGTGACACCGGAACAGCCCTTACAACTGGCAGTATAAGCTGTTGATGATACATATATTTCTTTTCCACTTGAAGAACTAACGTTAGTTACTCCGCGTGATGCTTGGGCAACCGTCGTTCGAGTTCCGACCGTTACAACTTTATCCTGCTTTTTATTAACCACTTTTTCTGAAAGTAATTCTCTTTTAACCTCTTTGCCATTTTCTTTAATAACTTCATATTCTTTGGAAATGAGTCCGTCTTTTCCTTCTGTGACAATTTTCTCTTTCCCTTTTGATAAAGAGTCATCTTTTTTAGTTATGACAGCAAAGTCAACTGGTTCTTCCACTACATCGGTGACTTTTTCAATTCGAACTACGTTTACCGTATTCTCAGCTTCAACTTTTTCGGTTAATTCTGGCTCAACACGATCCAAATCATTGAGTTTTACTCCTTGTTGCTTTAAAAAGTCAGCGACAGTAGTCGAAGTTGACCATACCTGCTTTTCGTCTCCACCCACCACTAATTTCAGTGAAAAGGCTTTGTCTATGGCAACTTCCATATTCGCTTTCAGCTTTGTATTTTTCGAAGGGGTGATCTTATCCTGTTCCTTCACACTAAGATTTTGGTCTTTTAAAAGTTCGTCTACCGTATCGGCGGTGGACCAAACATCCTTCGTCTTACCATCCTGTACCATGACGATTTTTTGTGCAGGCTTCCAAACCACCTCTAAATCATCATCTACCTTGGTGGTTCTAGATGGGTGGACGTAGTCTGCGGCTTTAACGGTAATCTCTAAATCTTCCAACATATCATTTACAGTAGCCGCGTGTGTACGCACTACCTCTTTTTTTCCGTCTAGCATGATTGTAACTGTATCCTTTGTTCCTTGATATATCAGTATTCCCAATGCTGTAGAAACAAGAATAGCACTGAAAATGGCAATTGCCATTCTCTTCTTCCCAAAAGGTCTGGGAATAAGGTTTTTCATAGTTTTTAATAGAATGAAAAACTCCTCCTTCCTCCCGGTGATTATATAGACTTAGTTATCAAGCTGTCAACCCATTCACTTCTCATTTAGGAAATTACTACCTATTATGCATATTTCACCTTGAAAAGGAAAGGGCGACTTCTCGACATAATAAGCCTATAGTTGGAGTGAAATTTGTAGAAACCTTAGAAAAAATCAATTTTAGCTAATGAACCCCGGGAGATATTGTAAAAAAAAATGTCAGTTAATGCCGAATAATTTCTTGGCATTTTCCGTTGTTGCCTGGGAAACTTCCTCTAATGTGAGTTGTTTGATTTCTGCAATTTGTTCAGCAACAAGCTTCACATACGAAGGTTCATTACGCTTCCCTCTATAAGGATGGGGTGCCAAGTATGGACAATCGGTCTCTATCAGTAAACGGTCTAAAGGTACGGCTGCTGCCACTTCCTTTGGTTTTTTTGCATTCTTGAAGGTCACAGGGCCACCCAATGAAATATAAAAGTTCATATTGATGCATTCCAAAGCCGTTTCTGCACTTCCGCTAAAGCAATGCATGATGCCTCCAACCCTTGATGCCTCTTCTTCCTTGAGTATGTTCACGATATCCGCGGTCGCTTCCCGATTATGGATGATAATGGGCAGCCCCACCCTTTTTGCCAGTCGGATTTGCTTCCTGAACACCTCCATTTGAACATCTTTCGGTGATTTATCCCAATGATAATCCAGACCCATCTCACCAATGGCCACAACCTTTGGATGATTGGATAATTCCTCGATCCATTGTAAGTCCTCTTCTGTCATATCTATAGCATCCACAGGATGCCATCCGACCGCGGCATACATGAAATCATAAGCTTCTATTAATTCCATTGCCCTTATAATAGTTGGCCGGTCAAAACCAACGACTACCATATGATTGACTCCTGCTTCCTTAGCTCTGTCAATTACGTCCTCGAGATCTTCGTTGAATTGTTCCGCATTAACATGTACATGTGTATCAAATAACATTATTTTTCTCCCTTTCTAGCACTATTTTATTAAAAAATGAAAGTTTTATGTTTCACATTTAGGTAACAAAAAGATTACAAAGGCTCTTATATGTCCAACAAATAAATGCAGAGCCTGAACCTGCATTAAATTACTTTTTCCAAAAGCATAAAGAAAAAAACATAAAAATGTTTCATATGAAACACCTTTATGTTTTCATCGGTTTATTTCACCTTAGAACCATTAGGAATCGATGAATCTATTGTAGCGACTGAGAGCACTCCATCCTGGCTTCCCGCCAAAATCATTCCTTGAGAGAGCTCGCCACGAAGTTTAACAGGTTTCAAATTTGTTACGCATATCACTTTTTTGCCTACTAAATCTTCAGGTTTATAGTGCTGTGCAATGCCTGATACGACTTGGCGCTTCTCATAACCCAAATCAAGCTGAAGTTTAAGAAGCTTATCCGCTTTCTTTACAGGCTCAACTTCCATGACCTGAGCAACACGAAGCTCCACTTTTGTAAAGTCATCAATAGTGATTTCATCGACTTCAGGAATCGTCTCTTCCACTTTTTCCTCGGCCTTGGGGGCGCCGCCCTGCATTTGATCTTTAATATATAAAACTTCCTCTTCCATATCCAGACGAGGGAAGATCGGATCTCCCTTCAAGACTTTTGTTTCAGCAGGAATTTGACCGAATTCCGCTAAACTGTCCCAGGATTTTAACACATCATCTTTGATGCTAAGCTGAGCAAAGATTTTTTCTGGTGTTTGCGTCAAGAACGGTTTCAAAAGGATTGCCGTCCTGCGCAATGATTCCGCCAAATGAACCATGACACTAGCAAGGTCTTCTTTCCTTGATTCATCTTTAGCAAGAGTCCATGGCTGGGTCTCATCAATGAATTTATTGGTTCTGCTCACGAGTTGCCAAATGGATGTTAGTGCAACTGAAAATTCCATGTTTTCCATGGCTTCCTCATACTTGCCTACCGTATCTTGGTTCATTTCAAGCAAAGCCTTTTCGAATTCGCCATTGGATCCTTCGTAATTAGGAATCACACCATCAAAATACTTATTGACCATTGCAACAGTTCGATTTAATAAATTCCCTAAATCATTTGCCAGATCAAAATTGATACGCTCCACAAACCCTTCCGGTGTAAATACTCCATCTGAACCAAATGGTACTTCTCGCAATAAGTAGTAGCGTAAAGAATCCAAACCGTAACGATCAATCAATGTAACGGGATCAACTACATTCCCTTTTGATTTGGACATTTTACCATCTTTCATGAGAAGCCATCCGTGGGCAAAGACTTTCTTTGGAAGCGGCACATCAAGAGCCATTAACATGATCGGCCAATAGATTGTATGGAAACGAACGATTTCCTTTCCTACCAAATGTACATCGGCAGGCCAATAATTCAAGTATTTAGAGTCATTATCCGTCCCGTAACCTAATGCCGTTATATAATTGGTCAATGCATCAATCCATACATAAATAACATGCTTTGGATCTCCCGGCACCTTGATGCCCCAATCGAAAGTAGTACGGGATACGGCCAGATCTTCCAATCCAGGCTTGATGAAGTTATTGATCATTTCATTTTTGCGCGATTCCGGTTGAATGAAATCCGGGTTTTCCTCATAAAACTTCAGTAACCGATCCGCATATTTACTCATCTTAAAGAAATAAGATTCCTCTTTCACCTTTTCAACAGGCCTGCCGCAATCCGGACAATTTCCATTGCTTTCTTCCACCTGACGTTCCGTGAAGAAAGATTCGCAAGGTGTACAATATAATCCTTCATATTGGTCCAAATATATATCACCCTGGTCCAATAGCCTTTTGAAAATCTTGGCTACGACCTCTTTATGGCGATCTTCCGTCGTCCTGATGAAATCATCATATGAAATATCAAGCTTTTCCCAGAGCTCTTTAATCCCTGATACGATATTATCGACATATTGCTGAGGAGTGACTCCATCTTCAGCTGCTTTACGCTGGATTTTTTGACCATGTTCATCAGTTCCTGTTAAATACATGACATCGAAGCCACGCATCCTTTTATAACGAGCCATGGCATCCCCTGCCACTGTCGTATACGCGTGCCCTATATGTAAATTACCACTCGGATAATATATGGGTGTCGTGATATAGAATGTTTTTAATTTATCTTGCACTTCGTTCCCTCCTCATCATTTGAAAAACCGGCTATAGGACTCGCCCAAGCCATAAGAATATATTTTAAGCTATTATCTCTATTTTAACGCTATATACAATTCTGCGCGACAATAATCACTAATCTAATCATCATGTTAATAGAATAAAAAATAGAAGTAAATTTTCATTTTAACAATAAGGGTACTGGAAGTGAACTTCCCTTATGACAGCATTACCTCTTACCCCAACAAAATATACCTAAATTTCTTTTTTTGTGCAACAACTCACATATTCGTAAACTTTTTTAGAAAATTATCCTTAATTCAGAACTTTTGTTTTGAAACTAAATTATATTTAATCATATAATAGTGAAGTGTGTTTTTTATATGCATACTTTGTCGAAATGTGGTGAAGCGAGTAGTCCTCTGTTTCCTGCTATTTCTCATTTTTAAAGATATAACCGATTTTTTCTCTATAAAAGCCCTTTTGTTACACGAAAAGAGCCATGCTATTTCTTACAAAAAAATGAAAATAAATCATTGACGAATTTGGGAATGGCTGGTATTATAAATTTATAAAAAAATTTGTCGAATATTGGCGAAAAAAATAGAAATAGGGTACTAGATTGTAACTGAGAGGAGAATTTTTTAAATGAAATCTACAGGTATTGTTCGTAAAGTTGATGAGTTAGGCCGGGTGGTTATTCCAATCGAACTTCGTCGTACATTGGGTATCGCTGAGAAAGACGCTCTTGAAATCTATGTTGATGATGAGCGCATCATCTTGAAAAAATACAAACCAAACATGACTTGCCAAGTTACAGGTGAAGTTTCCGATAACAACCTTACACTTGCTAATGGTAAATTGATCCTTAGTCGTGAAGGTGCAGAATTACTTATTCAAGAAATTCAACAAAACTTCACTGCTTCTAAATAAATGATAAAAAACTTCCGGTCTTCGGAAGTTTTTTTATGTTTATTATTATTTTATATCAATGTGATACGCCTGATATACATCACGTTTTTGCATATTGCGATCTTTTGCGACCTGCTTGATTGCATCCTTTGAGGTGAACTGCTTGGTTTCCATATAATGATTAACATGACCGACGATGTCAAGGACCGTCCACCAAGCTTCTTCAGGTTCATCTTCCGACCATTGCCCACCTTCAATTATTAAACAGAACTCACCGCGAATTTCTGATTCCATCGCCCACGTCAATGCTTCACCCACAGTCCCTCGAATGAACTCTTCAAATTTCTTGGTTAACTCGCGGCATAATACTATACGGCGGTCACCTAAAATTTCATGCATATGTTTCAATGTTTCTTTCAATCGATGTGGCGATTCATAAACAATCCAAGTCGATTCCATTTTTTTTAATTTTTCCAGCTCCTGCTTTTTTTCTTTTGCTCCCCGTTGTAGAAAGCCATAGAAGTAAAAAGGCTGCGGAATCAGTCCTGATGCGATCAATGCAGTTAATGCAGCATTGGCCCCTGGCAAGGGGATGACTTTAAACTTTTCGGCAATGGCCTCTTTGACCAGTTCATATCCCGGGTCGGATATCGTCGGCAAGCCAGCATCACTTACCAATGCGATGACCTCGCCAGATCGAAGCCTCTCTAGCATTTGCTTCCCGCTATATTCCTTATTATGTTCATGGTAACTGACGATAGGTGTCGAAATTTCAAAGTAGTTGCATAATTTCTTCGTATTTCGCGTGTCCTCAGCAGCAATGACATCCGCTTCCTTCAAGATTCTTAAAGCCCTGAAACTCATATCCTCAAGGTTTCCTATCGGTGTAGGAACCAGATATAGAGCTGGCTCCAATCCTTCTTTTTCAAAACTCTTTTGCTGCCACATATCATGTATCCTCCTTTGCCATCCACTTTTGCTTTTGTTTTCTTGTTAATTGCTTAAACTTATATTCAGCCTGCATGGCCAATGTCCGTGTTTCGAATATCTCATGATAAATCAGTTCAACCGGGGTCCGGCCCCGTGTATACTTTGCTCCCCTGCCATTATTATGAGCATTAATCCTGCGGTGCAAATTATTCGTATACCCTGCATAATAGCTGCCGTCCCTGCACTTCAAAACATAAAAATAATGCTTATTCCTCTCCATATAGAATCCTTCTGATTTCCGGATTATACACATTTTGATCATTATATACAACAAGCGGAGGAAGAATCTTCAAATCAGGGCTGCCGTCCTTTATCCCTTCTATAAGAATCGTATTCGCTTCTTTTGAGCTCTTAGGATAAACGAATTGCAGCCGCTTCGGTTCAATTCTGTACATCCTCATGAAATGCAGAATATCCATCAGACGGCCCGGTCTATGAACGAATGCAGCTTTCCCACCTTGACGCAGCAGCTGGCTTGTAACACGCATGACATCCTCAAGATTGCACATTATTTCATGTCGGGCAATTGCAAAGTGCTCATTTTTGTTAATTTCCTCGATGGATGGTGTCGGGAAATAGGGTGGATTGCAAGTTACGACATCATATTTGCTATACCCTATCTGTTTTGGAATTTCTTTTATATCCCCATGAATCATCTCGATTTGGGAGGACACGCCATTATAGTCCATGCTTCTCAGGGCCATGTCATATAACCGCTCTTGTATTTCAACACCGGTAATTGTCCCTTTCGTTCTTGTACTCAACAGCAAGGGTATGACCCCATTACCTGAGCAAAGATCTACGATTTTCCCTTTTTGGATCGGTACATTTACGAACCTTGATAATAAAACGGCATCTAATGAAAAAGAGAACACCGATGGGCTCTGGATGATCCTTAAATTCTCAGCCAATAGATAATCCAGGCGCTCATCGCCTTTAAGTTCCACCATTGCTGTTACCCTCCTAATCATGTATCGAAAAAGCATGTGTAGGGACCATGCTTCTACATTACTATCGTACAAAAAGGGGCCTGACTCATAGTATGCGTCAGACCCCGAATCACTATATATTGTAAACGGTCTATCTATCACGTAAAAGAAACATCTTTTATATTATTCCTTTATCACTTCTTGTTTAAAAAAGATAAACAGAACAGGCAATCCCCTTCTTTTCGTAAACTGCCAAAATGCAGATTGCAAATATGAAAGCCTTCTTGATAGATACGGGCTAAATTATCATAGCCTTCCCCGATATCCATAACCTTGTCCGTACTTGCGGTACGGTTTTTCACTTTTTGTTTGACCTTTACTGCAGCAGGTGCACTTTCGACTTCCACAAGGCCCAACCGATGGCGCAAATGCTCTTTCTCCAGCTTGAGCGACTGATTTTCCTCCAGGATTTCAGCTAAGTTCTGCTTCAATTCTCCAAGCTGCTTATATAATTGGCCTATCTGGGTTTCCATATTGGTCACCGACTCAAAAATATCTTTCTTATCCACGCTCTCCCACCACCTTAATAATCTGTGGCTTGAATAGAAACGGCTCCCTCTTTTAGAATCTCATCTAGAGTATACTCTAATACTCTTTCTTGCTCGATTAGTTCAATCTGAAGTACGCGTTCTAGAATATTAAGCCCCACTACCTTGCCTTTGCCACCAGGCGTATTAATCATTTCACCTAAATCAGGAAGCATTTCCTTCGCACTTTCATACTCATCATTTTCATATTTCAGACAGCACATCAATCGACCGCATAAACCTGAGATTTTTGTAGGGTTTAATGATAAATTCTGATCCTTCGCCATTTTGATGGAAACCGGTTCAAAATCTCCAAGAAATGTGGAACAGCAAAGCATTCTGCCACAAGGCCCGATGCCACCAAGCATCTTTGCCTCATCCCTTACCCCAATTTGGCGCAGTTCTATGCGAGTTCTGAATATGGCAGCTAAATCTTTGACTAAATCACGGAAATCCACGCGACCATCCGCTGTAAAATAAAACACGACTTTATTTCTGTCGAAAGTATATGACACATCAACCAGCTTCATATCCAGCTTATGCTCCACAACCTTTTGACAACATATAGAGTAAGCCTCTTCTGCAGCCGCCTTGTTCTCGTCTACAATCAGCTTATCTTTTGCATCAGCGACCCGAAGTACTTTTTTCAATGGCAGGACAACATCGTTTTCATCTACTTGTTTTCGGGCTGTAACGACTTTACCGAATTCAACACCGCGGACAGTCTCCACTATTACAAAATCGTCCTTAGGAATTGCGAATTCACCCGGATCGAAGTAGTATATTTTGCCCGCCTTTTTAAAACGGACACCTACAACATCATACAAATCATGATCCCTCCTGCAAATTCAGCACAAGCTGTTCCATCAACAGCTGTGGATTCGTGTTGGACATCAGCTTCCTTTTTGCTTCCAAAATGCAACCCATATGTTCAGCAAGGCGTCTTGGGGAAAGATGAAGAGCGTGAGTTTCAAATTCCTTCAGTTTATTTTGGAACACAACGAAGTCCTTTTTGTCCAACTGAATGTATAATAAATCCTTATATATAAGAAGTAACAAATCAAGACCTCTGTCAACCTGTTCTCTTTCTTTAAAGTGTGTGAACCAATCCGTCTGAAGGTACAGCAATGCCTTCAAGGAATTAAGTTTTAACACTTCATATAATTTTACCACTATTTTTTGAGCTTGTACAAACCATTCATCATGACTAAGCCCGATTCCAGCTTCCACATTCTGTGTTATGTGTGCAATAACCGAAGCCAGCTGTGGTTCTACATCCTGTTCCATCAGCTTCCGTTTCACATTCTCAGGAGATAATGGCTTGAACGAAATCACTTGGCATCTTGATAATATAGTCGGCAGAATCCTCTGAAGCTGTTCGGTCATCAATATTGCTACAGTATCAGCTGAAGGTTCTTCTAAAAATTTCAATAGACTGTTGGCTGCCCCCACCGACATTTTGTCGGCATCGGCAATCATATAAACCTTCCGATCCGCCTCTACGCTTTTTTTCGAAAATTCTTCCTGAAGCCCCTTGATTTGTTCTTTCTTTATTGAGAGACCGTCTCTTTCTATTAAATGGACATCAGGATGATTCCCACTTGAAATCCGTTTGCAATTCCGACAAAGTTCGCATGGCTCATAACCTGCTGTCGGGGCTTCACATAGTAAGCTTTTGGCAAAGGCATTGCTTATCTCTTGCTTACCTGTCCCTTTTTCCCCTTCAAATAAATACGCATGGGCCACCCTTTTCTTCGTTATGCTATTTTGCAGCATCGTCATTACCTGCGGCTGAATTTGACTCATGTCCCGCCATGTTTTATCCAAAACCATCAACTCACTTAAGTATATAAATTAATCAGAAGACCCTTAATTTCGCCTATCATTTCCAAAATTTCAAGCGAGCTTTTCTCTTTATTAAGAATTTCCTCACTTAACTCAACTAATCTTACATCTATCGTTTCCACGGTTTTCAACGGCCTACTCTGTCCATATTCATTCCAGCTCGTGGATTGCTTCAGTTCCAATCCATATTCAACCGCTTCTTTAACAAACCGTTTCACCAATGCTTTATATTTTGCCAATTCCCTAAAAGTGCGTGACCTAACTAAACGCTGACCCGCCCCTTCAATATCGCCTAACAAACGGTTTAATGTTTGGATTTGCATCTTTTGATCCTGTGTCTGGACCATTTGTTGAAATCTGCCATTTCCGGTTTGAAACTGTTTGGCATCCTGACGCGATTTATCCAGCTTTATAGGGATATCATAGTTGATTTTCATAATGAACCTCCCTGAAACTAACCGTTAAAATTGTAAAAAGTTTTCAACTGGCAGAACAAAAATGGTCGCACCGCCTACTTGAATCTCCACTGGGTAAGGTACATAGGACTCGGCATTCCCGCCCATCGGTGAAACCGGTGATACTAACTGGGATCGTGACTGACAATTCTGTTTGATGATCTGGATGGCTTTGTCAACACGTTCATCCTCTGTGCCAATCATAAAAGTCGTATTGCCTGATTTTAAAAACCCGCCAGTGCTGGCTAGCTTGGTCGTTCCGAGATTATTTTCCACTAATTCATTCAGCAGGCGATGACTATCCTTGTCTTGAACGACAGCAATGATCATTTTCATTCTCATCATCCTCCGGTTACTCTGAATTTTTACTAACTCCATTATAGCAACTAGTCCTTGTCTGGAATAGTATTGGTTGAATAATATGGAAACCTGTATATTTAGTTTCCTGCTTTCGCTAAAAATTTCAGCAAATTGGCTTTCGTTTCCTCAAAAACCTCATCTATTGTCCGGCCTGCATCCACGATAATGAAACGGTCTTTCCATCTATTTATAATGAACTGATACCCCTCACAAACTTTTTTATGGAAGTCGAGGGCTTCAAGATCCAGACGGTTCACTTCCCGTTCCCCATTGGACTGGATACGTCTCAATCCCTCTTCCGGGTTTATATCAAAAAAGAACGTGGCATCTGGCATCATATCTCCAATTGCGAATTTATTGATATTATAAACTTCTTCTATTTCCAAACCCCTAGCATGACCCTGATAGGCTAACGAGCTATCTATGAATCGGTCACAGAGGACAATTCCCCCTCGTTCCAACTCAGGAATGACCACTTCCACTAAATGCTGACGCCTTGCTGCTGCGTATAATAAAGCCTCTGTCCTCGAGTCCATGGCTGTATTATCTTTATTAAGGATCACTTCCCTAATTTGCTCCGAAATGGGAACACCCCCTGGCTCACGCGTTAATAGGACTTGATAGCCTTCTTGTTGCAGGGCCTTGCCAAGCATTTGGGTAATTGTTGTTTTCCCAGCACCCTCAGGCCCTTCCATTGTTATAAAAATACCACGTTTCATCGATGTACCTCCAAGGTTCTTTGTTTGTAGTATATCATTTTAATGCCTGCTTTCATAAACGATCAATTCTCCGTTTGAAAGGGAGGAACCGCCATGAAACCTTGATCCCAGTTCTCGCAGTCTCCTCAGATTGTATATATGCTCAGGAGTAATCATTTCCCCGGACATAATTAAAGGGATGCCTGGCGGATAGGGAATGACCATCTCGGCAGATACCTCACCCACTGCTTCCCGTAATGTGACAGGCTTTGATTTACTATGCTTCATGACGGAGTATGGCATTTCAAGTCCTGTCATTGACCTTCCATCAGTCCATGGGACCCCAAGATCTGGTTCCTTGTTTCCAGTTCTGTCTTCAGTGGCTCTTTTTATAGTTTGAACGATTTCATGAAAAGGAAATTCGGTACCCATTTTTAATAAGGGTAAAATCATTAATAAATTATGAGGATCAGCCAATTCCGTAAAAATGCCTTTGGCTTCACATAGCTGCTGTAATTCAAACCCGCTTAAACCATTTGTTGATTGAATGACCACTTTCAACGGGTCTGCCAAGGTGCCTTGTGGCGCCTCCAGCACCTTTACTGTTTGCAAGGCACCTAATTCCCCTCTGAAGTCTGATATCTTTTCAATAAGGGATATTTTATCTTCTGATGTAAAAGCAGCTAAGTAGGCCCTGGCCAAGTCGAGCGATCCCATAATTGGGTAAGATGGACTGCTCGACTGAAGCATTTGTAAATAAAATGATACTTGATCGACATCAACTAAGGGTGAATTAACATGAAGAAATGACCCCATCGTCATAGCCGGCAGTGTTTTATGCGCTGAATGGACAACGACATCTGCCCCTGCCAAAATTGCCGGCTTAGGAAATGGGCTTCCCAACTGAAAATGAGCGCCATGTGCCTCATCCACCAGCACAGGAATCCCCTTTTGATGTGCGAGTCTTACCATTTCCGTCAAGTCTTCACCAAGACCATAATAATTAGGATAGGTAACAATGATGGCTTTTACATCTGGATGTACACTCAAGGCTTCTGCAATTAATGTTGATCCCACACCGCCAGCAATGCCCCATTTCTCATAATAAGCTGGTTGTAAAAAGATTGGTTGTACATTCGCTAACATCAACCCATGTAAAATCGATTTATGGCAGTTTCTTTGGACAAGGACCTTATCACCTTCCCGGCAGGTAGCAAGAATCATGGCAATGTTGCCTACGGTGGACCCATTAACCAAAAAATAACTCCGCTTTACCCCATATAGGTCAGAGAGTAGTTGCTCGGACTGTAAAATGGCGCCCTCTGGAGCATGCAGGTCATCTAAACCGCTTATCTCCGTGGCGTCAATACCAAGAATGAGATTGTATAAGGCTTGGCCCTTTTTATTAAACACCCACCCATTTTTATGCCCTGGGACATGCAGGGATATTGGCCTTTTTTTATGAAAAGCACTCATTGCATCGAACAACGGTGTCTGTGATTGATTCATTTTTCTTTTCCCTCATATATCATAGTATTTTTTCATTTTATCAAATAAGTTCAATTTTATCTCATATTGCGTCGACTGAAAGGCAATTATACGTTTCCGAACATGTCTGTTTGGAGGAAACAAACAGTAACATGGGAGCATCTTGCCAAGCATTCTTCTAAAGTACCAAAAAAAGAATCAGAGATTAAAGAAACACATCATTTCTTTTTTCTCTGACTCTTTAACTTTCCACATACTATTTTTTCATGATAATATTTCAGGATTAGTGATTTTTCTTAATTGCTTTAAGTAATATTGGTACTTGGGATCATTCGTATCCGTCCTGATCATATCCCTTTCACATTCCTCACAAATAAAAGTCGTATATAGATGTATACCCATCCCTTTTATTTGTTCACAAACCGCGCACGTTTCCCCTGCCGTTGTTTTGGTTGTTGTTGTCCCCAACATCTCCACCTCCATACCTGCATTCTCCCCAAAAACCATTGTTCGCATACATTAATTTAAATAGTTTAAGAGAACCGGGGATGCTTTTAACAATGTATGATGAAGAATTTCAATACGTGTATGTCTTTATAAAAGTTTCCTTAATTGATAATCCCTTTATATCCAATGATTTTTCTTTGCATTATGCAAAAAAAGACCAGCCAGATGGCTGATCTTTTTAAATGGCTTGGCGGCGTCCTACTCTCACAGGGGGAAACCCCCAACTACCATCGGCGCTGAAGAGCTTAACTGCCGTGTTCGGAATGGGAACGGGTGTGACCTCTTCGCTATCGCCACCAAACATAAAAGGAACGTTGTTCCTTCAAAACTAGATAATAAGAAGGTATTTCATTTTTTTAAAAGCGTTGGTTAAGTCCTCGATCTATTAGTATCAGTCAGCTCCACATGTCGCCACGCTTCCACCTCTGACCTATCAACCTGATCATCTTTCAGGGATCTTACTAGCTTGCGCCATGGGAAATCTCATCTTGAGGGGGGCTTCATGCTTAGATGCTTTCAGCACTTATCCCGTCCGCACGTAGCTACCCAGCTATGCCTTTGGCAAGACAACTGGTACACCAGCGGTGCGTCCATCCCGGTCCTCTCGTACTAAGGACAGCTCCTCTCAAATTTCCTGCGCCCGCGACGGATAGGGACCGAACTGTCTCACGACGTTCTGAACCCAGCTCGCGTACCGCTTTAATGGGCGAACAGCCCAACCCTTGGGACCGACTACAGCCCCAGGATGCGATGAGCCGACATCGAGGTGCCAAACCTCCCCGTCGATGTGGACTCTTGGGGGAGATAAGCCTGTTATCCCCGGGGTAGCTTTTATCCGTTGAGCGATGGCCCTTCCATGCGGAACCACCGGATCACTAAGCCCGACTTTCGTCCCTGCTCGACTTGTAGGTCTCGCAGTCAAGCTCCCTTGTGCCTTTACACTCTACGAATGATTTCCAACCATTCTGAGGGAACCTTTGGGCGCCTCCGTTACTCTTTAGGAGGCGACCGCCCCAGTCAAACTGCCCACCTGACACTGTCTCCCACCCCGATAAGGGGCGCGGGTTAGAATTTCAATACAGCCAGGGTAGTATCCCACCAACGCCTCCACCGAAGCTAGCGCTCCGGCTTCTCAGGCTCCTACCTATCCTGTACAAGCTGTACCAAAATTCAATATCAGGCTGCAGTAAAGCTCCACGGGGTCTTTCCGTCCTGTCGCGGGTAACCTGCATCTTCACAGGTACTATAATTTCACCGAGTCTCTCGTTGAGACAGTGCCCAGATCGTTACACCTTTCGTGCGGGTCGGAACTTACCCGACAAGGAATTTCGCTACCTTAGGACCGTTATAGTTACGGCCGCCGTTTACTGGGGCTTCGGTTCAAAGCTTCGCTTGCGCTAACCTCTCCCCTTAACCTTCCAGCACCGGGCAGGTGTCAGCCCCTATACTTCGCCTTGCGGCTTCGCAGAGACCTGTGTTTTTGCTAAACAGTCGCCTGGGCCTATTCACTGCGGCTTTTCTGGGCTATTCACCCTAAAAAGCACCCCTTCTCCCGAAGTTACGGGGTCATTTTGCCGAGTTCCTTAACGAGAGTTCTCTCGCACACCTTAGGATTCTCTCCTCGCCTACCTGTGTCGGTTTGCGGTACGGGCACCTTACATCTCACTAGAGGCTTTTCTTGGCAGCGTGGAATCAGGAACTTCGGTACTATATTTCCCTCGCCATCACAGCTCCGCCTTAATGGAAACGGGATTTGCCTCGTTTCCGGCCTAACTGCTTGGACGCGCATATCCAACAGCGCGCTTACCCTATCCTTCTGCGTCCCCCCATCGTTCAAACGATGTATAGGTGGTACAGGAATATCAACCTGTTGTCCATCGCCTACGCCTTTCGGCCTCGGCTTAGGTCCCGACTAACCCTGAGCGGACGAGCCTTCCTCAGGAAACCTTAGGCATTCGGTGGAAGGGATTCTCACCCTTCTTTCGCTACTCATACCGGCATTCTCACTTCTAAGCGCTCCACCAGTCCTTCCGGTCTGACTTCAACGCCCTTAGAACGCTCTCCTACCACTGACACCCAATGGTGTCAATCCACAGCTTCGGTGATACGTTTAGCCCCGGTACATTTTCGGCGCGGAGTCACTCGACCAGTGAGCTATTACGCACTCTTTAAATGGTGGCTGCTTCTAAGCCAACATCCTGGTTGTCTAAGCAACTCCACATCCTTTTCCACTTAACGTATACTTTGGGACCTTAGCTGGTGGTCTGGGCTGTTTCCCTTTCGACTACGGATCTTATCACTCGCAGTCTGACTCCCAAGAATAAGTATTTGGCATTCGGAGTTTGACTGAATTCGGTAACCCGTTGGGGGCCCCTAGTCCAATCAGTGCTCTACCTCCAATACTCTCATCTTGAGGCTAGCCCTAAAGCTATTTCGGAGAGAACCAGCTATCTCCAGGTTCGATTGGAATTTCTCCGCTACCCACACCTCATCCCCGCACTTTTCAACGTGCGTGGGTTCGGGCCTCCATTCAGTGTTACCTGAACTTCACCCTGGACATGGGTAGATCACCTGGTTTCGGGTCTACGACCTCATACTCATTCGCCCTATTCAGACTCGCTTTCGCTGCGGCTCCGTCTTATCAACTTAACCTCGCATGAAATCGTAACTCGCCGGTTCATTCTACAAAAGGCACGCCATTACCCATTAACGGGCTTTGACTACTTGTAGGCACACGGTTTCAGGATCTATTTCACTCCCCTTCCGGGGTGCTTTTCACCTTTCCCTCACGGTACTGGTTCACTATCGGTCACTAGGGAGTATTTAGCCTTGGGAGATGGTCCTCCCTGCTTCCGACGGGATTTCTCGTGTCCCGCCGTACTCAGGATCCACTCAGGAGGGAACGAAGTTTCAACTACAGGGTTTTTACCTTCTTCGACGGACCTTTCCAGGTCGCTTCATTTACCCCGTTCCTTTGTAACTCCATGTTGAGTGTCCTACAACCCCAAGAGGCAAGCCTCTTGGTTTGGGCTAATTCCGTTTCGCTCGCCGCTACTCAGGAAATCGCGTTTGCTTTCTCTTCCTCCGGGTACTTAGATGTTTCAGTTCCCCGGGTCTGCCTTCAGTACCCTATGTATTCAGGTAAAGATACTGTTCCATTACGAACAGTGGGTTTCCCCATTCGGAAATCTCCGGATCAAAGCTTACTTACAGCTCCCCGAAGCATATCGGTGTTAGTCCCGTCCTTCATCGGCTCCTAGTGCCAAGGCATCCACCGTGCGCCCTTTCTAACTTAACCGTTAAAAAAGATCTTACAGATGCTTTGAAAAAAATCAATTGCCTTCTATCTATTATCTAGTTTTCAAGGAACAAGCTGTCCCAATCACAACGTGATTGTTTCATTGGTGGAGCCTAGCGGGATCGAACCGCTGACCTCCTGCGTGCAAGGCAGGCGCTCTCCCAGCTGAGCTAAGGCCCCGTTTGGGAAAATGGAATGGTGGGCCTAAATGGACTCGAACCATCGACCTCACGCTTATCAGGCGTGCGCTCTAACCAGCTGAGCTATAGGCCCATTCACATAAATAATAAGCTTCTGCTTCCCAAGCTTATCGCGGGATTGCTATTTAATTGAATGAATCACTCATTCAAAACTGAACAAAACAAAAGCGCCTCGTAATTATCCTTAGAAAGGAGGTGATCCAGCCGCACCTTCCGATACGGCTACCTTGTTACGACTTCACCCCAATCATCTGTCCCACCTTAGGCGGCTGGCTCCATAAAGGTTACCTCACCGACTTCGGGTGTTACAAACTCTCGTGGTGTGACGGGCGGTGTGTACAAGGCCCGGGAACGTATTCACCGCGGCATGCTGATCCGCGATTACTAGCGATTCCGGCTTCATGCAGGCGAGTTGCAGCCTGCAATCCGAACTGAGAATGGCTTTATGGGATTCGCTTACCTTCGCAGGTTTGCAGCCCTTTGTACCATCCATTGTAGCACGTGTGTAGCCCAGGTCATAAGGGGCATGATGATTTGACGTCATCCCCACCTTCCTCCGGTTTGTCACCGGCAGTCACCTTAGAGTGCCCAACTGAATGCTGGCAACTAAGATCAAGGGTTGCGCTCGTTGCGGGACTTAACCCAACATCTCACGACACGAGCTGACGACAACCATGCACCACCTGTCACTCTGTCCCCCGAAGGGGAAAGCCCTATCTCTAGGGTTGTCAGAGGATGTCAAGACCTGGTAAGGTTCTTCGCGTTGCTTCGAATTAAACCACATGCTCCACCGCTTGTGCGGGCCCCCGTCAATTCCTTTGAGTTTCAGCCTTGCGGCCGTACTCCCCAGGCGGAGTGCTTAATGCGTTAGCTGCAGCACTAAAGGGCGGAAACCCTCTAACACTTAGCACTCATCGTTTACGGCGTGGACTACCAGGGTATCTAATCCTGTTTGCTCCCCACGCTTTCGCGCCTCAGTGTCAGTTACAGACCAGAAAGTCGCCTTCGCCACTGGTGTTCCTCCAAATCTCTACGCATTTCACCGCTACACTTGGAATTCCACTTTCCTCTTCTGCACTCAAGTTCCCCAGTTTCCAATGACCCTCCACGGTTGAGCCGTGGGCTTTCACATCAGACTTAAGGAACCACCTGCGCGCGCTTTACGCCCAATAATTCCGGACAACGCTTGCCACCTACGTATTACCGCGGCTGCTGGCACGTAGTTAGCCGTGGCTTTCTGGTTAGGTACCGTCAAGGTACCAGCAGTTACTCTGGTACTTGTTCTTCCCTAACAACAGAACTTTACGACCCGAAGGCCTTCTTCGTTCACGCGGCGTTGCTCCGTCAGACTTTCGTCCATTGCGGAAGATTCCCTACTGCTGCCTCCCGTAGGAGTCTGGGCCGTGTCTCAGTCCCAGTGTGGCCGATCACCCTCTCAGGTCGGCTACGCATCGTCGCCTTGGTGAGCCATTACCTCACCAACTAGCTAATGCGCCGCGGGCCCATCTATAAGTGACAGCGTAAACCGTCTTTCCATCTTCTCTCATGCGAGAAAAGAACGTATCCGGTATTAGCTCCGGTTTCCCGAAGTTATCCCAGTCTTATAGGCAGGTTGCCCACGTGTTACTCACCCGTCCGCCGCTAATCTCAGGGAGCAAGCTCCCGTCGATTCGCTCGACTTGCATGTATTAGGCACGCCGCCAGCGTTCGTCCTGAGCCAGGATCAAACTCTCCGAAGAAATGTTTGACTTGCTCATTTGCTTTTTTAATAGTGTGTGCTCACTTAAAATTTAACGTTGGCGCTTTGTTTTGTTCAGTTTTCAAAGAGCGATTTTATTGTCGTTACTTCGTAAGCGACTTTATAATCTTATCACTCACCCAATCTAATGTCAACAATTATTTCAAATTGTTTTTCGATTGAGCAATTGATGATGTCGTTATTGGCGACTCCTAATATATTATCAGGTTAAAGAGTTATCGTCAATGGTTTAATTTGTTTTTTTAAAAAAAACTATAGCATGATGAAAACCCCAAGGAGATATCCCTTGGGGTTTTCATCAGAATGACTTCGACGCAATATCCTTTAAATGATCCAATAACCAATGGCCGCCAAAGCGGCAACTCCCGGTATCCCAAGCAGGCCGGCGACTGCCGAGGTAACAGGGTTGATGGGTACATGAATGCCAGCTTGATTCCCAAGTGTATTCAAAAAGAACAAAAATGCTGCACCGATAATGACCTTTATAATCCCCTGCCCTATAAACCGGACAGGCCTTAATGGCGCCCCGATAATGAGGAGCATTACAATCAGGCCGCCAATTACGGCAACAAAGACAACTGGTTCCAAACTCATTCCTCCCCGCAAGCTTGTACTACACTTATATGAAGAAATCGATGGATTAAGAACCGAAAAAAATGGCCATGAGGATCAGCAATCCTTCACAGCCATTTCCTTATCATCTTTTTAAGCGGACATTCCTTCTTTTAACTTCCCTGAATAAGTAGAAATATTTCACTTCCGCCAGTCTCGTTTGGGCGATTACTTCCTCAGATGGATCAACGCTTTTTTCGAGTAATGATTTTTGATTATGCCAATTCCATTTCAAATGTTCAAGCTCTTCGATTAATGAATCATTGAATTCATTCCGAAGTTTCTTTTTTTTACGAAAGAACAAGTGAAGTCCTCCCAGCTATCTTATATTTCTCTTCTTCCTTCTATTGCTTTTGATAGCGTCACTTCATCCGCATACTCCAAATCTCCGCCAACAGGAAGTCCGTGGGCAATTCGGGTCACTTTGATGCCTGATGGTCTAAGCAACCGCGAAATATACATGGCTGTCGCTTCACCTTCAATGTTAGGATTAGTAGCCAAAATTACCTCCAGCACCGTTTCATCTTGCAGGCGCTTTAATAAATCAGGAATATTTATATCTTCTGGACCGATTCCGTCCATCGGGGAAATACTGCCATGCAGTACATGGTATAAACCATTGAACTCTCTCATCTTTTCCATAGCTATTACATCTTTAGGGTCCTGAACCACACAAATCAAACTTCTGTCCCTCTTTTGATCTTCGCAGATATAACAGGGATCTTGATCTGTAATATGACCACAGACTGAGCAATACATAAGATTCCGCTTAGCATTAACAAGTGCTTTTGCAAAATCCAAAACAGTATCTTCCTTCATGCTTAATACATGAAAGGCTAATCGAGCAGCCGTTTTAGGACCAATCCCCGGCAATTTCATAAAACTGTCAATGAGCTTGGAAATTGGTTCTGGATAATGCATCGAATTCCTCCTAAAAATTTCAAAAGAAACCCCCTGAATGGAAGTTTCTTTTGAACTTGCTTAAAACATACCCGGAAGGTTCATTCCCTTAGTGAATTGTCCCATCGTTTGGTTTGTCAGTTCTTCCGCCTTTTTCAAAGCATCGTTAGTCGCAGCCAGGACTAAATCCTGAAGCATATCGATATCATCCGGATCGACCACTTCCGGTTTGATGACTACATCGACTATTTCTTTATGTCCAGTCACGATGACCGTCACCATTCCGCCGCCAGCGGTTCCTTCAACCTTTTTTTCACCTAATTCTTCCTGTGCCTCTGCCATCTTCTTTTGCATCTTTTGCATTTGTTTCATCATGTTCTGCATATTACCGCCGCGCATACCCATTCTTCTTACCTCCAATTATTCTTTAATTTCAAGTAAATCATCGCCGACTAATTTTCTAGCCTCTGCTATAAAGGGGTCTTCTTCTTTTGATTCCGTTTCTTCTGGACCGTCGAACTGCTGTGTCGATATGAAATCCTCCCGCAACCTTTGCCACTGGCTCTCCGGAACTCCAGCTATCTCCATTCGGTGTCCGGTCAATTGCTGCATGATCGAGGCTATCACTTCCACGAAACGGTTATTTTCCATTGCCATTTGACAATGAATATCATATTTGAATTTTACCACAAAAGCTTCAGTAGACGCAGCAACAGGTTCTGCCTCCGTTAATAAAGCTGCCAATGATTTTTGGTTTTGCTGACCTAACTGTTCAAGCAATTCCCCCCACTTACTTTTTACAGCATTAAGATCTGGCTTCGTAGCTTGTTTCAAAACTTGATTGATCTTTCCTGCAGGTGCTTTATACGCTTTTTTAACGGCCCTTTGCGCCTTAGCCTGCTCTGCAGGTTTTTCCGTCATGGCTGCCGGGATTCCGTTTTTCTGCATTTCAAGTAATTTCTTCTCTAAATCTTCTATCTTCTGCAGCAGCTGTTGAAGCTGCCCGTTATCACTTTGATTTGGCCTTTGCTCATTACATAACTTCACAAGTGCCACTTCAAGGAAAATCCTTGGATGATTTGTCCATTTCATATCCTGCTGTGTTTGATTGAAGCTTTCAATAATGGAGTAAATCGATTCAGAAGAGATGACTTCTGCCAATTCCTTAAATTGGGGATCTATTAAAACACGCTCGAAGGATTCTGCCAGTGCCGGTGCCGTTTGATACAAAAGCATGTCACGGAAATAATAAATCATGTCTTCTATGAACCTAGCCGGGTCTTTTCCCATGGCCAACAATTCTTCAAGGACTTCAAGTGCCACCGCTACTTCTTTATCATATATGGCTTTTGCCAGCCGGCTTAAAAATGCCTGTGACACAGAGCCGGTGACAGTCAATGCATCTTCCACAGTAACCGTCTCCGAGCTGAAGGATATCGCTTGATCAAGAAGGCTTAGTGCATCTCGCATCCCGCCTTCGGCTGCCCTCGCAATGATATGCAGGGCTTGTTCATCACATGAAACACCTGTTTCTTCAATGATTTGTGACATCCTGCCAACTATATCTTGAGGCTGGATCCTTTTAAAATCAAACCTTTGGCAACGGGAAATGATCGTTAGTGGAATCTTATGAGGTTCAGTCGTCGCCAATATAAAAATCACGTGCTTCGGAGGTTCTTCCAATGTCTTTAAAAGCGCATTGAAAGCCCCTTGTGAAAGCATATGTACCTCATCGATGATATAAACTTTATATGTAACCGCGTTAGGAGCATATTTAACCTTATCACGAATGTCACGGATTTCCTCGACACCATTATTGGATGCTGCATCAATTTCTATAACATCTGATATGGAACCATCGGTGATTCCGCGGCAGGTAGCACATTCGTTACAGGGCTCACTTATCGGGGCATGCTCACAATTCACTGCTTTTGCTAGAATTTTGGCAGCACTTGTTTTCCCTGTTCCACGTGGACCGGAAAATAAATAGGCATGCGAAACTTTCTGCCCGACCAAGGCATTCTGCAACGTTTTCGTTACATGTTCCTGCCCGACTACATCAATGAATTGTTGTGGCCGCCACACCCGGTATAATGCTTGATACCCCACGGAAATCCCTCCTTCTTTTCTCCATCTTGTTTATTATACATTACTGATTTCCTTAATTTCAAAGTCTAAAAAGAAATTTCATCATTGCCTCATTTTTTCAAGAGTACCAAGCACTTTACCTTCTTGGCATAAAAAAAAACCCACCCGATACGAATGAGTTTTTTGTTTATGTAAATTAACTGCCGTGCACCTTCTGTCGATTAGCAACCATAAGCGTTACTTAAGCAGTTAGCTCGACCCAGGCAACCCTGCGGCACATGAGAACTTCCACTTAATGCTGCTTCCTTCCGGACCTGACATGGTTCATGGAGTCCCATTGCGCAGGACCCGGGCGTCAACACCACTTACTTAAGGCAGGCCCTACAGAATGCTAACCTCGAGAAGGGATTCAACCTCGCTAGAGCGGATTGCGAGTACAGGGCACCGCTACCTCCCCGTCTAGCACGGCAAAAGTAATACCAATTTCACAGCGTCATGACGACGCATAATTCATTATACTAAGGTAACAAAAAAAACGCAAGTGTTGTTCATGAACAGTTTGATTCCAAATTTATCAAACGAAGCAAACCTTTTTTTTCAACATTCGTTTTTCCCTATTTATTTTCTTCGGCAATCTTGAGTGCTTGCTCTCTTTTCAAAGTTTTCTTTCTATCCCTAAGCTCTTTAAAAAAAGAAGTCAATATCCAGCCGCACTCTTCGCCTAATACACCGCTTGTTACATCACATTGATGGTTAAAACGTTCATCTTGAAGTAGATCCATGAATGTCCCCGCACAGCCAGCCTTTGGATCATGCGCTCCAAAAACAACCCTTTTCACCCTAGATTGCAAGATGGCCCCAGCACACATGGGACAGGGTTCCAGCGTCACATATAATGTCGCATCTTCAAGGCGCCAACTGCCAAGTTCCTTGCAAGCCTCATTGATCGCAAGCAGCTCCGCATGTGCCGTCGCATTCTGTTCCGTTTCCCTCAGGTTATGCCCTGTCGAAATAACTTGATCATCTATTACGATTAAAGCGCCAATCGGCACTTCTTTCAACATCTGCGCCTTTTCTGCTTCCTTTAAAGCTAAATTCATGTAATAAACATCATCCTTCATAAAAAAACCCCCTCATATAAAGTAGGAGTAAACAGACAAATATAAGACAAAAATAAAGGTCATACTACTTGTTCTAATGAATAGTAACGCATGCGGCCTAATTGCTGCAAGTAAATTCTCACAATATAGGAGGATATACCATGAATCGACCTGAATCACCTTCTTTTGCATTGCTTATCATTGATATGATCAATGATTTTGATTTCAAATACGGGAATATGCTCCTTGAACATACGAAACTTATCGTCGATCCGATTTTGAAATTAAAAAAGCAAATGAAAGAAAAAGGTTTTCCAATCATTTATATCAACGACCATTATGATTTATGGCAGGCTGACTTCGATAAAATTATTGATAAATGTAAAAATGAAGGAAATGCCTCATTAATCGAAAGGATAAAACCTCAACAGGACGAATTCTTTCTCATCAAGCCCAAACATTCTGCATTTTATGGGACGGCACTCCATACACTACTTAAACGTTTAAACGTGGAAACACTGATCATTACCGGCATAGCTGGCAACATCTGCGTGCTATTCACGGCCAATGACGCCTATATGAGGGAATATAAATTATGGATTCCGAAGGATTGCATCGCTTCTGCATCAAAGGAAGATAATCATTACGCATTAAAGATGATGAACCATGTTCTCAAGGCATCCATAAAAGATGGTGAAGACTTTTAAGCACAATCGAATAAGGGACTAACCTCATACCACCTCCAATAAACAATCTTTCATTCTCTTTCTTTATCAACCTGACAAAAATATCACTAAAGTCCCAAGTCTGTGATACAATATCTCTTGGCGAAAAACCTAATAACCGGGAATTTCAGCTTGATACCTCATGAAGGAGGACAGATTGGATGAAATCCACCCCATTTATCACCGTCGAAGGTCCAATCGGCGTGGGAAAAACATCACTTGCAAAAGTTATCGCAGATCATTTTCAAATTTCATTATTGAAGGAAATTGTAGATGAAAATCCATTTCTCGGGAAATTCTATAAAGATATTGATGAGTGGAGCTTTCAAACAGAAATGTTTTTTCTGTGTAACCGGTATAAACAATTGGAAGATATCGAAAAAAAGTATCTTACTAATAACCAAGCCGTGGTGGCTGATTACCATATATTCAAGAACTTGATATTTGCTGAACGAACGTTAAAGAACGGACAATACAATAAGTACCTTGAAATATTCAATATTTTAACACGTGATATGCCTAAACCTAATATGGTGATTTATTTAAATGCAAGTCTTGATACTCTTATCTCCCGAATCGGCAAAAGAGGTCGTGAATTCGAAAAAAATATATCCTCCATTTATTTAGAGCAGTTATCCGCGGATTATCGAACGTTCATGGAAGCATTTGAGAAACAGCACCCTGACATACCTGTTCTTACATTCAACGGAGATGAGCTGGATTTTGTCGGGAACAAGGATGATTTGAAAACGATAATCAGCCAAATAGAGAATGCCCTGCACAAAGGAGTCAAGTCAAATGAACTTACGAAAGAAATATAATATTCCAAACAACGCTGTCATTACGATAGCAGGGACGGTTGGCGTAGGAAAATCGACCATGACCAATGCTTTAGCCGATGCCCTTCAATTCAGGACATCCTTTGAAAAGGTTGATACGAACCCCTATCTGGATAAGTTTTACGATGATTTTAATCGTTGGAGTTTCCACCTGCAAATCTATTTCCTCGCTGAACGTTTTAAAGAGCAAAAAAAGATCTTCGAATATGGCGGCGGTTTTATCCAAGACCGTTCCATTTATGAAGACACCGGGATATTTGCAAAAATGCATTATGAAAAAGGCACGATGAATGATGTGGACTACGAAACTTATACAAGCCTTTTCAACGCCATGGTAATGACGCCATACTTCCCGCACCCTGATTTACTTATCTATCTCGAAGGTTCGCTGGATGATATCCTCGACCGGATCCAAGAGCGCGGCCGTCCAATGGAACAGCATACCCCAATTGAATATTGGCAGGAAATGCACGGCCGTTACGAAGAATGGATCGATCAATTCAACGCCTGCCCTGTCCTTCGGTTAAATATAAACGAATATGACCTTATGCAGGATGAAGCAAGCATCGAACCTCTTATAAAACGGATTGCCGAATATATGGAGCAAACCAAGTTATTGCGAAATGTGTAAAACAGAAAAACCACCGGTTATCCGGTGGTTTTTTAATATATTAGAAAACAAAAATTCCGTTACATATCTGTAACGGAATTTATCGATATCCAATTTATGCGCTGTGGTTATTAATAAGTTATGGAGGAGGTAGAGGGATTCGAACCCCCGCGGGATTTGACTCCCCTGTCGGTTTTCAAGACCGATCCCTTCAGCCGGACTTGGGTATACCTCCGTATCAACATTTATTATATTACATGGAATTAAAATTAAAGTCAAGCCCTCTATAAAGTTTTTTTAAAATAATTTCAAACTTAGATAAAAGGGAGAATCAGCCTCTTTAATCAGAAGCTGATTCCTTTTAACTTACGGTTTAATGACTTCCACACCGCGCATATATGGACGTAATACTTCAGGAATGATAACACTGCCATCTTCCTGCTGAAAATTTTCCAAAAGTGCAGCGACTGTACGGCCGATTGCCAGACCTGACCCATTTAGAGTATGGACATGTTCCGGTTTGCCTTTTGCATCACGTCTGAAGCGGATATTGGCCCGTCTAGCCTGGAATGCTTCAAAGTTACTGCAAGAAGAAATTTCTCGGTACGTCCCATAACTCGGGATCCAAACCTCGATATCATACTTTTTAGCAGCAGTGAATCCAAGATCTCCCGTACACATGCTCAGCACTCGGTATGGGAGGCCTAGCAATTGAAGGACCTTTTCGGCATGACCTGTGAGATTTTCCAATTCTGCATAAGAATCTTCCGGCTTCACGAACTTCACTAATTCAACTTTATTGAATTGGTGCTGACGAATTAACCCGCGGGTATCACGACCAGCAGATCCTGCCTCTGAACGGAATGAAGCGCTGTATGCCGCATAGCTTATCGGCAGATCGTCCGTGCTCATGATTTCATCACGATGGAAGTTTGTCACCGGGACTTCGGCTGTAGGAATCAAGAAGTAATCATCACTTTCGATACGGAAAGCATCCTCTTCGAATTTTGGCAATTGACCTGTTCCCGTCATGCTTGCACGGTTCACCATATATGGCGGCAGCATTTCTTCATATCCGTGTTCCTCAACATGAAGGTCCAACATAAAGCTAATTAAAGCACGCTCTAATCGAGCACCAAGACCCCTATAAAATACAAATCGGCTTCCGGTCACTTTTGCTGCCCGTTCAAAATCCAGGATGCCTAGATCTCCAGCTACATCCCAGTGTGGTTTCGGTTCAAACTTGAATTCCGGTAACTCTCCCCATTTACGGATTTCGACATTATCGTCTTCCGTCTCACCAACAGGCACACTTTCATGCGGAATATTCGGAATGGAAAGAAGTAATGTTTCTAACTGGGCTTCCACTTCACGAAGTTCATCATCGAACCCTTTGATACGGTCACCAACTTCACGCATTTCGGCAATCAACTGATCTGCGTCCTTTTTTTCCCGTTTCAATACGGCCACTTGCTGTGAAACTTCGTTTCTTTGGCTTTTCAGCTTTTCCGTATCAGCAATCAAAGTCCGACGCTTTACATCCAGTTCCTCGAATTTACCTAAATCGGTCAAATCTTCTCCTCTAAATTGCAATACACGCTTCACTTCTTCAAAATTATTCCTTACATATTTCAAATCCAACATTTTCAGTTCCTCCTTAATAGTTCGTTGATTTATCAAAGAACGCAAAAAACTCCCGTCCCCTGAAGAAGGGACGAGAGTTAACCCGCGTTGCCACCCTAGTTGAAGGCGTATGAAAAACGCCTACCACTTATCTCGATAACGGCTTTTAACCGAAAGTATTTACTGACCCGAAAGGCTTTCCATACTCTGCTCCAGGAGGGATTCACAAAACTCTCACACCGATTTCCACCAGCCATCGGCTCTCTATAGAAAGAAGTACTTGTTACTATATCCTGTCATTGCTTTCTTATATAATCAGATTGTTTTCCATAATGTACTATAATTTTATACATTACGCAACCGTTTTATACGCGAAACTTAAAACCAGCCTTTAACAGTAGAAGCTACACTGCTCCATACGTCACCAAAGAATCCGCCAACCGCTCGCATTGATAATACGAACCAGTTTGCCTTTTCAACAGATTCAGCAGCTACGACGTTCACCTTAACCGGATCGCCGTTAATGTACCCGTAATCTTCTCCTTTTTTAGGAGTGACTGTGATGTAACCTAGCTTTTCACCTTTTTTGATTGGTGCAGTAAGCTTGCCATCATCATTCAATTTCTTTTTATCGATCACTAAATCTGTTTTATAGTTATCTTTCTCACCATTTTCAACAAGTAGCTCGATTGCCTTTTCAGATTGAATCTTAACGTTTTTTTCCTTACCTTTTACTACTGAAAGTGTTTCTTTCCCTTTCACCTGGTAATTGGCTGGAAGGACTTTTTCCTTTTTAAAGGTTGCATAAGCATAGTTCATAAGCTTAGTGCTATCTGCAAAACGTTCGTTTTTATTAGTGGACTTCATAACCACCGTGATATAGCGCTGACCGTCTCGGATAACCGTCCCTGTATGTCCATAACCGGCAAAGTCAGTAGAACCCGTTTTTAGTCCATCTACGCCTTTATATTCAAATATCAGACCTGGCAACATCCAGTTGAAGTTCGGATATTCTTTTCCATCGCGGAACTTCAATTTAGGAATGCTGGCGATCTTTAACACTTCCGGATAATCGTTTATTAAACGATAAGCAAGAAGGGCAGTATCTTTTGCTGTCATGATATTTTCATCATCTTCATTACCGGAAGGATACTGTCCTAATAAATCGGAGTTGTTCAAACCGCTGGCATTAACGAATTTATGGTGTTTCAAACCTAATTCCTTTGCTTTTTCGTTCATTAACTTAACGAAGCTCTTTTCACTTCCGGAAACCAACTGTGCTAAAGCTACTGTTGCCGCATTTCCGGAATAGACGGCCATAGCTTGATATAGTTCCTTAACTGTATAATCTTCACCTTCTGTTAACCCAACATTCGACAAATTGGGTGCTTTTGAAAGGTCATGTACGTATTTATTTATTTTAACTTTTTGATCCCAACTGATTTTCCCATTTTCGATTGACTCCATTATGATGTACTCGGTCATCATTTTAGACATGGATGCAATCCCTAATACTTTATCGGCATTTTTTTCATACACGATTTGTCCTGTTACACCATCAATGACGATGGCTGCCTCTGCTTTTAAACCTAAATTATCAGATTCAGCAACAGCTTCCCCCGGTTGATAGGCAAATTGCGACATAACAAGAACTAAAACAAAAGTGAAAATGAGGGTCATCTTGCTGATTTTTTTCAATTTCCAATACCTCCAACTTTTAAGCTAATCTCTATAACATAGAAGAAACTTTATGTAATTCCCTTGACACCTTGTCTAGTTTATCACAGAAAAAATAAAAAAAATAGACAGAGTAATCGCAGACTCTGTCTATTTTAATAATAAATTTTAATGACGATTATATGTTAAATTCATTACATTGAGTAGTTCGGTGCTTCTTTGGTAATTTGGACATCATGAGGATGGCTCTCTCTTAACCCGGCACCGGTCATTTTGACAAATTGAGAGTTTTCCCTCAACTCTTCCAATGTGGCTGTACCGCAATATCCCATACCTGAGCGAATGCCGCCAATCAGTTGGAAAATGGTATCTGAAAGAGGTCCTTTATATGGAAGGCGCCCTTCGATGCCTTCCGGTACGAATTTCTTGTTATCTTCTTGGAAGTAACGATCTTTAGATCCCTTTTCCATTGCAGCAACAGAGCCCATACCCCGATACACTTTAAAACGGCGGCCTTGGAAAATTTCCGTCTCGCCTGGGCTTTCAGTTACACCTGCAAGCATGCTGCCAAGCATTACTGCATGTCCGCCTGCAGCCAAGGCTTTAACGATATCACCAGAGTATTTAATTCCACCATCAGCGATGATCGTTTTACCATGTTTTCTTGCTTCTGTCGCACAATCGAAAACTGCCGTAATTTGTGGAACACCTACACCAGCAACAACCCTTGTCGTACAGATTGACCCTGGTCCGATTCCAACTTTGACTACATCGGCACCCGCTTCAATCAGTGCTTTAGTCCCTTCAGCCGTTGCCACATTACCGGCAATGATCGTCAATTCAGGATATGTCCCGCGGATTTCCTTCACCATTTCAAGAACGCCTTCTGAATGACCGTGAGCAGTATCAAGTACAATTGCATCGACATGGGACTTAACTAGCATTTCAACACGCTTCATTGTATCCTTAGTCACTCCGACTGCAGCACCTGCAAGTAATCTTCCTTGCTTATCTTTCGCCGAATTCGGGAACTCAATGACTTTCTCGATATCCTTGATCGTAATAAGTCCTTTAAGGACTCCATTATCGTCAACAAGGGGAAGCTTTTCAATCTTGTACTTTTGAAGAATCTTCTCTGCTTGTTCCAAGTTAGTTCCCACTGGCGCTGTGACCAGATTCTCTACAGTCATGACACTGGAAATCTTCAAGGAAAAATCGGAAATAAATCGCAAATCACGGTTTGTAATGATACCCACAAGTTTTTGGTCCTCTATATTGTTGACTACAGGAACACCCGAAATGCGATATTTACCCATTAAATGCTCTGCATCAAATACCTGGTGATCCGGCGTTAAGAAAAATGGATCGGTAATTACACCGCTTTCTGAACGTTTTACTTTATCCACCAGTTCAGCTTGTGCTTCAATAGACATATTTTTATGAATGATACCTAATCCGCCTTGACGAGCCATGGCAATTGCCATTTCAGCTTCTGTCACGGTATCCATTCCTGCACTGATGATAGGAAGGTTGAGCTTTAAGTTTTCAGCTAAGTTGACTTGAAGGTTAACATCTTTCGGTAAAACCTCTGATTTCGCTGGAATTAATAGGACATCATCAAAGGTTAAACCTTCTTTTGCAAATTTATTTTCCCACATTATTTTCCCCTCCTGCTTAAAAATATTATTTGTAGGTTATCAATAGGACATACTACTGTCAAGAAGAGAAATAAAAGTTTGATTATTCTATTAATTCGGAGGATCGCTGCAATGCCTGAAAACAATGATAATTTCGATAAATATACACCTTTTTTTTCCGCATCTTCCTCACAACTTTTTTTACAAAAATGTTACACGCATGAAAAAATAGCAGAAGCGGAAATAAAAAGTTATGATAATTGTTATCCATTTATTTACCATCTTGAACATGCTAAAACATATTATAATCAGGCTGCCATTGCACCACTTTCCATACAACCGATCCTAACATTTTATGGATTCGCCCAATTGTTAAAGGCTTGTCTGCTCACGATCGATCCCAACTATCCGGAATCAACCTCGATGCTTGCCCATGGGGTCACTACGAGAAAGAAGAAAAAACAACAATATGAATTTTTAAAGGACGAAGTTAAAACGCAAAAGAACGGACTATTCACTTGCATTGCCGAGAAGTTATTTCATATCAAGCATTTGGAGGGTGAAAAATTTTCCATGGGAACGCTGATGAAGGAAATACCGGAAATGCAAAATTTTACATGGTCCATTTCCAAGAAAAATTTCGTCACCATGTTACCCTCTTCGAATGGTTTTCAACTACCCTCAACGACATTGGATAGCTATCAAATGTCCAGCAGTCGAATGGAAGAATTTTTGAAAGCTAAAACGAATCAAGTTTACAGTATCTCAGAAGCGCATGGGACACTGCATTTAAAAACTGATGGCATTCCTATTCATAATGCTTCTTCCCCAATACGGTATAATTTGGCGGAAAGACAGTTTATGCTATCACTCAATAAAGATTCGTCAGCTTTTTCATTACCTGAACTTTTGATCCATTATTTGATTTCTTATAACCTTAGCATAATAGCTCGTTATGAAACAGAATGGTGGGCAGAACTGATGAAAACCATGCCCAATGATGATTACCCTTGCATTGTGCAATTCCTTAAAATAAGCCAAGCTAAGGTGCCATTTTTAATATTTGAATGGATTAAGTCGGAGAGGTTCCACTTTTGATCCTTCCAACATCCAATTGGCCGATTGATCTGCCCCGAATGACGAAAAAAGACCAGCTGGATGGCTGATCTTTGAAATGGCTTGGCGGCGTCCTACTCTCACAGGGGGAAACCCCCAACTACCATCGGCGCTGAAGAGCTTAACTGCCGTGTTCGGAATGGGAACGGGTGTGACCTCTTCGCTATCGCCACCAAACATAAAAGGAACGTTGTTCCTTCAAAACTAGATAATAAGAAGGTATTTCATTTTTTAAAAAGCGTTGGTTAAGTCCTCGATCTATTAGTATCAGTCAGCTCCACATGTCGCCACGCTTCCACCTCTGACCTATCAACCTGATCATCTTTCAGGGATCTTACTAGCTTGCGCCATGGGAAATCTCATCTTGAGGGGGGCTTCATGCTTAGATGCTTTCAGCACTTATCCCGTCCGCACGTAGCTACCCAGCTATGCCTTTGGCAAGACAACTGGTACACCAGCGGTGCGTCCATCCCGGTCCTCTCGTACTAAGGACAGCTCCTCTCAAATTTCCTGCGCCCGCGACGGATAGGGACCGAACTGTCTCACGACGTTCTGAACCCAGCTCGCGTACCGCTTTAATGGGCGAACAGCCCAACCCTTGGGACCGACTACAGCCCCAGGATGCGATGAGCCGACATCGAGGTGCCAAACCTCCCCGTCGATGTGGACTCTTGGGGGAGATAAGCCTGTTATCCCCGGGGTAGCTTTTATCCGTTGAGCGATGGCCCTTCCATGCGGAACCACCGGATCACTAAGCCCGACTTTCGTCCCTGCTCGACTTGTAGGTCTCGCAGTCAAGCTCCCTTGTGCCTTTACACTCTACGAATGATTTCCAACCATTCTGAGGGAACCTTTGGGCGCCTCCGTTACTCTTTAGGAGGCGACCGCCCCAGTCAAACTGCCCACCTGACACTGTCTCCCACCCCGATAAGGGGCGCGGGTTAGAATTTCAATACAGCCAGGGTAGTATCCCACCAACGCCTCCACCGAAGCTAGCGCTCCGGCTTCTCAGGCTCCTACCTATCCTGTACAAGCTGTACCAAAATTCAATATCAGGCTGCAGTAAAGCTCCACGGGGTCTTTCCGTCCTGTCGCGGGTAACCTGCATCTTCACAGGTACTATAATTTCACCGAGTCTCTCGTTGAGACAGTGCCCAGATCGTTACACCTTTCGTGCGGGTCGGAACTTACCCGACAAGGAATTTCGCTACCTTAGGACCGTTATAGTTACGGCCGCCGTTTACTGGGGCTTCGGTTCAAAGCTTCGCTTGCGCTAACCTCTCCCCTTAACCTTCCAGCACCGGGCAGGTGTCAGCCCCTATACTTCGCCTTGCGGCTTCGCAGAGACCTGTGTTTTTGCTAAACAGTCGCCTGGGCCTATTCACTGCGGCTTTTCTGGGCTATTCACCCTAAAAAGCACCCCTTCTCCCGAAGTTACGGGGTCATTTTGCCGAGTTCCTTAACGAGAGTTCTCTCGCACACCTTAGGATTCTCTCCTCGCCTACCTGTGTCGGTTTGCGGTACGGGCACCTTACATCTCACTAGAGGCTTTTCTTGGCAGCGTGGAATCAGGAACTTCGGTACTATATTTCCCTCGCCATCACAGCTCCGCCTTAATGGAAACGGGATTTGCCTCGTTTCCGGCCTAACTGCTTGGACGCGCATATCCAACAGCGCGCTTACCCTATCCTTCTGCGTCCCCCCATCGTTCAAACGATGTATAGGTGGTACAGGAATATCAACCTGTTGTCCATCGCCTACGCCTTTCGGCCTCGGCTTAGGTCCCGACTAACCCTGAGCGGACGAGCCTTCCTCAGGAAACCTTAGGCATTCGGTGGAAGGGATTCTCACCCTTCTTTCGCTACTCATACCGGCATTCTCACTTCTAAGCGCTCCACCAGTCCTTCCGGTCTGACTTCAACGCCCTTAGAACGCTCTCCTACCACTGACACCCAATGGTGTCAATCCACAGCTTCGGTGATACGTTTAGCCCCGGTACATTTTCGGCGCGGAGTCACTCGACCAGTGAGCTATTACGCACTCTTTAAATGGTGGCTGCTTCTAAGCCAACATCCTGGTTGTCTAAGCAACTCCACATCCTTTTCCACTTAACGTATACTTTGGGACCTTAGCTGGTGGTCTGGGCTGTTTCCCTTTCGACTACGGATCTTATCACTCGCAGTCTGACTCCCAAGAATAAGTATTTGGCATTCGGAGTTTGACTGAATTCGGTAACCCGTTGGGGGCCCCTAGTCCAATCAGTGCTCTACCTCCAATACTCTCATCTTGAGGCTAGCCCTAAAGCTATTTCGGAGAGAACCAGCTATCTCCAGGTTCGATTGGAATTTCTCCGCTACCCACACCTCATCCCCGCACTTTTCAACGTGCGTGGGTTCGGGCCTCCATTCAGTGTTACCTGAACTTCACCCTGGACATGGGTAGATCACCTGGTTTCGGGTCTACGACCTCATACTCATTCGCCCTATTCAGACTCGCTTTCGCTGCGGCTCCGTCTTATCAACTTAACCTCGCATGAAATCGTAACTCGCCGGTTCATTCTACAAAAGGCACGCCATTACCCATTAACGGGCTTTGACTACTTGTAGGCACACGGTTTCAGGATCTATTTCACTCCCCTTCCGGGGTGCTTTTCACCTTTCCCTCACGGTACTGGTTCACTATCGGTCACTAGGGAGTATTTAGCCTTGGGAGATGGTCCTCCCTGCTTCCGACGGGATTTCTCGTGTCCCGCCGTACTCAGGATCCACTCAGGAGGGAACGAAGTTTCAACTACAGGGTTTTTACCTTCTTCGACGGACCTTTCCAGGTCGCTTCATTTACCCCGTTCCTTTGTAACTCCATGTTGAGTGTCCTACAACCCCAAGAGGCAAGCCTCTTGGTTTGGGCTAATTCCGTTTCGCTCGCCGCTACTCAGGAAATCGCGTTTGCTTTCTCTTCCTCCGGGTACTTAGATGTTTCAGTTCCCCGGGTCTGCCTTCAGTACCCTATGTATTCAGGTAAAGATACTGTTCCATTACGAACAGTGGGTTTCCCCATTCGGAAATCTCCGGATCAAAGCTTACTTACAGCTCCCCGAAGCATATCGGTGTTAGTCCCGTCCTTCATCGGCTCCTAGTGCCAAGGCATCCACCGTGCGCCCTTTCTAACTTAACCGTTAAAAAAGATCTTACAGATGCTTTGAAAAAAATTAATTGCCTTCTATCTATTATCTAGTTTTCAAGGAACAAGCTGTCCCAATCACAACGTGATTGTTTCATTGGTGGAGCCTAGCGGGATCGAACCGCTGACCTCCTGCGTGCAAGGCAGGCGCTCTCCCAGCTGAGCTAAGGCCCCGTTTGGGAAAATGGAATGGTGGGCCTAAATGGACTCGAACCATCGACCTCACGCTTATCAGGCGTGCGCTCTAACCAGCTGAGCTATAGGCCCATTCACATAAATAATAAGCTTCTGCTTCCCAAGCTTATCGCGGGATTGCTATTTAATTGAATGAATCACTCATTCAAAACTGAACAAAACAAAAGCGCTCTCGTAATTATCCTTAGAAAGGAGGTGATCCAGCCGCACCTTCCGATACGGCTACCTTGTTACGACTTCACCCCAATCATCTGTCCCACCTTAGGCGGCTGGCTCCATGAAGGTTACCTCACCGACTTCGGGTGTTACAAACTCTCGTGGTGTGACGGGCGGTGTGTACAAGGCCCGGGAACGTATTCACCGCGGCATGCTGATCCGCGATTACTAGCGATTCCGGCTTCATGCAGGCGAGTTGCAGCCTGCAATCCGAACTGAGAATAGCTTTATGGGATTCGCTTACCTTCGCAGGTTTGCAGCCCTTTGTACCATCCATTGTAGCACGTGTGTAGCCCAGGTCATAAGGGGCATGATGATTTGACGTCATCCCCACCTTCCTCCGGTTTGTCACCGGCAGTCACCTTAGAGTGCCCAACTGAATGCTGGCAACTAAGATCAAGGGTTGCGCTCGTTGCGGGACTTAACCCAACATCTCACGACACGAGCTGACGACAACCATGCACCACCTGTCACTCTGTCCCCCGAAGGGGAAAGCCCTATCTCTAGGGTTGTCAGAGGATGTCAAGACCTGGTAAGGTTCTTCGCGTTGCTTCGAATTAAACCACATGCTCCACCGCTTGTGCGGGCCCCCGTCAATTCCTTTGAGTTTCAGCCTTGCGGCCGTACTCCCCAGGCGGAGTGCTTAATGCGTTAGCTGCAGCACTAAAGGGCGGAAACCCTCTAACACTTAGCACTCATCGTTTACGGCGTGGACTACCAGGGTATCTAATCCTGTTTGCTCCCCACGCTTTCGCGCCTCAGTGTCAGTTACAGACCAGAAAGTCGCCTTCGCCACTGGTGTTCCTCCAAATCTCTACGCATTTCACCGCTACACTTGGAATTCCACTTTCCTCTTCTGCACTCAAGTCCCCCAGTTTCCAATGACCCTCCACGGTTGAGCCGTGGGCTTTCACATCAGACTTAAGGAACCACCTGCGCGCGCTTTACGCCCAATAATTCCGGACAACGCTTGCCACCTACGTATTACCGCGGCTGCTGGCACGTAGTTAGCCGTGGCTTTCTGGTTAGGTACCGTCAAGGTACCAGCAGTTACTCTGGTACTTGTTCTTCCCTAACAACAGAACTTTACGACCCGAAGGCCTTCTTCGTTCACGCGGCGTTGCTCCGTCAGACTTTCGTCCATTGCGGAAGATTCCCTACTGCTGCCTCCCGTAGGAGTCTGGGCCGTGTCTCAGTCCCAGTGTGGCCGATCACCCTCTCAGGTCGGCTACGCATCGTCGCCTTGGTGAGCCATTACCTCACCAACTAGCTAATGCGCCGCGGGCCCATCTATAAGTGACAGCGTAAACCGTCTTTCCATCTTCTCTCATGCGAGAAAAGAACGTATCCGGTATTAGCTCCGGTTTCCCGAAGTTATCCCAGTCTTATAGGCAGGTTGCCCACGTGTTACTCACCCGTCCGCCGCTAATCTCAGGGAGCAAGCTCCCGTCGATTCGCTCGACTTGCATGTATTAGGCACGCCGCCAGCGTTCGTCCTGAGCCAGGATCAAACTCTCCGAAGAAATGTTTGACTTGCTCATTTGCTTTTTTAATAGTGTGTGCTCACTTAAAATTTAACGTTGGCGCTTTGTTTTGTTCAGTTTTCAAAGAGCGATTTATTGTCGTTCGTTTGGAAACGACTTTAATAATATATCAACTATATTATTTTTTGTCAACAACTTTATTCTTTCGCTGTCGACTTAGTTATTATATCTAGTATCAGGAATAAAAGCAATAGTTATTTTAAAATAAAAAAATATACATGAATTCATAGATTTCAAATACTATGGCTGCACTCCTGATCAAGCTGAAAAAGCTTACTTTTATTAATAGTAAACTTTTTCTTTAAACATTATAATATTTCTTCTATATGTAATTCCCGATTAATCCCTAAATTGATAATTTGCTCACTATCCATCACCTTTATGACCGGTCTTGTCTCCGAGCCTGCATCAATAAAAATGATTTCAGCAATGAATCCATTGTTCAGTTTGACCCTGCTTCCTATGAAAAAGTTAGCGAAGCTTGATAACAAGGTTTTAACTACCCCAATATCAAATTTACCAAAGTCATCATGTAAGATCATTTCTAATACCTTAAACGGAGACTGTTTCTTTCTATAAGTCCTCTCGGAAGTCATGGCGTGAAATACATCTGCAACCGCAATCATTTTTGAGAATAAGTTCATGGGTTTTGTTTTCAACCTTTTGGGATAACCCGTTCCATCTAATCTTCCATGATGCTCCAGAACGGCAATCTTCACACTATCCTTAATGATGGAACTATCTTTAATCATCTTGTAGCTGAAAATAGGATGAGAATGTATCTCCTCATAATCAGATGCTGTCAGGCTTGCCGTTTTATTTAATAACCTTGGTGGCAGCTTTGCCATCCCGCAATCAGCCAGACACCCGCCAATTGCAGCTTGGTAGACATCAGCCCTATTGCATTTCATTTTATATGCGATATATCCTCCTATTAATCCAATGGAAATAGCATGATGATATACATAGTCTTCTTTATTGCAATAGTGGTGCAGCTTCAAAATGTTTCCTGGTTCCTCTAAAGCCTTATCCATAAGGGGAATCATGATTAAACGAATCATGGCCACCTCGACTTTACTGCCAGCTTGCCAATTTTTAAATAATCGTTTATATGTTTGTACTGACTTAAGATAAAAATCCGTAAAACCCGATGACTCTTCCGTTTCATCCCATTCTGGATCCATTACTTCTTTCGGCAGAAATCTCTTTCCATCAATCAAAGTCTTTTCAACGCTTACCTCTGTTATTAGAAAGGCTTGCAAAGCTTCGATTAATTGCCGGGTCAATATTGTTTTTTCATACATTATGGGTCTGTTCGAAAGGCCTCTAATCTCTTTTGACAGGATGCAGCCTTCGATTAAATAGCGAGTTTTCACTAGCAAAACGTTTCACCTCGGTAATATTGGTGAGTATCATTCTACTTGAAAAACCTGGTAGAAACTATCTTTTTTATGATTAAATACCTAAATAAATTCAATTTATTAGCATTTTCATTTTGAATCCTCTTAATATGATAAGTCTTTTTACTCAAATCCGAACACTCATAAGATCAGTTTGAAGTTCATCTAACACAAAAAAAGACCCAGCTTAATTGCCTGGATCTTTTTTGTGAAAAGATTATTCTTCCGTATCTTTTTCAGTTTTTTCATTTTCTTCACTTACAGCAGGTTCAGAATCAGAATCTGGAGTCGTGACCGTTTCTATTTCCATGTCTTTTTCTTCTTCTTCTTCTTCTCTTCCTACTATGGCTACCGTCGAAACATATTCATTATCAGCGGATTCGAGTCGGATGAGCTTAACACCCTGAGTATTACGGCCCGTTTTAGAAATGCCTTCGACTTCCATTCGGATCAATACACCAGCTGCTGTAATAAGCATCAAATCTTCATCTACACCCGTAACTGTTTTCACGGCTATAAGTTCACCATTCTTCTCAGTGACATTACATGTTTTTATTCCTTTTCCTCCACGGCTTTGAATACGGTATTCTTCCGCTGAGGTCCGTTTTCCATAACCGTTTTTCGTAACGATCAGGACTTCTTCATCATCTTCAAGAATTTCCATTCCGACAACTTCATCATTCGTCCCTAAGGAAATCCCTTTCACTCCCGCTGCAGTACGCCCCATTGTCCGTACATCCGTCTCTGGGAAACGGATCATCATCCCGGACTTCGTTCCAATTATGATCTGTTTCTCTCCATTCGTAAGTCGGACAGAAATCAATTCATCATCTTCACGTAAACCTAGGGCAATTAAACCGTTATTACGGATATTTGCAAAAGACGACAAAGGTGTACGCTTTGATATCCCATGTCTGGTCGTGAAGAATAAATACCAATCGTCCGCAAATTCCTTCACGGGTATGATTGCATTGACCCACTCACCTTTATCGACTTCCAACAGGTTGATAAGCGGCAATCCTTTTGCCGTCCTGCCATATTCAGGTATTTCATATCCTTTGGAACGATAGACTTTACCTTTGTTGGTGAAGAATAATAGAGTGTCATGAGTCGATGTGGTTAACAAGTGACCGACAAAGTCATCTGTATTCGTTCCCATACCCTGTATCCCGCGCCCTCCGCGTTTTTGACTGCGGTATGTGGTTGCAGGCAAGCGTTTAATATAACCGTTATGCGTAAGTGTCACGATTATATTTTCCTCTGGGATTAAATCTTCATCTTCCAGGCTTTCAAAGCCGGCTAATGTGATTTCAGTTCTCCGTTTATCATCAAAACGTTCTTTAATTTCAAGAAGCTCTTCACGGATAATTTCAAGAACCTTTTCCTCATCAGCAAGAATCGCTTTATATTCTGCAATTATAGCCATTAATGCCTGATATTCATCTTCAATTTTTTCACGTTCCAGACCTGTCAAGCGTTGTAAACGCATATCCAGGATAGCTTGCGCCTGTTTTTCGGAAAGTGAGAATTGTGTCATTAAGCCTTCACGGGCAATGTCCGTCGTTTGGGAACTGCGGATCAGCGTAATGACTGCGTCCAAATTATCAAGTGCAATGCGCAAACCTTCTAAAATATGGGCACGAGCTTCCGCTTTCCGTAAATCAAATTCAGTCCTGCGCCGTATGACTACCTGCTGATGCTCCAAGTAGTAGCGCAGGCATTGTTTTAAATTCAGGACTTTAGGCTGACCGTCCACCAAAGCGAGCAGATTGATTCCGAAGGTGGTCTGCATCGCGGTATGCTTATACAGGTTGTTTAAAAGGACATTTGCATTAACATCCTTTCGAAGCTCCATGACAATGCGCATGCCATTGCGATCCGATTCATCCCGTAAGTCGGTAATTCCTTCAATTTTCTTATCTCGAGCAAGTTCGGCAATTTTTTCAATCAATCTTGCTTTATTCACTTGATAAGGGATTTCCTTAACAAGGATTACTTGTTTACCATTGGGTTTCTCTTCAATCTCGACTTTCGCACGTTGAATGATTGACCCTTTTCCGGTTTCATAGGCCTTTCTGATTCCACTTCTCCCTAAAATCAAACCGGCTGTCGGAAAGTCCGGACCAGGGATATACTCCATCAACTCAGGAATTGTAATTTCAGGATTCTTGCTTAATGCCAGTACGCCGTCAATTACTTCACCTAATTGATGTGGTGGAATATTGGTTGCCATCCCTACCGCTATTCCTGATGAACCATTCACTAACAAGTTCGGAAAACGGGCAGGCATAACTGCTGGTTCTCTTTCTGAACCATCGTAGTTATCCTGGAAATTGACCGTATCTTTATTTAAATCCCGGAGTAGCTCCATCGAGATTTTTGACATTCTCGCTTCTGTGTACCTCATTGCGGCAGCTTGGTCACCATCGACTGAACCGAAATTCCCATGACCATCTACAAGCATATAGCGATAGTTAAAAGGTTGAGCCATCCGTACCATCGTTTCATATACAGCCGAATCACCATGCGGGTGATACTTACCGATTACTTCCCCGACAATACGGGCTGATTTCTTAAATGGTTTATCCGAAGTCATTCCAAGATCGTTCATTGCATAAAGGATTCTTCGGTGTACCGGTTTCAAACCGTCCCTTACATCAGGCAAAGCCCGCGACACGATAACGCTCATCGCATAATCCAAAAACGATGTCCGCATCTCGGTACTTATATTTATTTCTTTAACACCTGATCTTTCATTTTCTGACATGGAGCCAACCTCCTATTAAAAGCTTATACTCTCATCTAAAATTTAACTGTTCGTGCACTATTTAAAGAACAGGATGTAAAAAGCATCCTGTCAAAAATCAGATATCAAGATTTTTTACATAAATTGCATTTTCTTCAATGAAGTTACGTCGCGGTTCCACCTTATCGCCCATCAACATCTCGAAAGTTTCATCTGCCTCGGCAGCATCTTTCAAACTGACTTGAAGCAGTGTTCTCGTTTCAGGGTTCATGGTCGTTTCCCACAATTGCTCTGGGTTCATTTCCCCCAGCCCTTTATAACGCTGCAGGTTAGGCTTAGGAGTACTTGGCAAACTCGCCATGATTTCATCAAGCTCGCGGTCATTATAAGCATAATCCACTTTTTTCCCTTGCTGGATCTTGAAAAGTGGTGGCTGAGCAATATATATATATCCATACTCGATAATTTTCCGCATATACCGGTAGAAGAATGTCAACATCAGTGTTCTGATATGGGCACCATCCACATCCGCATCGGTCATGATGACAATTTTATGGTATCTAGCTTTTTCAATATTGAATTCATCACCAATTCCCGTTCCGAGTGCTGTGATGATCGTCCCTATTTCTTCATTATGCAGGATTCTGTCCAATCGCGCCTTTTCAACATTCAGGATTTTACCCCTTAGCGGCAAAATGGCTTGGAAATGGCGGTCCCGTCCTTGTTTAGCCGAGCCTCCCGCCGAGTTTCCTTCAACGATGTACAATTCACTGATACCCGGGTCCTTAGATGAACAATCTGCCAATTTACCCGGTAGATTGGATACTTCCAAAGCACTTTTCCTCCGGGTCAATTCACGAGCTTTCTTCGCTGCCAAACGGGCTCTCGCTGCCATTTGCCCTTTATCTACAATTTTCCGGGCCACTGCAGGATTCTCATATAAGAAGGCATCAAGCCTTTCCGAAAGAATGGAATCAGTAACCGTTCTTACTTCAGAGTTTCCGAGTTTGGTTTTCGTCTGACCTTCAAATTGTGGATCAGGATGCTTAATCGAAATGATTGCCGTTAAACCTTCACGGACATCCTCACCAGAGAAATTGGAATCCGCTTCTTTTAAGAGACCATTTTTCCGTGCATAATCATTGATGACACGGGTCAAGGCAGTCTTGAATCCGGACTCATGCGTACCACCTTCATAGGTGTGGATATTATTGGCGAAAGAAAAGACATTACTGATATAGCTGTCGTTATATTGGAGAGCCAATTCAACAGAAATTCCATCTTTTTCGCCTTCCATGAAAATCGGTTCCTCATGCAATACCTCTTTAGAACGGTTCAAATGCTCAACATAAGATTTGATGCCGCCCTCATAGTGGAAATCTCTGATTTTCACTTCTTCCCCACGTTTATCTTCAATGATCAGCTTCAAGCCTTTATTCAGGAATGCAAGCTCACGGATTCGTGTGGCTAATGTATCGAAATCATATTCCAGGGTTTCGGTGAAGATTTCACCATCCGGAACGAAGTGTACAGTCGTGCCGGTATGATCGGTTTCCCCGATAATTTTCAAATCTTCTTTAGGGATACCGCGGTTAAATTGCTGGTAATGGATTTTACCTTCACGATGAACATAAACTTCCAATACTGTGGATAGGGCATTAACTACTGAAGCCCCAACACCATGCAAACCACCGGAGACCTTGTAGCCCCCGCCGCCAAATTTACCGCCCGCATGAAGGACCGTCATGATTACTTCAACTGCTGGCCGTCCCATTTTTTCATGGATACCGACTGGAATTCCCCGACCATTATCGACAACGGTTATACTATTGTCTTCTTCGATCGTCACTTTGATTTCCGTACAGAAACCAGCTAGTGCCTCATCAATACTATTATCGACAATTTCCCAAACAAGATGGTGAAGTCCTTTTGCAGAGGTAGAGCCGATATACATCCCCGGACGTTTACGAACTGCTTCTAAGCCTTCTAAAACCTGTATCTGATTCTCATCGTATGCCTGAGCTTGTACTTCTTTTTGTTCCATTGTCATTCGTATCACCTACACTTTTCTTTTGGCATTTATCAATTTTCAGGAGTAATTATAATGTTTAGCTACAATTCAAAGAATATCTATATCATCGATTAAGAGCGATGATTGCAGTGAACGCTTTTTCAAAGTGGACGACGCAAGCGGTGAATAATATACCTGTTTGTCCGTCACTACAATCGATTTAACCGAGTTTTTTGCTAAATGGTAAGTTACATCAGACTTTTTCTCCAAAAATTCACTCATGATTGGAGAGGCCTGAAGCAGCTTCTTATCTAAAATGGCTATGACATCATCCGTCTTCACAAGAATGTCTTCACCAATATGGAGATACATACATTCACCTCATCATTTAACCTTTTTTATACTTCCTTGACTCACATAAAAGGTGGACGCTTCTCTTAGGGTTTGATGATCGATTCCATCAACGGAGGGTGTCGTCACAAATGTTTGCACTTTCCCTTGTATCGTATTCAGTAAATGGGATTGACGGAAATCGTCAAGTTCCGATAACACATCATCCAATAATAAAATGGGATACTCGCCGATTTCTTCATGGATCAACTCAATTTCGGCAAGTTTCAAAGACAGGGCAGTCGTACGCTGTTGTCCTTGTGAACCATATGTCTGGACATCGCGGTCATTCACAAAAAAAACCAGGTCGTCACGATGAGGACCTACCAATGTTACACCCCGTTCAATCTCCCTTGTTTTTATTTTATCAAATTTTTCTGTGTATACTTCTATCATTTTCGTCAAATCCATAGATTCTGATACATCAAGCGACGGTTTATATTGGATTTTCAATACTTCTAGATTTCTGGAGATCCCCGCATGAATCGGCTCTGCCCATTGCTGGAGCTTTAAAAGAAACTCGTACCTTCTTTCGACAATTTTCGCTGCATACTGAATAAATTGATCAGTCAGCACGTCAAGCATCGTCGTATCCGTTTGTTTCCGGGTCTGCAGAAGCTTTAAGTAATGATTTCTTTGTTGAAGTATTTTATGATATTGGCTCATATCATGAAGGTATACGGGAGAAACCTGGCCAATTTCCATATCTATAAAACGGCGTCTGACTAGAGGACTTCCCTTTACAAGGTTAAGATCCTCAGGCGCAAACATGACCACATTCATATTTCCGACATATTGACTCAACTTTCTTTGTTCAATATGGTTGCACTTCGCCTTTTTCCCTTTTTTTGAAATGGTCAGCTCAAGTGGTATTGAGGTATTTCTCTTTCTAACTCTTCCTTCTATTTTAGCATACTCTTCATCCCAGCGAATAAGTTCTTTATCATTTGAGGTCCGATGGGATTTTGCCATGGCTAAAACAAAAATGGATTCCATGACATTTGTTTTTCCTTGAGCATTTTCGCCGAGGATTACATTAACTTTATTCTCAAAAGTCAGATTCAATTCGGTATAGTTGCGGTAATTTTTCAAACTTATATTTTCAATATACATATTCCGCTCTTCCCTTATGTTTTAGCTTGTAATTGTGTAGGTGCCAAATCCAGGAATCTCTATTTTATCACCTGATCTTAATTTTCTGCCCCTTCTCACGTCTAATTCGCCATTAATGTAAACCTCATATTCACTTAAGAACCATTTCGCCATTCCGCCGCTTTGGATTAAATCGGCCAATTTCAGGAATTGTCCAAGCGTAATATATTCGGTATTGATTTTTATGGAGTCCATTTCATGCCTCACTCATTTCTTAAGTAGTCTTTAATATTTCATTTTACTAAATTAATCCCATTAAGACAAAGTATAGCTTTTTCAGTTCTCGTTTTTAGCGATTCAGCGTTCCGTACAGCATTGAAAAAACGCTAAAAACCCTTTGGAAACCTATATTTAAATATAAAAAAATTAAAGACCTGCTATACAAGCCTTTAATTTTTTTGAAATATTATTTTAGCTTAATAAGTCCTTACCGGAAGAATTAATTGCAGCATGGAATCATCATGTAGCGGGCGAATGACAAACGGACGCATTGCACCTGTGAAATTAATTTTTATATCGGAACCTTCCAATGCTTTTAGAGCATCCATTACAAACTTGGCACTGAATGAGATTTTCAGGTCTTCACCTTCAATGGCTTCTGCCTGAACCTCTTCAATTACTTTACCAATTTCAGGAGTGTTGGAAGAGACTTCGATTATACGGCCTTCCAGGGTTGTCAATTTGACGACATTATTTCTTCCTTCTCTCGCCAATAAAGAAGCCCTGTCGATCGCTTGAAGAAAATCTTTAGTGTGAACAGTCACATCCGTTTTGCTATCAGATGGAATCAAGCGTGATGTATCGGGATAATTCCCTTCAAGCAGTCTTGAGAAGAACAATAAATTTTCAGCTTTGAAAAGTACTTGGTTTTCGGTAATGACGATTTCTATGAGTTCGTTCGTATCATCAAGGATTTTACTTAACTCATTCAGACTTTTACCTGGGATTACAACACTATAGGTACCGTTAATTTTATTTTCTATTTTGGCTGTTCTCATTGCAAGCCTATGGCTATCTGTTGCAATACAGGTCAATTCGTCATCTTGAACCTTCAAGTTTACACCTGTTAAGATGGGCCGTGTTTCTGACGTGGACACTGCAAAGCCAGTTTGGCGGATAAGGGTCTTTAAAAGGTCCGTTGGAAGTTTGAAAATATTTTCTTCTTCAATGATCGGAAGATGCGGATATTCCTCAGGATCCAGTCCATTTAGATTAAATTCAGCTTTACCTGAGCGAATAATCGTTTGAAAGTTATTCTCCACTTCAATTTCTACAGTATCCATCGGCAGCTTTTTGACAATTTCACTGAAAAAACGGGCATTAAGGACAATACCGCCGCTAGTTTTAACTTCAACAATCTCATCTCCATCAACCTCAGCAGGGATGAATGATTGGATGGAGATATCTGAATCACTTCCTGTCAGAGTGACACCTTCACTAGTGACGCTTATTTTTATCCCCGTTAGAATCGGAATCGTCGTCCTTGATGTGACTGCTTTCATTACTTCTTGGACACTATGAACTAATCGATCTCTTTGGATTATAAATCTCATGTTTCATCCTCCAATTTTTTTATTGCCGAATAGGCATATATATTAATAATTTTTATTAAAAAAGATAGTAGTAATAGTAGTAGGGCCTGTTGATATGTGGATAAGTCCACTAAACCTAAGGAAAAACAGTCTATCCACATGTGGACAGACTGTGTGTAAGTAGTCGTCAGTTATTCACATTATCCAGAATCTATTATACCCTCAGTTGGTCCTGGATTTCTTTAACCTGACGTTGAAGCTGGGTATCCGTTTGCATGAGTTTGGAGATTTTTTCATGCGCATGGATAACGGTCGTATGATCGCGACCTCCAAATTCATCACCTATCTTGGGCAGGGATGAGTCCGTTAACTCCCTGGAAAGATACATGGCAATCTGTCTTGGAAAGGCTACGGATTTAGTCCGCTTTTTCGCCTTGAAATCCTCAAGTTTGACACTATAATGTTCACCGACCGTCTTCTGGATTTCCAAAATGGTGATTATTTTAGGTTTTGAGCTAGGGATGATGTCTTTTAATGCTTCAGCTGCCAAATCGGCATTTATATCTTTATTGATCAACGAAGAATAGGCGACGACACGAATAAGTGCACCCTCCAGTTCACGAATATTGGAATCGATTTGGTTGGCAATATAGAGCATGACTTCATTCGGGATATCAAGCCCCTCAGCTTTTGCCTTTTTACGCAATATGGCAATCCGCGTTTCCAGATCAGGAGGTGTGATATCCGTGATCAAGCCCCACTCAAACCTTGAACGGAGGCGATCCTCGAGTGTAGGTATCTCTTTTGGCGGGCGGTCACTCGAGATGACAATCTGTTTGCTTTCTTCATGCAACGCATTGAATGTATGGAAAAACTCTTCTTGAGTTTGTTCTTTTCCCGCAAGGAATTGAATATCATCAATTAATAAAACATCCACGCTTCGATATCTATCACGGAATTCCCCAGCTTTATTGTCCCGAATCGAGTTGATGAATTCATTCGTGAACTTTTCAGATGATAAATAAACGACCTTTGCATTCGGATTATGCTCAAGAACATAATGCCCGATTGCATGCATTAAATGCGTTTTTCCAAGACCTACCCCCCCGTATATGAATAAGGGATTATAGGCTTTGGCAGGAGCTTCTGCGACAGCGAGAGACGCGGCATGGGCAAAACGATTGCCGGAGCCGATGACAAATGTATCGAATGTATTTTTCGCATTCAGCATATGCTGTGGAAATGCAGCATGCTCTTTGTCCTGTTTTTTTATCTTTTTAGGCTGAACAGGAACGGTGAAATCATCATCTTCTTGATTAGGGGGAATGATGAATTTTGCTTCTAATTCCTCACCGGTAAGTTCAAACAATACATCGGAAATAAGATGGGAATAGCGTTCTTCAAGCCAATCCCTGGCAAATTCATTGGGGGCGGTGACTGTTAAGGTATCACCTTGCAGTAAATAAGCCTTGGTTGATTTAAGCCAAGTTTCAAAGCTTGGTTTACTGATTTTTTTTTCGATCTTTCCGAGCGCCTGGTTCCAGAGGCTATCGATGTTATCCAAACTTATCCCTCCTTTGCAAAAAATTTTTAATAATTGTATCTAAATGTATAGGCACAAATAAACTCATCGATTGCCGTCTTGATATTAATTTTGACAGCAAAGGTTCGGTGAGCTGTATAAGGGATTTTGTGTTGTGTTACGTGAAGTGCCTAAAAAACTATATCTTGCGCTGTACAACTTTTGTACAGACTACATCTGGTAAGCCAGTGCAGATTTGAATGTTTATTCATCAACAGGTATTTTAAGAATTATATAATAAAGAAGAAAAAAGGGTTTTCGACAATATCCACCATCTGTGGACAGATTAATATACACAGGTCGAATAAACTATCCACAAGTTATACACAGTCTGTGGATAAACGTTCCCTGTTGATAAAGTTATTCAGAGTGAAAACACAAATATAATATCAGAAAATCAGGCGTCTTGCAATGGGTTAGAAAACTTTATCCACAACTTACCGAGCTTGTGGGAAAAACTTTTCCACAGGCCATTGTTATGTGCAAAAGTCTATAAAATGGTTTGTGGATAGAAAAAAACATGTCGAATTTTATCCACAGACCGTGATTACAGGCTCGAATTAATTATCTTGAACCAAGTTGTTCAAGCCGGAAGACCTGCATGAGACAGATTGAAAATGATTCAGGTTCATACCTAGTTATTTGTCGAATGTTGTGTCGATCGAGGAATGATTCAATGCGAATTTCATATTTGTGCTCATCGATAAAATGATGGAAATTTTCCTTTCCCCAAAAATTTCTATATCAGTTCGGAGCAAAATCATTTACAATAGGCTAGGTAGTAAAAAAAGGCCTACTGGACATTGAGCATTAAAAATGAAATATTTTTATGGATGAGGTTGACAAGTAGAAACCTCCATCTATATAATTGTAAAGACTGTCTTTAACTGTTATTCCTCAGGGAGGTGTCATATAATGAAAAGAACTTATCAACCGAATAACCGCAAACATAGTAAAGTTCACGGTTTCCGTGCACGTATGAGCACGAAAAACGGACGTAGAGTAATCGCTGCACGTCGCCGTAAGGGCAGAAAAGTATTATCTGCATAGACCACTGAAAAGTCTCAGTGGTCTTTTTTCGCAAAATAAGGGATTTACTGAGACTCAATTCATGTAATGAAGGTGTAAAAATGAAAAAAAAGTTAAGGATTAAGAAAGAGGACGAATTTCAGCTTGTGTTTAAAAAAGGTGAATCTTCTGCTAATCGGCAATTCGTTGTCTATGTCCTTGAAAAGCCGGGTCAGGATTATTTTCGGATCGGCCTTTCAGTCAGTAAAAAAATCGGGAACGCCGTGGTTAGGAACCAAATCAAAAGATACATACGGCAAGCGTTTTTGGAATTGAAAGAAGATATAGAAGAGGGTAAGGATTATATTGTGATTGCTCGAAAGCCAGCGGCGGAGATGGACTTTTTCCAGGTGAAAAGCAGCTTGATCCATGTCCTGAAACGTTCTAAATCATTAAACTTTAAAAAGAAAAACCAATAAAGTCCCCTTATATCGAATAAGCACTCCCCGGATCATGTGGTTACTTGAGAAAGATGACATAGAAAATTCCGATTGTAAGCTGTGGAAAAAAGTGGATGGCTTTTCCTTGAAATCTTCTAATAAACAGTTCACAATTGTTTCAAAAAAGATTGATTGCAGTTAGGAGGAAATTACGGTTGAAAAAACGAATATTACTCATTATTGGACTAGCCTCGATAATGATGTTGTTAGCAGGGTGTACGGAAATTAAAGAACCTATTACTGCGGAGAGTGAAGGTTTTTGGAATTCATACATTGTCTATCCATTATCAGCCCTGATCATTTGGCTTTCTGAAGCATTTGGCGAGAACTATGGTTTGGGAATCATCGGTGTTACACTTATCATTCGCTTGGCATTACTCCCATTAATGATCAAACAGGTGAAAAGCTCGAAAGCAATGCAGGCCATTCAGCCTGAGATGAAAGAACTTCAAGCAAAATACAGCTCAAAAGATGCTGCCACACAACAAAAACTACAGCAAGAAACAATGGCTCTATTTTCAAAATATAATGTGAATCCATTGGCGGGATGTTTGCCGATATTGGTGCAAATGCCGATTTTGATCGGATTTTACCATGCAATCAGCCGTACGGAAGAAATTGCTTTACATAGTTTTCTTTGGTTTGATTTAGGTTCCCCGGATCCTTATTATATTTTACCGGTCGTTGCAGGTATCACGACCTTTATTCAGCAAAAGATGTCCATGGCTGGAATGAACTCCAATCCACAAATGGCGGCACAAATGACCATGATGCTTTACATCATGCCAATCATGATTGTTGTTTTTGCTATTAATTTCCCCGCTGCTCTTTCTCTTTACTGGGTAGTTGGTAACCTTTTTGGTATCGTTCAAACATATTTCATCAAAGGTCCGGATCTTAGAAAAGCAGCTGCGGAAAACGCGGGAGGGGCAAAGAAAAAGTGAAAAAGGTAACTGCTACAGGACAATCTGTCGAAGAAGCAGTAAATTTAGCTTTAGCTCAACTGAACAGCACTAAAGATCGCGTGGAGATTGAAATAGAAGATGAGGGCAAAAAAGGATTTTTTGGTTTATTTGGTGCAAGGAAGGCCATTGTCCATGTGACATTGCCTGCAGATCCCATTGAAGAGACACTTGGGTTTTTGAAGGAAGTCAGCTTGGAGATGGGAGTCGATGCACAAATTGATGTCACCCGTAAAGGGAAGAACGTAACTTTCCATTTATCAGGTGATAAAATTGCATTATTGATTGGAAAAAGGGGTCAAACACTAAATTCACTTCAGTATTTAGCTCAGCTTGTTGCAAATCGGTATTCGAAGCAGTATTTGAATATTACTGTAGATGCAGAAGATTATCGAAATCGCCGCAATGACACCTTAATCCAATTGGCTGAAAGAATGGCAAATAAAGCCATGAAAACAGGTAAAGCTGTTTCACTCGAGCCGATGCCATCTTATGAACGTAAGGTCATCCATAATGCCCTCTTGGATTATCCAAAAATAAAAACAACATCAAGTGGGACTGAGCCATATCGCCACTTGGTCATTACTCCACTTAAATGAACCTTCTGCTTTTTAAGCAGGGGTTCTTTTTTTTAGGCCATGAAATCGTTGTGTCGAAAGTTTTTTCAAAGTATCAATTCAACAATAACTGACAAATTTCCTTTTATTTTCTCTTGATCCGTAAAAGGAATGGAAGAAAGGGAAGCGGGCAATGTTTGTTATTCACATGTGGATAAGTTAGAATGGATGTTACAGAATATGGATTAATTGCATGTGGATAACTCTTGGAGTGGAGGAGTATCTACTTTTTTTCATGAATATACTGTGGTATTGTAGTAATTTAGGGATTCGACGATTTTATTAGCAGAAAAAAATAGAACCATCAATATATAAGAGGTGAAAGCATGGAATTCGATACAATCACCGCTATCTCTACTCCCTTAGGGGAAGGGGCAATCGCCATCGTTAGAATCAGCGGTGATGAGGCCATAGAAATAGCCGATAGGATCTTTAAAGGACCAGGTGGAAAAGGATTGCTTGAAGTGAAATCACATACGATTCATTATGGCCACCTTATCCAGCCCAAAACAGGTGAAATCATAGAGGAAGTCATGGTTTCTGTCATGAAGGGTCCAAAGACATTTACAAGAGAAGATGTAGTTGAAATAAATTGTCACGGTGGAATCGTTTCGGTCAATCGGGTATTGCAGCTTATTCTCTCACAAGGTGCTCGTTTAGCGGAACCTGGTGAATTTACGAAACGGGCTTTTTTGAATGGCAGGATCGACCTCTCTCAAGCTGAGGCCGTTATGGATTTAATCCGTGCTAAAACGGATAAAGCCATGAATGTTGCATTAGGTCAAATGGAAGGCAGGCTTTCGAAATTAATTCAAAACCTGCGTCAAGAAATTTTACAGACCCTCGCTCAAGTCGAGGTAAATATAGATTATCCGGAATATGATGATGTCGAAGAAATGACGCATCGTTTATTTTTGGAAAAGGGCAGTTATGTGAAGAAAGAAATAGAGAAACTGCTTCACACGGCCCAACAGGGGAAAATACTTCGGGATGGGCTTGCGACCGTTATCATAGGGCGCCCTAATGTCGGAAAATCTTCTCTGCTTAACAGCTTAGTTCATGAAAATAAAGCGATCGTCACTGATATTCCAGGTACAACACGTGACGTAATCGAAGAGTATGTCAATGTTCGCGGTGTACCGCTTAAACTTGTCGATACGGCAGGAATTCGCGAAACGGAAGATATCGTCGAACGAATTGGTGTTGAACGGTCCCGTGCAGTATTAAAAGAGGCTGATTTAATATTGCTTGTATTGAATTATTCCGATGATTTCACTACTGAGGATGAGAAACTATTTCAAGCGGTCGAGGGTATGGATGTCATCGTTATCATCAATAAAACCGACCTTCCACAAAAAATCGATATGGCCAAGGTTAAGGAAAAGGCGGCATCCCATAAAGTTGTTACGACTTCGTTACTGGAGGATCGAGGGGTCGATGAATTGGAAGAGGCCATCGCTTCTTTATTTTTCGAGGGTTCTTTAGAAACGGGAGACCTGACCTATGTTTCTAATGCCAGACATATAGCTTTGCTGGGGCAGGCATTACAGTCTATCGAAGATGCAATCGATGCTATTGGAATGGGGACACCGGTTGATTTGGTTCAAATCGATTTCACGAAAGCATGGGAGCTACTCGGAGAAATCATTGGCGAAAGCGTTCAGGATAATTTGATCAACCAATTGTTCTCTCAATTTTGTTTAGGAAAATAAGCGTAAAAGGAGGAAAAGGATATGCAGTACGAAGCAGGTAGTTATGATGTCATTGTTATTGGTGCCGGTCATGCTGGCAGTGAGGCAGGCCTTGCAGCGGCAAGAGTCGGAGCTAAAACGTTGATGATCACCATTAACTTGGATATGGTCGCCTTCATGCCATGCAATCCCTCCGTTGGTGGGCCGGCAAAAGGGATAGTCGTTAGGGAAATTGACGCTTTAGGCGGAGAAATGGGGAAAAATATCGACAAGACCCATATTCAAATGAGGATGCTCAATACGGCTAAAGGTCCGGCTGTTCGTGCATTGAGGGCGCAGGCAGATAAATTTCTCTATCAACAAGAAATGAAAAAGACGATAGAAGACCAAGAAAATCTAACATTGATTCAAGGAATGGTAGAGGAATTAATTGTTGAAAACAACGTATGCACGGGTGTCATCACTAAAACAGGCGCGGTGTACCGTGCGAAAACTGTCGTAATCACGACTGGAACATATTTACGCGGCGAAATCATTTTAGGGGAACTGAAATATTCAAGCGGCCCTAATAATCAGCAGCCTTCCATCAGGCTTTCTGAACATTTAGAGCAGTTAGGATTTGATTTGGTCCGTTTTAAAACAGGAACACCGCCACGCGTGAATAGCTCTTCCATAGATTACAGCAAGACGGAAATTCAGCCTGGCGATGAAGTGCCGCGTGCATTTTCTTATGAAACGACAAAGTTCATAACGGATCAATTGCCATGCTGGTTAACGTACACGAATGAGGGGACACACCAGCTCATTGATGAGAATCTACATCGTTCACCAATGTATTCGGGAATGATTAAAGGAACCGGTCCGCGTTATTGTCCATCGATTGAAGATAAAGTCGTCCGTTTTAATGATAAACCAAGGCATCAAATATTCCTGGAACCTGAGGGCCGCAATACAAAGGAAGTTTATGTGCAAGGTTTATCTACAAGTCTGCCTGAGGATGTGCAAGTGAAAATCCTGCAAACAATTCCAGGACTTGAAAAGGCGGAAATGATGCGCGCAGGATATGCAATTGAATATGATGCTATCGTTCCTACACAGCTATGGCCTACACTTGAAACGAAGAAAATCAAAAATCTTTATACTGCTGGCCAAATTAACGGGACATCCGGCTACGAGGAAGCGGCAGGACAAGGATTGATGGCCGGTATTAATGCAGGATTGAATGCACTGGGTAAAGAAGAACTGATATTAAGCCGTTCGGATGCCTATATTGGTGTTCTCATTGATGACCTTGTAACGAAAGGCACGAATGAACCATACCGATTGCTGACTTCACGTGCAGAATATCGTTTATTATTGCGTCATGATAATGCCGATTTACGCTTAACGGAAATTGGATTCAATATCGGAATGATCAAAGAAGAACGCTACAATCGATTCCTTATGAAAAAGGAAGCGGTTGAAATGGAAAAGGAACGACTGAAATCAAACTTCATCAAACCGACCAAAGAGGTACAAGAAATCATTACTGCAAGTGGCGGCAGTGAGTTAAAGGATGGAATCCGGGCCTCCGATTTATTGAAACGGCCTGAAATGGATTATTCCCATATTCAGAAGTTGGCGCCAAGTGATGACGAACTGAGCGATGATGTGACGGAACAGGTCGAAATCCAGATCAAGTATGAAGGATATATCGAAAAATCCTTGCAACAGGTCGATCGCCTGAAAAAAATGGAGAATAAAAAGATTCCAGAGAATATCGATTATGATGCAATTTCTGGACTTGCAACGGAAGCACGTCAAAAATTAAAGCAGGTCCACCCGCTATCAGTAGCTCAGGCTTCAAGAATTTCCGGTGTGAATCCCGCTGATGTTTCCATTTTGCTTGTTTATTTGGAACAAGGAAAGATTGCCAGAGTATCTCAGTAATGGAAATACCCGAAAAGGATTGAAAAGACATGAATATTGAACAGTTCCAACAAGCACTGCTGGAGAAAGGGATCGAGCTTTCTCCTCAACAGCTTGATCAGTTTGACACTTATTATCGATTATTGGTGGAATGGAACGAAAAGATGAACTTAACAGCCATCACTGATAAAGAAGAAGTCTATCTTAAGCATTTTTATGATTCAATCAGTGCAGCCTTCTATTTTGACTTTAACAAATCATATCGAATTTGCGATGTTGGGGCTGGAGCTGGATTTCCGAGTATTCCATTGAAGATTTGTTTCCCTGATATCCACGTCTCGATTGTGGATTCTTTGAATAAGCGAATTTCTTTTTTGAATCACCTTGCGGATTCCTTGCAATTAAAGGGAGTTTCCTTCTATCATGACCGGGCGGAAACCTTCGCCCAAAAACAGGAGAACCGCGAATCCTATGATATTGTCATGGCAAGGGCAGTAGCCAGGATGTCCGTTTTAAGTGAACTATGTTTGCCGCTCGTTAAACTGGATGGGACATTCATTGCCATGAAAGCGGCAAGTGCACAAGATGAAATGGATACTGGGAAGAAGGCCATTTTTACGTTAGGCGGAAAAATTGAAGAAATTCATCCTTTCACATTGCCAGAAGAAAATAGTGAAAGAAACATCATTACTGTAAAAAAAGTGAAGAAGACTCCTAAAAAATACCCGAGAAAACCAGGGACACCGAATAAGCAGCCTATTGAATAACCTCTGTAGGATGAGTAAGTTTTCATAGTAAGCGTAGATGATTCAGATATATATGGCTGGTACTTGCCCTTATTTTCTTTTACTATAAATGTATGACCTTATTATTTTCACTCTAAACTTGTGCCCTATGCTGGCTGATTCAGGGAAATAATTTTGGGCAAGCCTGCCGATATTTTTCATGACTGGCCGTCCATTCCTAAATTATTGCCTTGATGGTGCCAGTCGACATGTTTTTTACAGTGTAGGGCCATATGTATAACCATGTCGGGAAATGTATGCAGGACTTGTCCTTTAAATAGAGAATATGTTATTTGGGAGTTTTAAAAGGTGGTGTAGGAAGATGAAGCATCCTTTTTCGCGGTTCTTTGGGTTTGGCGAAAAAGAAGAAGAGCAACTAGAGATGGAGACACCTAGCAATAATAATGAAGAGATAAGAAAAATTTCCATTTCTGATATTGTGCCTAATCGATTTCAACCAAGGACCGTTTTTAATGACGATAAAATTGCCGAATTGGCCCAAACGATCCATACACATGGGATCATTCAACCAATTGTAGTAAGGACTTATGGTCAGGGAAAGTATGAAATCATTGCAGGTGAGCGTCGTTTTCGGGCCATGCAAAAGCTTGGCTGGGAATTGGCACCCGCAATAATCAAAGATTTCACCGATACAGAAACGGCTTCCGTTGCGCTGATAGAAAACCTTCAGCGTGAAGAACTGACACCGATTGAAGAAGCTTTGGCTTATGGAAAACTATTGGAGCTGCATAGTTTAACACAAGAAGCTTTGGCACAAAGACTGGGAATAGGACAATCTACCGTGGCGAATAAGCTACGGCTGCTTAAGCTGCCCCAGGAGGTTCAGGATGCACTTCTTCAAAAGCAAATTACGGAACGCCATGCCCGCTCGTTGATACCGTTGAAGAGTCCTGAAAAGCAGCTTAAACTGCTTTTGGAAATCATCGAAAAAGGGTTAAACGTCAAACAGACCGAAGAGCAGGTCGTCAAGCTCTTGACGGGTACTGTGCAGAAGCCGAAACCTAAGCGAAAAGCGTTTAGTAAAGACATGAGGATTGCCGTGAATACCATACGCCAATCACTCAATATGGTTACAGACAATGGAATAAATTTGGATGCAGAGGAAGAAGAATTCGAGGAGTATTATCAGTTCACGATTAAAATACCCAAGAAAAAAACTTGATTCCCTATCCTTACCCGCTTGGTAGTCTCCGATTGCCAAGCTTTTTTTATTTTCGATCAAAACTGGTATTTCCACAAAAAAAAACATTCCACTTTTCCCGGATTTTTAATGCTTTTAGATATATTTCAAATTTAAGAGGAATTTCAGAAAACGATTTCTTCCAGTAACATTCATGATAAAATAGAAAGAAATAAATGGATTTACGGTAAAAATCAATAGATAAAAGCGTGATGAAGATAGTTGAAAGCGGGTGAATTCGTGGGTAAGATTCTCGCCATTGCCAATCAAAAGGGCGGTGTTGGAAAAACGACAACTTCTGTCAGCCTAAGTGCTTGTCTTGCTTACATAGGACAGAAAGTCTTAATGGTCGATATTGACCCGCAGGGAAATGCGACAAGCGGTGCAGGTATTGACAAAGCAGATGTGGAACAATGTATTTATGATGTATTGGTTGATGATATCGAGGCCAGTACCGTCGTCATGGAAACAAAGGTAGAAAACCTATATGCCATACCTGCGACAATTCAACTGGCAGGTGCAGAAATTGAACTTGTCCCAACCATCTCTAGGGAAGTCCGGTTAAAAAGGGCATTAGAAGAGGTGCAGGGCCAATATGATTACATTGTGATTGACTGCCCTCCATCATTGGGTTTGCTTACGCTTAATGCCTTAACGGCCGCCGATGCAGTTTTGATTCCGGTACAATGTGAATACTATGCATTGGAGGGTTTGAGTCAACTATTGAACACGGTCCGCCTCGTCCAAAAGCATTTGAACCATGATTTGAAAATCGAGGGTGTGCTATTGACGATGTTGGATGCAAGAACGAATCTAGGTCTCCAGGTCATAGAAGAGGTCAAAAAATACTTTCAGGATAAAGTCTATCAAACCATCATTCCCCGCAATGTCCGTTTGAGTGAAGCACCGAGCCATGGAGAACCGATAATTATATATGATCCAAAGTCACGAGGGGCGGAGGTCTATTTAGAACTGGCAAAGGAAGTGGTATCAAATGGCTAAAGGACTTGGCAAAGGACTTAACGCACTTTTCAATAGTGGGGAAATCAGTAAAGATGAAATCGTGCGAGAAATCAAATTAAGGGAATTAAGGCCAAATCCTTATCAGCCCCGAAAGAGCTTTCGGCTTGAAGCTATAGAGGAATTAAAGCAATCCATCATGGAACATGGGATATTACAGCCGATTATTGCCCGGGAAAGCATTAAGGGATATGAAATCGTTGCTGGGGAAAGGCGTTATCGTGCTGCCGAGGAAGCTGGTTTAAAGACAGTTCCGGTCGTTGTGAGGAAATTGAGCGAACAGCAGATGATGGAACTGGCGATTTTGGAAAACCTGCAAAGGGAAGATTTGAATCCAATCGAGGAGGCTGTCGCTTATCAAACGCTTCTGGAAAAATTGGAATTCACCCAGGAGCAGTTAGCCAATCGGCTGGGTAAAAGCCGTCCCCATATCGCAAACCATGTTAGATTGCTATCTTTGCCTGAAGGGATTAGGAGATATATCTCCGACGGGGAAATTTCCATGGGGCATGGCCGGGCATTGCTAGGTTTAAAGAAAAAAGAGATGCTTAAGCCGGTAGCGGATAAAATCCTCAAAGAAGGAATGAATGTCAGACAGCTAGAGCAATATATTCATCAATTGAATGATACCGTTTCACGTGAAACTAAACCTAAGAAACAAGAAAAAAAAGATATCTTCATAAAGCAACGGGAGACAAGTCTGCGTGAAAGACTAGGAACGAGCGTAACGATAAAACAAAGCAAGAAAAAAGGAAAAATAGAAATAGAATTCTTTTCAAAGGAAGATTTAGAGAGAATTTTGAACTTGATCGATCAAGAGAACCTATCCTCTTAGATCCCCTTTATGAAAAGATCGTGACGACATATGCAGAAAATTAGGTGGATGAGATGGTATTATTAGGGGCTTTGGTGAATGGTGCCTGCATTTTAATCGGTTCGATTTTAGGAAGGTTTTTACAACATATACCTGAAAAGATAAAAGAAACGGTCATGAGCGGTATCGGTTTGGCCGTCATGGTCTTAGGTTTGCAGATGGGCTTAAAAAGCGATAATTTCCTTGTTGTCATTTTAAGTATTGTCGGAGGGGCTGTCCTCGGTGAATGGATGAATCTTGAGGCTAGGCTAAATTCTTTAGGCAATTGGCTTGAACGCAGGATGAAAGCGAAGGAAGGAATTTCGATATCTCAGGGATTTGTAACGGCTACGCTCATATTTGGCATTGGGGCGATGGCCATCATCGGTGCCCTGGATAGCGGTATCCGGAATGATCATGACGTTTTGATAACAAAAGCGATCATCGATGGCTTTACAGCATTGGTCCTCGCCAGTACACTTGGCATAGGTGTACTTTTTTCAGCATTTCCGGTCATTCTTTATGAGGGATTCATAGCAATTTTCTCAAGGCAGATCAATACGATGATCCCAACAGCTTTAATGGATTCCTTTATACTGGAAATGACAGCAACTGGGGGAGTCATGATTTTGGCAATTGGTTTGAATATTATCGGTCTGACCAAAATAAGGGTGGCAAATCTGCTTCCGGGCATAATGATCACCGCGATTCTGGTTACTCTCATGTATTATGTATAAAAAAGAAGGAAGGGGATTGGCCCTTTCCTTCTTTTTTATGATAAGAAAAAACCGATCATAGGGTTTTTTCTTGCTTGAATGACCATGTGAAAGGGGTGATGGAAGGTTTTACTGGATAATGATTTTGTGCTTCATAAATCCCCTCGGCAATGGTTTTGGCCATTTTTAGCACAAGATTAAGACGTGTGTTCTGCAAGACCATGAACTCCATGAATCCACTTACATTCACGATTCCTGTAATATGTGCATTTCCGACGGAAGGAAGATCTTTATTGACCCCAGCCCCTGGCTTCACTGGTCCCTGGCCAATTTGAACGATTCCGACGCTTTTCATTTTCCCTAAGCAAGCATCGATTCCGACGATAAAGGGATTGGCGTGCATTTTTTTGATTTCATTTAATTTTTCCTGTAAATTCATCGCATGTATAGGGTCATCCAGAGTACCATGAACATGGAATGAAGAAGAACCGTTTTCAGCTTTTTCACTAAGCAGAGTGCCGACAAGTGGTCCGAGTGAATCGCCTGTGGAACGGTCCGTGCCTATGCAGACGATGACGATTGGTTGGAGCTTTCCGGTTGGTAGGAGGTTGATTAATTCCTGGGAAATTTGTTTGGATGCATCCGTATCTTCATGCAGGATGCGACTCAATCTATTTTTATTATTATTAAATAGACTAGAATTCAGATTCATCGGCTCAACTCCTTTACTTTATTTGGTATTACAGTATACGGATAAAAAGGGGAAAATATACGGTATTTAACATCCTGGATGAGGGAATTTTTTGTAGAACAGGCAAACAGGTGAAGGGGATATGAATTGCCGTTATCCTCTACCAATTGCTTTCATTTATACTTTCTAGTAAATAATTACTTTAATATTTGGGAAAAAACTTCTAATTCTTTTACCTATATACCCAAATTTTTTTTGTACAAAAACCATTATTTATTGATAAAATAGAGAAAATCCTCTACATCATGGTTATATCAATGCATGAAGGGTGGAGGAATCCGTCTATATGGGAAAAATCATATAGACGATATAAAAGTTTTGCAGTTAATTGCATTAGGCAGGAGGAAAATATGGATCGCATTTATGATAACGTTACAAAAGAGATATTGGATGAAAAGATATGGCTGCTGATGGGCGAGGGGATTATTAAAATCTTCCTTGTTCTATTGTTATCGCGTATTATTATTAGAATAGGAAAGACTATTCTGAATAAATTTTTCAAAGCACGTTTAAGGAGTCCCATTCGGGTATCGGAGCGCAGGGAAGCGACACTCATTAAATTGCTCGAAAATATCATTACCTATGTCATCAATTTCATTGCCTTGATAATGATTCTGGAAATTTTCGGAATTGAAGTAATGCCATTACTCGCTGGTGCCGGTGTTCTCGGTTTGGCAGTTGGTTTTGGTGCTCAAAGTTTGGTCAAGGATATAATTACAGGATTTTTCGTTATTTTTGAAGATCATTTCTCGGTTGGGGATTATATTAAAATCAATAATTTTGAAGGGGAAGTCATTGAAATCGGGCTTCGTACAACGAAAATTAAAAGCGGTGCAGGTGAATTGCACTTCATACCCAACGGAAGCATCGTTCAGGTCACGAATTATTCCATTTTAAATAGTATGGCTGTCGTTGATGTGACCATACCTAACGATGGATCGATCGAGCGTGCCGAAAAGGTGCTGATTGATCTTTTAAACAGTATGGAAGGCAAATACGATGCATTGATCAAAACACCTGAATTTTTGGGAATTGAAAAAATTAGTCCTGAAGAAATCGTCTTTCGGATTAAGGCGGAAACAAAGCCGATGCATCACATTGAAATCAGTAGGATATTAAGAATTGAAATAAGTGCTGCGCTTGATTCAAGTGGGATTAAATCTACGTACAATGGCAGCGAGTCATAGGAATTAGGGGGCTCATGGTTATGGAAGAAAAGGAATTTGCACTTAAAGATATTGTGGAAATGAAGAAACCGCATCCCTGTGGAGTGAATAAGTGGAGAATTATACGGCTCGGTATGGATATCCGGATAAAATGTGAAGGGTGCGGCCATAGCGTGATGCTGCCTCGACGTGAATTCGCGAAGAAAATGAAAAAAGTTCTGCAAAAGCATGATGAGTGATCATGCTTTTTTTTTTGAGTGAAAGCAGTCCTGCGTTTCTCATGATTTACTTGTCTTTTTAGGAAGCGAAATCTATAATTGGGAAAGGTTTAGGTAATTGGAGGGTCTTTAAAGAAGATCAGTTCTTTTCCCATATGTACGAATCATCTTGAAGGAGTGAAATATAAATGGCTTTAACAGCTGGTATAGTCGGTTTGCCTAACGTAGGTAAATCCACTTTATTTAATGCAATTACTCAGGCGGGTGCGGAATCTGCTAACTATCCTTTCTGTACGATCGACCCAAATGTCGGGATCGTGGAAGTGCCAGATCACCGTCTGCAAAAACTGACTGAATTGGTAAAACCGAAAAAAACCGTTCCGACAGCATTTGAATTCACGGATATCGCCGGGATTGTAAAAGGAGCAAGTAAAGGAGAAGGATTGGGTAATAAATTCCTTTCCCATATCCGTCAGGTGGATGCAATTTGTCAAGTCGTCCGTTGTTTTGCAGACGATAACATTACCCATGTCTCCGGAAAAGTGAATCCAATCGATGATATCGAAGTCATCAACCTTGAATTGATCCTTGCCGATTTGGAATCTGTTGTCAAACGCATCGACCGTGTCGGAAAAATGGCTAAGCAAAAAGATAAAGCCGCTGTGGCAGAACATGAAATCCTTGTAGCTTTAAAAGAAGCATTGGAAGATGAAAAGCCTGCACGTACCGTCGAGTTCACTGAAGAACAGCAAAAAATCGTGAAGGGCATGCATTTACTTACAGCGAAGCCGACGCTTTATGTGGCGAACGTGAGCGAAGATGAAGTGGCGAATGCTGACGATAATGAATATGTACAGCAAGTTCGTGAATATGCCGCTAAGGAAAATGCCGAAGTGATCGTGATTTGTGCCAAAATCGAAGAAGAAATTGCAGAGCTTGAAGGTGAAGAAAAGGAAATGTTCCTATCTGAACTTGGCATCGAGGAGTCAGGTCTTGATCAGTTGATCCGTGCTTCTTATAACCTGCTTGGATTGGCAACATATTTTACAGCTGGTGTACAGGAAGTGCGTGCTTGGACATTCCGCAAAGGAATGAAAGCACCTCAATGTGCAGGCGTCATTCACACGGACTTCGAACGTGGTTTCATCCGTGCCGAAACGGTTTCTTATACCGATCTACTTGAAGCGGGCAGTCATGGTGCTGCAAAAGAAGCAGGTAAAGTTCGTTTGGAAGGAAAAGAATACATCGTTAACGATGGCGATGTTATCCATTTCCGTTTTAACGTTTAAGAATCAAAGACCCTACCGTTCATAAGTAGGGTCTTTCAGTTTGTCGACAAAAGGAGTTGATTGGAACGGAAGGTAAGAGACCCCAGCAAAGCAGGGCCGAGGAGGCTCCTGGACCGCCCGCGGAAAGCGAGTGCCTGAAGTGTAAATCAACGGTCATTAGATTACAATTAAAAGTCGAACCGTTCGTTGCAAAGCCTCTTTAACTATGCTATAATTTTATCTTGTGAGTAATTATAAATAATTGCTCCTTGCCCAATTGGGCCGCTTAGACCAAAAGGAGGTGACAGTGATGAGAAAATACGAAATTATGTATATCATCCGTCCAAACATTGAGGAAGAAGCTAAAAAAGCTTTAGTTGAACGTTTCAACACAATCCTTTCTGATAATGGTGCGGAAGTAGAAGCAAAAGAATGGGGTAAACGCCGTCTTGCATATGAAATCAATGATTTCCGCGATGGTTACTACATGCTTCTTAAAGTTAACGCTGAAAGTGCTGCGATTCAAGAATTCGATCGTCTTGCTAAAATCAGTGAAGACATTATTCGCCACATGGCTACTAGAGAAGAAGAATAATCCGATATTTAATATAAATTCTAATCTTGCTTCATATGAAACAAGATTGAAACCTAGGGGTTGATTCTGATGATGAATCGCGTAGTTTTGGTAGGACGCTTAACTAAAGATCCTGAATTACGATATACACCTAATGGAGTTCCCGTAGCTACCTTTACTTTAGCTGTGAACCGTAGTTTTACGAATCAGCAGGGTGAACGTGAAGCGGATTTCATTAACTGTGTAGTTTGGCGTAAACCGGCAGAAAATGTAGCTAACTTCTTGAAAAAGGGCAGTTTAGCTGGCGTGGATGGACGTGTCCAAACACGTAATTATGAAGGACAAGACGGCAAACGCGTATATGTGACGGAGATTCTGGCTGAGAGCGTTCAATTCCTTGAACCACGAAGCAGTTCAGCGGGTGAAAGAAATGAAGGCGGTTCTTACGGTGGGGGTCAAAGAAGTTATGGCAATAATAACGGAAATGACAACAATTCGTATGGACAAAATCCTAATCAGAATCAACGGAGCAATAACAACTACACTCGTGTAGATGACGATCCGTTTGCAAATGACGGTAAGACAATCGACATTTCAGATGACGATCTTCCATTTTAAACAGCCGTTTAAAATGAAAATTCAAAAAGCAGGGAGGGAAATTTATCATGGCAATGGGTGGACGTAAAGGACGCGGTAAGCGTAAAAAGGTTTGTTATTTCACATCTAACGGAATCACTAAAATTGATTACAAAGATGTAGATCTTCTTAAAAAATTCGTCTCAGAACGCGGTAAAATTTTACCACGTCGTGTAACTGGTACAAGCGCTAAATATCAACGTAAATTAACGATTGCTATTAAACGCTCACGTACTATGGCATTACTACCATATGTATCTGGTGAATAATAAAAAGGCACATTGAGGAGTTATCCTCAATGTGCCTTTTTTATAAGCTGTCACCCATGCCTGAAAACCGCTGAATTGCGGTTTTTTTTATTTCATTAGGAAGTTATCCGGACGTTTTCCTCAGAAAAAATAATCATATCCTAAAAAAGAATGTGATGTTTGAAATATCCTGGCCGTAACGGATACAATATAAAGATGGAGATAAGACATCAATAATAACAGGGGGTGAAATAAAGATGAATAGCGGAAGACGGATTGCCGAGGGCGGAGCCCTTCTGGCACTATATTGCATTTTATTGTTCATCACCATTCAAATCCCACTATTGGGTATTTTCACTACTTTCTTTTTACCCATTCCATTCATTCTTGTCACAATCAAACAAAAGTTATCGTGGAGCCTTGGTTACTTATTCGTAGCCTCGTTATTGTCGATCCTCATCGGGACGATATTGTCTGTTCCGCTGACCTTGCTCATGGGGGCAACGGGAATCGCGATCGGCTATTTTTTGAAAAAGGACAAACCGATGGCACCTATGTTCATAAGCGCAGTCCTAGTTTTCCTGGGAGGCATTTTATTAATATATGCGGCTTCAGTATTGATAACGGATATTAATTACATAGAAGAATCGATGGACATGGTTGAGGGGTCCATCGAAAATACTATCGGCATAATGGATTCTTTTGGACAGGCACCGACGGAACAAGTCAAAAAGCGGATGTATGAATCACTCGATATGATGAACACGCTGATGCCAAGTTTGTTCGTCTTGATGTCCGTCATCATGGTTTTATTGATTTTCTTTGCAGCGCATCCCATTGTGAAGAGATTCAGTGATAAGGCGTTAAAATGGCCCCATTTTCGAGATCTGCGACTCCCGAAAAGCCTTTTATGGTATTATTTAATTACGATGCTTCTGGCTCTTTTTGTGAATACGGACAAGAACAGTTTTGTATATATGGCCATAACGAACCTATTTTTCATACTGCAGTTCTTCATTTTATTACAAGGTTATTCCCTGATATTCTATATCGCTCATGTTAAGTCATGGGTTAGGGCCATACCTGTTTTAATCGTGGTTTTTTCTTTGCTGCTGCCGATTCCGATTATTACGACGGCTGTTCGATTTTTAGGTATAATAGATTTAGGCTTTCCTTTTAGGGAGACAATCAAGAAAAAGGAATAGAAGACTTTTTGTAAAACAGATGCTTTTAGGAGCTGAAACTATGCCATCATATTTGAAAGAATACTCGATTAAGTCCCCGTTGTATGGGGTGCTGGCCGCAGTCGTTTTACTTTTGGGCGTACTGGCTTATTATAATTGGGTTATTGCACTTGTTGGACTATTGATTCTTGCTGGTTTATTTTATTTAACATTAAGAATGGTAGAAAAAAAGCAACAAAAGACAGAAGAGTATATAACGACTTTATCCTATCGTTTAAAGAAGGTGGGCGAGGAAGCGTTATTGGAAATGCCGATTGGGATCATGCTCTTTAATGAGGATTATTACATTGAATGGACCAATCCATTCCTGGCTTCTTGTTTTAGCGAAGACTCTTTGGCAGGAAGATCGCTATACGATGTTGCGGACTCGATAGTGCCGTTGATCAAGCAAGAGATCGAGACTGAGACGCTTACGCTCCACGATCGGAAATTCAAGGTGGTCCATAAGCGTGATGAAAGGCTTCTTTACTTTTTTGATGTGACGGAGCAGGTGGAAATTGAGAAATTATATGAAGATGAGCGGACGGCAATTGCGATCATTCTTCTTGATAATTATGATGATTTGACACAGGGTATGGATGATCAGCGTAAAAGCAGCATCAATAGCTTGGTTACCTCACTTCTTGATAAATGGGCAAGGGATAATGGCGTTTTCTTTAAACGGGTTTCCTCGGAACGATTCATTGCTGTCTTCAACGAGCATATCCTTCATCAGCTTGAGAAGGGCAAATTCTCGATTTTGGATGAAATCAGGGAAACGACGGCCAAGCAAAATGTACCATTGACCCTGAGCATCGGGGTCGGCTCTGCCGTGTCATCCTTACCGGAACTAGGTACGCTTGCACAATCCAGCCTAGATCTCGCTCTTGGACGGGGCGGTGACCAAGTAGCGATCAAGCAAGCGAATGGGAAAGTGAAATTCTACGGCGGCAAAACCAATCCGATGGAAAAACGCACGAGAGTCCGTGCACGTGTCATTTCCCATGCATTGAAGGATATAGTCCTTGATAGCGATAAAGTCATTGTCATGGGCCATAAAAACCCGGATATGGACGCAATCGGTTCAGCAATCGGCATCTTGAAAGTTGCCCAGATGAATGAACGTGAAGGCTATATTGTCATCGATACCCAGCAGCTCGATAGCAGTGTCCTTCGTTTAATGGAAGAGATCAAAAATAAAGAAGAGCTGTATTCCCGGTTCATAACACCTGATGATGCATTTGAAATGATTACGGATGAGACCTTGCTGGTTGTGGTCGATACACACAAACCTTCCATGGTGATTGAAGAGCGGTTATTGAATAGGATCGATAAGGTTGTAGTCATCGATCATCATCGCCGCGGTGAGGAGTTCATCAAGAATTCATTGCTCGTCTATATGGAGCCATATGCATCTTCAACAGCAGAACTTGTAACCGAACTGCTTGAATATCAACCGAAACGCTCAAAGATTGATATGCTGGAGTCGACGGCGCTTCTTGCAGGTATCATCGTCGACACGAAAAGCTTCACCTTAAGAACAGGTTCACGTACTTTCGATGCAGCCTCTTATCTAAGGGCGCATGGAGCTGATACGGTACTTGTCCAGAAATTCTTAAAAGAAGACGTGGACACCTATATCAAACGTTCGAAGCTCATTGAGGAAGTCACCTTTTATAAAAAGGGAATTGCCATTGCCTCTGCAAAAACCGATCAGGTTCATAATCAGGTGCTCATCGCCCAAGCTGCGGATACCCTATTGACCATGGATGGCGTAGCGGCTTCTTTCGTAATGGCTAAGCGATCTGATGATACAGTTGGCATAAGTGCGCGTTCTCTAGGTGATATCAATGTACAGGTGATCATGGAAATGTTGAATGGAGGCGGACATTTAACAAATGCCGCCACTCAACAGGTTTGCTCCATTGATGAAGCCGAAAGTCGATTGAAAGCAGCTATTGATGAATATTTAGAAGGGGGACAAAAAGAATGAAAGTAATATTTCTGAAAGACGTAAAAGGTAAAGGGAAAAAAGGGGAAGTTAAAAATGTTGCAGATGGTTATGCACATAATTTCCTGTTAAAACAAGGATTGGCCGTTGAAGCAAATAATTCAAATGTGAAAACTTTGGAAGCCCAGAAAAATAAAGAAGAATCACTTGCAGCAGAAGAGCTGCAGCATGCTGAAGAATTGAAAGTGCAGCTGGAGAAATTGACGGTTGAACTATCTGCCAAAGCCGGTGAGGGCGGGCGTTTATTCGGTTCCATCACGACTAAACAAATTGCATCGGAGCTTCAGAAAAAACACGGTATCAAGGTTGATAAACGTAAAATGGAGCTTGCTGAAGGCATCCGCACTTTAGGGCATACAAAGCTTCCAGTCAAGCTTCATCCTGAAGTCACTGCGACACTGACTGTGCATGTGAAAGAAATTAACTAATTTTAGCTGTTTCATATCTGTGAAAAATTGATAAAATAGAGATAGACGAAAAATGTGATTGGGCACGTAGTCCTTTCACTTTTTTCATTTTTACTAGAAACATATAAAAGGTATCCTCTTAGAATGGGAGGTTTTAAGATATGATAGAACAATTTCAGGATAGGATTCCCCCTCAAAATATAGAAGCCGAACAGGCTGTGCTAGGAGCCATTTTTCTTGAGCCCTCTTCATTGACCGTTACATCGGAAGTTTTGATTCCGGAGGATTTTTACAGAAGCTCTCATCAAAAAATCTTTAATGTGATGCTTAAATTGAATGACGAAGGAAAAGCTGTCGATTTGATTACGGTGACAGAGGAATTGGCTGCGACAAAAAACCTTGAAGAAGTTGGCGGAGTTTCTTATTTAAGTGAATTGGCCGGATCGGTGCCTACCGCGGCCAATATTGAATATTATGCCCGCATCGTCGAGGAGAAGTCATTGCTGCGTCGTTTGATCAGGACAGCGACCAACATCGCTCAGGAAGGCTACAGTCGCGAGGACGAGGTCGAGGAACTGCTCGGGGAAGCAGAAAAAACGATCATGGAAGTGGCCCAGCGTAAGAATTCCGGGTCTTTCCAAAACATTAAGGATGTATTGGTTGCGACGTACGATAACATAGAAGTTTTGACTACCCGTAAAGGGGATGTCACGGGAATACCGACAGGGTTTGCTGAACTGGATCGAATGACAGCAGGGTTCCAACGTAATGACCTCATCATAGTGGGGGCCCGTCCTTCTGTTGGTAAAACCGCTTTTGCATTGAATATCGCTCAAAACGTTGCGACCAAAACGGAGGAGAATGTAGCGATTTTCAGTCTTGAAATGGGTGCAGAGCAACTCGTTATGCGTATGCTCTGTGCTGAAGGGAATATCAACGCCCAGAATTTACGGACAGGTTCCTTAACTGATGAGGATTGGCGTAAACTGACGATGGCAATGGGAAGCTTGTCTAATGCCGGCATTTATATCGATGATACGCCAGGTGTGAGGATTGGTGAAATTCGTTCTAAATGCCGTCGTTTGAAGCAGGAACATGGCCTTGGCATGATATTGATCGATTACCTGCAGTTAATTCAAGGCGATGGTCGTTCAGGCGATAACCGTCAGCAAGAGGTATCCGAGATTTCGCGTTCACTCAAAGCGCTCGCTCGTGAACTTAAAGTGCCCGTCATCGCCCTTTCCCAGCTATCGCGGGGAGTGGAGCAGCGTCAGGATAAGCGTCCGATGATGTCTGATATCAGGGAATCCGGAAGTATCGAGCAAGATGCCGATATCGTCGCATTCTTATACCGTGATGATTATTATGATAAAGAATCCGAGAATAAAAATATTATCGAAATCATTATAGCGAAACAGCGTAATGGTCCAGTAGGCACGGTTTCGCTTGCATTCGTAAAAGAATATAATAAATTCGTCAACCTTGAACGCCGCTTCGATGATGATTCGATGTCTCCCGGCGCATAGGGAACGGCCTGCCATTTTTGCAATGGCGGGCTTTCTCTGTTTTTGGAAAAAGAAAAGGCCTTTGATAATAGAAAAATAAATCAACGGGTACAATAATGATTGACAATCCAAAACCAAATGTAAAGCCGGAAAGAATTTTCTTATATTTACGAACAAAGTATTTACTAAAAAGTATATTGTTCGGATTTTGTATTGACTTCCAGTTTGGATTATTGATAAAATAGGTTTGTTTGATAAGAACCGGTTAAAATGATCGGTATTACGTGAACCTTTGGAGGTGCTTTATTCAGATGTCATCAGTTGTAGTAGTCGGTACACAATGGGGAGACGAAGGTAAAGGTAAAATAACAGATTTTCTATCCCAGAATGCGGAAGCCATCGCTCGTTATCAAGGTGGGAATAATGCAGGGCATACAATAAAATTTAACGGCGTTACCTATAAACTGCATTTAATTCCGTCAGGGATTTTTTATAGTGATAAGATTTGTGTCATTGGAAATGGTATGGTGGTTGATCCCAAAGCTCTTGTAGAGGAGCTTGCTTATTTACATAGCCACGGGGTGAGTACGGATAATCTTCGTATTTCGAACCGTGCACATGTCATTCTTCCTTACCATATTAAATTGGATGAAGTCGAAGAAGACCGTAAAGGCGCCAACAAAATTGGAACGACTAAAAAGGGAATCGGCCCTGCATATATGGACAAAGCTGCTCGTAACGGAATCCGCATGGCAGACCTATTGGACCGTGAAATTTTCGAGGAAAAATTGTCTCAAAATCTTGTCGAAAAAAATCGTATGTTTGAACGTTTCTATGAAACGGAAGGTTTCAAGATTGAAGATATCTTGGAAGAATACTATGAGTACGGACAACAAGTGCAGAAATATGTTTGTGATACATCCGTTGTATTGAATGACGCACTTGATGAAGGAAAACGGGTATTATTCGAAGGGGCACAAGGTGTCATGCTTGATATCGATCAAGGAACATACCCATTCGTCACTTCATCTAACCCGGTTGCAGGTGGAGTTACAATCGGTTCTGGTGTAGGTCCTACGAAAATCAACCATGTGGTTGGAGTATGTAAAGCATACACAAGCCGTGTGGGCGATGGTCCTTTCCCTACAGAATTGCATGATGAAGTCGGCAACCAAATCCGGGAAGTTGGCCGTGAATATGGTACAACTACAGGCAGACCGCGTCGTGTAGGCTGGTTCGATGCTGTTGTCGTTCGCCATGCTCGCCGTGTCAGCGGGATTACCGATTTATCATTGAACTCAATTGACGTATTATCAGGTCTTGATACGGTCAAAATTTGTGTGGCTTATGAATACAAAGGCGAGATCATTCATGAAGTTCCAGCGACTTTGAAAGCGATTGGCGAATGTAAACCAGTCTATGAAGAACTACCAGGCTGGTCAGAAGACATTACAGGTTGCAAATCATTGGATGAGCTTCCAGAGAACGCTCGCCACTATGTAGAGCGCGTATCTCAATTGGTTGGCATTCCTTTGACTACTTTCTCTGTCGGTCCTGACCGTAACCAAACAAATGTCGTGAGAAGTCCTTGGCGTCTAGCGTAATTCTTGAAAAGGAGCTGGCTTTTTTGCCGGCTCTTCTTTCGTTATTAATATCCATCCATTATATGTCACGTTCGGGAGGTCCCGGATGCCGAATGAATGGATTAGACTGTTGGAAAATGAAAAAAATAAGAAAAAAATAATTTTATTTCAAAAAAAGTATTGCCTAAACTATATGAACCATGATATTATCAAAAGCGTCGTCACAATAGAAGTTAACATCTTGAAAAGAAACATTTCATTAGTACGAGCCATTAGCTCAGTTGGTAGAGCATCTGACTTTTAATCAGAGGGTCGAAGGTTCGAATCCTTCATGGCTCACCATTTTTTCCGGCCCATTGGTCAAGCGGTTAAGACACCGCCCTTTCACGGCGGTAACACGGGTTCGAATCCCGTATGGGTCACTTCTTTATATAAAAGCTTTACTGGTCCCGTGGTGTAGCGGTTAACATGCCTGCCTGTCACGCAGGAGATCGCGGGTTCGATTCCCGTCGGGACCGCCATTTTATTTTTCCTAAAATAGAATATTTGGCTCAGTAGCTCAGTCGGTAGAGCAAAGGACTGAAAATCCTTGTGTCGGCGGTTCGATTCCGTCCTGAGCCATCCTTTTATAAACGCCTTTCTTTTAGGGCGTTTTTTGTTTTGTTTCCAGATGTATTTTGAATGAAATCTTGTTAATAGATTGTTAACAATTTGTAATATACCAATTGTGTCCAGTTCGGCATATAACTCGCTTATAACCTTACTGGGCCTAGGCCCACTCCTTTTTCTGCAGTTTATTGAACTTACCCCATTCCTATATTTATTGGTACATGTTGTCACCATTTATACAGTTCCATTACATTATGAAGTCTGTTTCTTGTTTTTTTTCTTAATATGGTAGAGTTATGAGTGATAAAAATCATTATTGAAATCAGTCATATGCATGTGGATATTTAAATTGGACTAATAATTCTCGAAATAAAATTGATTAGTTTCTTAATTGGTGACTGAGCCGTTAAGGAGGACAATATATGTTTAGCTCAAAGGGCAAGGGGATCATCCTGTTGACGGTTTCCGTCATTTTAATGCTTGCAGGAAACCGGGCAACTGCTGCTGGGATATCGGAAACTACAACCACCATTCAGCATGTTTATCTTAACGATGAGTTCGTTGGAAGTGTTACGGATGAAACGGAAATTGAAAAGATCGTAGCCGATAAGGTAGAGGCAGCACAGGAAGATTATCCGGACTTTACATTCGATAAAGAGACACAGCTAATGTTTGTACCTGAAGAGGTATTCGATGAAGAGGTAAAAGAGGAACAGGCTGTTAAGGGAATTCAAGATCAGTTGAATGTGAAGGCAGAGGCGTATGAAATCGACATAGATAATCAGGCGGTCGCTTATGTTGCGTCAAAGGAAGATGCCGAGGCCGTTATGGAGAAAATCACTCTATTATATGTGAATGAAGAGGAATACGCTGAATATGAATCAGGTAAAAAGGAAAGTGAAAAAGATGCAGGTCCGTTAAAAGAGCCAGGAAGTAGAATTCTGGACATCGAATTTTCACTGCCCGTCACATTTAAAGAGACAATGGTATATCCAGACAAAATCAAGAGCATCGATGAAACCCTTTCCATGATAGAAGAAGGAAAGGAAGGGACGATGATCTATGAGGCTAAGGAAGATGAGGATCTTGAAACGATTGCCACTAGGCATGATATGGACCTGGATCAACTGCTGGAGCTAAATCCGGGACAGGATGAGAACAAAGGTGTTAAAGAGGGCGAGCGGCTCTATGTGACCCAACGTATCCCCTTTGTGAACGTAAGGGTAGAAAGAGAAATATATAAGGAAGAGAGGATTCCTTTTGAAAAGAAAGTGAAGGAGGATGACGAACTTCCAAAGGGCGAGCTCATTACTGAACAAAAAGGGAATGAGGGGATTCTTGCGTTCACCTATAATGTATCCGAAACAAATGGAAAGAAAATCAGTGAAACGATTGCAAAAAAAGAAGTCACGGAAAAAGCCAAAACAGAAATCACCAGAAAAGGAACCAAGGTCATTCCTTCACAGGGCAGCGGTACATATTCCTGGCCTGCGGATGGGGGCTATATTTCCAGTAAGCAGGGTCAGCGCTGGGGGAAACTGCATAAAGGTATAGATATTGCCCGGCCAACCACCAGGATGATAACGGCAGCAGATCATGGGATAATCGAAACTGCCGGAAACTCCGGAGGATATGGAAATAAGATAACGATCAATCATAATAACGGGTATAAGACAGTGTATGCCCATTTGGACTCAATAGATGTACAAGCAGGACAAAAGATTGAAAAAGGCATGAAAATTGGCATGATGGGTTCAACGGGGAACTCGACCGGTGTCCACCTCCATTTTGAAATATATAAAAACGGGTCTCTCGTTAATCCGCTAAACTATATAAGTCAGTAATCGATGGAAGTCTTCGAAATTATTCGAAGACTTCTTTGCTTCATACATAGATGAGAATAATAGGAAAAAGGTGATTTAATGCCTATAAAATGATAAAGTAGAATAGAGACAATTTGCTTTCATTCCGGTGTTCAGCCCCCCTTTTATTGGGTATATATATGTAACTTTGCTTAAAATTAGGTTGCCGGCGTTGTGCAAGCAGAAGGAAAAGTGAATAAGGTCCCGGATAAGGACACGGTTTTTAATAGATTCAGTTCAGTTATTATAAAGGAGATAAGTACATGGATAAAAAGATTCTGGTAGTGGATGACGAAAAGCCAATTGCTGATATATTACAATTCAATCTGAAAAAAGAAGGCTATGAAGTTTTTTGTGCTTATGATGGCAATGAAGCCCTCAAAATGGTAGAAGAACGGCAACCCGATTTGATTTTACTTGATATCATGCTACCGCAGCGCGATGGCATGGAAGTTTGCAGGGAAGTAAGGAAGAAGTATGAAACGCCGATCATCATGTTAACGGCAAAGGATTCAGAGATTGATAAGGTCTTAGGGTTGGAGCTTGGTGCAGACGACTATGTGACAAAACCATTTAGTACCCGGGAAATAATTGCCCGCGTTAAGGCGAACCTAAGACGTCAGCAAGCTGTTCCGGTTCCCGATCAAGAAAATGAACCGAAGGAAATTACGATAGGAACGCTCACTATCCATCCGGATGCCTATGTAGTATCCAAGCGGGGCGATACGATTGAATTAACGCATCGCGAATTTGAGTTGCTTCATTACTTAGCGAAGCACATCGGTCAGGTCATGACAAGGGAGCACTTATTACAAACCGTGTGGGGCTATGATTATTTTGGTGATGTGCGGACGGTCGATGTAACGGTCAGACGTCTTCGTGAGAAGATTGAAGACAATCCAAGCCATCCTGGCTGGATTGTAACTAGAAGAGGGGTCGGTTATTACCTGCGTAACCCTGAACAGGAGTAGTTTCTATGAAAAAGGTTGGTTTTTTTCGCTCAATTCATTTTAAATTTGTTCTGATTTATGTATTGCTCATTTTCGTAGCTATGCAAATAATCGGGGTATATTTTGTTGGGGAATTGGAAGAAAATCTTGTCGGGAACTTTACGAAATCAATAAAAGGCCACGTTAACCTGCTTACCTACAGTATTGGTGAAGAAATGGAAAAAGAGAGGGGAGAGGAAGACCCAACCCTCGAAGAAGCGATTGATACGATATTGAAAGACCGGGATAATTCATCGAATGATATTTCGGAAGTACGTGTCATCGACACCCGCAGCAGACGCGTGATCGGGACTTCAGCTCCAAGTAACCAGGATATTGTAGGGAAGAAGACAACGGAGGTCCTTATTAAGAATACGCTCATTTATGGAAAAGAAGATAGTGATATATTTCGGGACAAGAAAACAGGCAGGCGGCTCTGGGTCCTTTCGACACCCATTGAAGCAAATGGGGAGGTCATTGGCGCCGTCTATGTAATAGCAGAGATGGAAAATGTCTTTGAGCAGATGGATGAAATCAATAGCATCTTCATGACGGGTACGGCCATCGCCCTAGCCATTACGGCCATCTTGGGGATCCTGCTCGCACGAACGATCACAAGGCCGATGTCCGATATGAGAAAACAGGCCCTGGTGATGGCGAAAGGGAATTTCTCCAGAAAAGTTAGGGTATATGGCGATGATGAAATTGGTCAGCTTGCCGTCACTTTCAATAATTTGACCAAAAAGCTTCAAGAGTCGCAATCAAGCACAGAAGGAGAGCGGCGCAAGCTTTCTTCTGTACTTTCCAATATGACCGATGGCGTAATTTCAACGGATAGGCGCGGTCGGGTGAACTTGATTAATGAACCGGCGGCACAATTATTGGATGTCTCGAGTGAAACCGTCATGAACCAACCGATCATTGAGGTTTTGGGTCTTGAAGAAGAATATAAATTTGAGGATTTACTGGAAGAGCGAGAGTCCATTATCCTTGATTACAGCAAAAAAAATCGGCCTTTCATTTTGAGAGGAAACTTTTCGGTCATTCAAAAGGAAACGGGATTCGTCAATGGTTTGATTACTGTTTTGCATGATATAACAGAGCAGGAAAAAATCGAGAGCGAACGCAGGGAGTTTGTTGCCAATGTATCACATGAACTGCGAACACCGTTAACGACGATGAGAAGTTACCTGGAAGCATTGGCTGAAGGTGCATGGAAGGACGAGGAAATCGCTCCATCCTTTTTAAGCGTTACCCAAAATGAAACGGAGCGAATGATCAGGCTTGTTAATGATCTGTTACAGCTTTCGAAAATGGACAGTAAAGATTACAGGCTTAAAACGGGCTGGGTGAATTTCAATAAATTCTATGACCACATCATCGATCGTTTTGAAATGTCGAAAAATGATGACATAACGTTTAAACGTGATTTGCCGAAGGAAGCTTATTTTGTGGATATTGATGAAGATAAAATCACCCAGGTTCTCTATAATGTAATCTCCAACTCCTTAAAGTACTCACCTGAAGGGGGTCAAGTGACTTTCCGCGTCAGGGCATCTGATGGCTTTATCATTGTGAGCATTACAGATCAAGGAGTGGGTATCCCGAAAAACGTCATTGATAAAATATTTGACCGCTTCTACCGTGTGGATAAAGCAAGGGCCCGTAACTTAGGCGGGACAGGACTTGGTTTAGCCATTGCAAAAGAGATGGTCGTGGCGCATGGCGGGAAAATATGGGCGGAAAGTGTGGATGGAAAAGGAACTACCGTGTTCTTTACACTTCCTTACGAACAGGAAGAAGAGGATGATTGGTCATGAATTTTGAACGTGCAAAAAGTATCATACTGACTATTTTGGTTGGGACAAGCATTTTTTTGACATGGAGCATTTGGACGTACGAGCCTGAATATGATCAATTTGACCAATCGAATTATATAAAGATTAAAAGCGATGTCCAGATTGTCAGTGATGTCATTAAACCAGTCAGTATCCTTTTCCATGGCAATGGGCAGCATTTCCAGACTTCCAATCCGGCAGAAATGAATGAAATGGAAAAGGAATTTTCGCAATGGCGTTTCAGAGGCTTAAAAGAGGTATCCGTAAAAAGGCTGCAAAGGAAATTTGACGATTTTGTCCATGAAGATGGGTCGATTGAAATCGAATTTTCCGATGATATACCCATCGCCCTTTATAAAACGGTATTGAATATAACGGATAAGGAAGTGCCTGAATTTTCATTTGATCGAATGATCATTAAACAAAAGGATATCAGCGGTAAGGAATCTCCCGTTTATTTTGTTTCCTATGATCATGAGAAGATTTATCAAGGTATGGTCGACTCTAAAAAACTAAGGAATTTCATGGATTCATTTTATAGGGGTTCATACGATAAGCACCCTGAATATACGGCCGAAACGATAAACAGCAAAAGGACGCTGTTCGTCCCGGAAAACCCAGTGGAGATCAACAGACTTGAATATTATATTGACGATTTGGATATTGGAAACTTGAAAAATGCGTTATTTAATTATCCGAAGTTCGTACGCCAGGAATCCGTTTCGGTCGGTGAGGAATACACGGATGGAACAAGACTTATGACGGTCAATAAAGAGAATTACTTAATTTCTTATATCAATCCAGCACAAAAGAGCAAGCCATTTGTCCGTTCCAGTGACCTTTTGCAAAAAAGCATCGATTTCATCAATGATCATGCCGGCTGGGAAGATAACAATTACCGCTTTGCCTATATGTCGGAGAATGAACAACGAGTGGTATTCCGCTTATTCATAAACGGTTATCCGGCCTTCAATGAATCGGGAATGACAGAAATCGAGCAAATTTGGGGGAAAGAAGAAATTTATAGTTATGACCGCCCATACTTTTCACTTGACTCAGTCCTCCCGTCAGAAGGAGCGGCAGTGATCTTACCAAGCGGAAAAGAAGTATTGAATAAGCTGAAATCGAAAGATAATATCGATTTCAAAAGCGTGGAGGACATCTCGATTGGTTATAGATTGAATAAATCCCTCGATTCCAAACTTGTAACACTAGTTACACTCGATCCCACTTGGTATTATCGTGTAGGCGATAAATGGTTTATTGTGCCTTTTGAAGAAGGAGGCGATCAAAGTGGATTGGAATAATACAAAGTCGATTTTCATCATGGTATTCTTCGTTTTGAATATTTTTCTTCTTTATCAATTCCTTGAAAAGATTAATGATTCCCAATTAGAAAGCTTTACGGAGCCCCTTACGGATGAACTTTTGAAAGAAGACGAGATTTCAATAGAAATACCACTTCCAAAACAAAAGTTGAAGGATCAATTCCTGATTGCCCAAAGCAAGAATTTCGAGAAGAAGGATATACAGCACCTAAAAAACCAAAAAGCAAAAATCATCGATGATAAGAAGCTTGTGGGTACATTTAAGATACCAGTTAGCATGAAATCGGAAATTAATGCTGCAGACCTTGATATATTCCTGAAGGAGTATATTTTAAATGGTAGTGAGTATCATTTTTGGAGCTATGATGAAATCAGCCAGACCATCATCTGCTATCAAGTGGCAGATAAGAAGATGTTTTATAATAATAGTAAGGGGAAGGTCACTTTATATCTGAATAAGAAGGGTGAAATCGTTTCCTATGAACAGATGTATTTGGAGGGAATTGAAAAATTCAATAAACCTAAAGAATTGGTATCTGCTTTAAATGCTATTGGAGAATTGTATCAGAATGGCGATATTGATCCAAAAAGCAAAGTCACGAATGTGCAACTGGGTTTTTATAATTCGCTGCAGACGACATCTGTGTCACATTTACTTGTGCCAACATGGTGGGTGGTCATTGATGACGAAACGGATCTCTTCGTGAATGCCTTTGATGGAGAGGTCATTGAATTGAATACAGAAGAAAAAATACTGGAGTGAGTAAAGATGACAATGCATTTTAGTGTTCTCGCAAGCGGGAGTACAGGAAATGCCCTTTTCGTGGAAACGGGGGATCAATCATTCCTTGTCGATGCTGGCTTAAGCGGTAAAGCCCTGGAAGCATTGTTTCAGGATATAGGCCGTGATATGTCGAAGCTATCCGGTATCCTAGTTACCCATGAACACAGCGACCATATTAAAGGTCTTGGCGTGGTTGCCAGAAAACATAAACTCCCGATATATGCGAATGCAAAAACATGGAATGCCATGGATCGATCAATCGGTGAAATTGCAACCGAACAAAAATTCACATTTGAAATGGAACAGGTCAAAACGTTCGGCAGTCTTGATATAGAATCTTTTGGCGTTTCACATGATGCGGCAGAGCCGATGTTTTATGTCTTTCATCATGAGGATAAGAAACTTGTGGTCATCACCGATACAGGGTACGTAAGTGATCGGATGAAAGGAATCATCTCGAATGCCGATGCTTATGTATTTGAAAGTAACCATGATGTGTCCATGCTGAGGATGGGAAAATATCCATGGAGCATCAAGCGCCGGATTTTAAGTGATGTCGGACATGTTTGTAATGAAGACGCTGCCCTTGCAATGAGTGAAGTGGCCGGTGATAAGACCAAGCGGATTTACTTGGCCCACTTAAGCCTTGATAACAATATGAAGGATCTAGCAAGAATGTCGGTGGAACAGACGTTAAAGACAAAGGGGATCATCGTTGGCGAACAATTTTCCTTATATGATACTGATCCGAAAAGACCAACGGAACTTGTTACGTTATAAATAAAAGGAATGGACGAGGGGTACCTTGTTCATTCCTTTTTTGTTTTTAAAAAATTCGATTCGCAAGTTACGAATCGGATTAAAAGGGGTATCGTTTGGTTAGAACTGTATAAGTAAAAGGAAAATGGCTGTATACCCTAAAAAAAAGCATACATTTTTTTAGAAAAAATTCGGTAATTGAGTATAATTGAGGGAGGATGCCAAACAATAGAATTGCTATAATTCATTCCTAAAATGAGAGGATGGAGCGGTCTTGGGTTATTATGATCAGAATGATGAGAACCAAAATAAACGGAAAAAAGGCCATATGGGCTATTTTCTAGCAGGCTTGGGGGGCGTCATCATCGGGGCCTTACTTATTTTACTGGGAAGTGGGCAGTTAAATAACGATGATAACGAAATTACAACGGAGAAATCAACGGAGAATGGGCCTGTGGAACAGTCACAGCAAAACCTTACCCTTGATGTAACAAGTGCTGTCACCAATGCTGTTGATAAGGCCAGTGACGCAGTGGTCGGGATAACTAACATTCAGGAAACGAACTTCTGGAGTCAAGGGAGCAACGCCGGGGATAATTCGGCAGAAGCCGGCACTGGTTCTGGAGTCGTCTACAAAAAAGATGGGGGCAAAGCCTATATCGTCACGAATAATCACGTCATTGAAGGCGCTAATGAACTGGAAGTGACATTAAGTGATGGCACTAAATTGCCAGCTGAACTACAAGGTAGTGACCCATGGACAGATTTAGCTGTCATTGTCGTGAATGGTGATAAAATCAAAACCATTGCTGAATTCGGAAAATCCAGCAAATTGAAACCTGGTGAGCCTGTAATTGCCATTGGCAATCCATTAGGCCTCCAATTCTCTGGATCGATCACACAAGGGATCATCTCAGGCTTGGAGCGTACGATAGAGGTGGATATCAATGAGGACGGGCAAGTCGATTGGAATGCGGAGGTCATCCAGACCGATGCGGCGATTAACCCAGGTAATAGCGGTGGGGCACTCGTCAATATGTCAGGACAGGTCATCGGAATAAATTCGATGAAGATTGCGGAAAATGCAGTGGAAGGAATCGGTCTTTCCATTCCAATCGATTCAGTTATACCAATTATTAACGATATAGAGGAATTTGGTGAAGTGAAACGTGCCTTCTTGGGTGTGAACTTGGCATCTGTAGAAGAGATTTCCCAATATCATCAACAAAATACATTAAAGTTACCAAGGAAAGTTACATCTGGCGTTGCAATAACAGGCGTTCAAAGCAATTCTCCAGCATCCAAAGCAGGATTGAAGGAATTTGACGTCGTTGTTGGAATGGATAATGAAAAAATTCATGACGTCGTGGAATTACGAAAATACCTTTACAACGAAAAGAAAATCGGAGATAAAGTTAAAATCATTTATTACCGTGACGGAAAGAAAGAAACTACGGAAGTCAAACTTTCAAGCAGCGAAATTTAAAAACAAAAAGGACAGGGGGAAAAATGCCCCCTGTCCTTTCTATTTCCTTGCGATTTTCTTATTTTTTGTTACGATTACCTGTGGATATATACTTAAATTAAAGATCTCAAGTAACTTGTGGATAATTGTGAATAGAAGTGCTGGGAATAATGAGTGGGAAAGGAGATATGAAAGATGAAATTATATTGCTGTCAGGAACACGTGGACATGGCGCTGGATGAAGTGGTATACGAATGTGAAACTTATCCTGTTTTAACGCTGGTTCCAGAAGAAAATCAGTTATCAACAACCTGTGAATATTGTCGAAACGTGGCAATATATCTAGTAGGGAACTAATATTCCCATACAAGATGTGGATAGATTTTGTGGATATGTGGATAACTTTTGTGGATAACATGTTCGTAACCTGTTCTTAACATGTTCTTAACATTTTCCGAAGAATGAAGCGGCGGGTGGGATGGTTTAGATTCAAGCTTTTGGTTGTATGAAAATCAACATAATTCTTCATCGGATCTGAACTAAGTCCGCACGATTTCTTCAATACACATTATAAAATAATGAAAGTTACCGTTGCCGCTTTCAGGGGCAGCGGTTTTTATTATAAAAGCATTAAAAATTGGAAAGGATATGCTTGTTTTGCTTATAGGCCACTGTAAGGTATGATAATAGGTAGGCAAATCCAACAATTGATAGTAAAAACATAATGAAAGCTAGAGGATATATATGAAAATAACGATTATTACTGTTGGCAAGCTAAAGGAAAAATACTTAAAGCAAGGAATTGCTGAATATACAAAAAGGTTAAGCGCCTATGCTAATATAGAACTTGTCGAAGTACCGGATGAAAAAGCTCCGGAGAACCTGAGTGCAGCGGACATGGACATTGTTAAGCAAAAGGAGGGTGAACGAATCCTGGCGAAAGTCAGTCCGGACACCTATGTAATTACGCTTGAGATCAATGGAAAACAGCTTACTTCAGAGCAGCTGGCCACCCATTTGGATCAGCTCGCCACCTATGGAAAGAGCAAAATTGCGTTTATTATTGGCGGGTCGCTTGGGCTTGGCACCGAGGTGTTATCAAGAAGTGATTACGCCCTTTCCTTCTCGAAAATGACCTTTCCGCACCAATTAATGAAACTGGTTCTAGTGGAGCAGATATATCGGGCTTTTCGGATAAATAGAAATGAACCATATCATAAATGATGGAACTAATTCCGGGGAAACTCCCCGTAAGGTTAATGGGTTAACATATTAAATCTTAATGTAATGAAAAGAGGGTAACGAATGAATAAAGAGTCCATTTATGGTTTAACATTCGAACAATTGACATCATGGCTTTCGGATCATGGCCATAAAAAATTCAGAGCTTCCCAAGTCTGGGAGTGGCTTTATAGAACACGTGTGACAAGTTTCTCTGAAATGACGGATGTTAATAAAGAGTGCATAAAATTACTTGAAGAGCACTTTGTCATCCAGACTTTGACTGAGCACGTCAAGCAAGAATCAGCGGATGGCACGATCAAGTTCTTGTTTAAATTACAGGATGGAAACCTTATCGAAACGGTCATGATGAGACATAAATACGGAATATCGGTTTGTGTCACCACCCAAGTGGGCTGCAATATTGGCTGCAGTTTCTGTGCCAGTGGATTATTGGCCAAAAGCCGTGATTTATCCAGCGGGGAAATAGTGGAACAAATCATGAACGTTCAACTTCATCTGGATAAATTGGAACAAGAGGATGTTGTAAGCCATGTTGTTGTAATGGGTATTGGCGAACCGTTCGATAACTTTGAAAATATGTTGGACTTTTTGAAGGTGCTCATGGACCATAAGGGACTTGCTATAGCGGGCAGGCGCATCACTGTTTCGACGAGCGGTCTTGCCAATAAGATTTATGAATTCACAGATACCCAATTACAGGTGAATCTGGCCATCTCATTGCATGCGCCGAATAATGAGCTCAGGACACAGATCATGAAAATAAACCGAGGTATCCCGATAGAAAAATTGATGAAATCTCTTGATTATTATTTAGAGAAAACGAATAGGAGAATTACGATTGAATATATCCTATTGAAAGATGTCAATGACCACCAAGAAGAAGCCGAGCAACTCGCCACTCTTCTTGAGGACAAAAAACATCGGCTCTATGTCAACCTGATTCCATATAATCCTGTAGATGAGCATAGTCAATACCAAAGAAGTGAAAAAGAGTCCGTTCTCGCATTTTATGATACGCTGAAAAAGAGAGGCGTAAATTGTAAAATCCGCCAAGAACATGGAACGGATATTGATGCAGCATGCGGCCAGCTTAGAAGCAAGCAAATCAAGAAAGCTGAAGCCCAGTAATTCACTAAGAGAAAACAACAAAAAGAGGCCGCATATTTTGCGGCCTCTCAGTTTGTAGACAAAAGGGGTTCGGAATTTAAAAATTCTGAACCCCTTTTGAAATTTCATTTAAATTTTCGCCTAAAGTTAAGAGATTGGGCTCTTCGAGCCCACTATGTTATGCCATTTTTGGACCTCGCCATGTCCAATTGGCCATCTTCTTTAAATTAATGGCAGCGAAAGTAAGCATCGCCTGCATCGACAATTTTTTAAGTCCCCTTAAAGTAGTCCAACGCATACCATGCTTTTCTTTTGCATCTGCGAATACACGCTCAATCGTTTCTTTACGCTTCGCATATATAGGTTTTACATCTTGATGATGACGCAGATGATCTGCTTCTTCCACATGTGTTTGCCAGATATGCCGTGTCACCACTTTTTGACAGTCTTTGCTTTCTGTACACCGAGATAAAAATGAGCACGTTGCACAGATGTGTTTGGGGGATTTATACTCGCGATAGCCCTCTTTATTTGTTGTTGAGTACTTTAATAGCTCGCCCGAAGGGCAAAGGTAACAATCAAAATGTTCATCGTATACATAGTCCTGTTTGCGGAAAAATCCTTCTTTAGTGCGAGGACGTGTATAAGGTAAAGCCGGTATGATTTCTTTGTTAAATAGGTAGCTTGTAACCGCTGGTGTTTTATAAGCTGCATCTGCGGCAACGGCTTCCGGTTTTCCAACTTTCTCAATCACTTGTTCAACTAGTGGCTCTAAGATCTGGCTGTCATGTATATTTCCAGGTGTTACAATCGTTCCCAATACAAAACCGTTGCGGTCTGCGGCCGCGTGGAATGAATAGGCAAACTGTTTTGTTCGTTCATCTTTCACATAGTAGCCACTCTCAGAATCCGTTGTACTTTCTTTAATCTCTTTGGTCTCTTCTTTATCAAATTTATCTGGTGGAAAAGGCTTTTTTCCATGGTTTTCACGATCTTGATTGATTTCTTCTTGAAGACGTCCTTGATACGCTCGTGTTTCTTTACGAACGATTTTCTTTTCAAATTTCCGTTTATTCGCACTGGCCTTCACATGTGTGGAATCCACGAAAACGTGTTCAGCACTTATTAACTTTTTATTAGCAGCTGTCATTAAAATGCGATAGAAAATCTGTTCAAACAGGTCTGTATCTTTAAAGCGTCGTTCATAATTTTTCCCAAATGTAGAGAAATGAGGTACTTTTTCATGGAAACCATAGCCTAAGAACCAACGGTAAGCCATATTGGTTTCAACTTCTTCAATCGTTTTACGCATGGAACGAATACCGAAGGTATATTGAATGAAAGTCAGTTTAACTAAAATAACGAGATCAATACTTGGGCGTCCTATCTCTGAATACATATCATTCACCAAGTCATAAATGAAAGTGAAGTCAATGGCAGCCTCTATTTTACGAACCAAATGGTTCGGTGGCACCAGTTGATCTAAAGTAATCATTTCAAGTTGATCTCGCTGAATAGAATCATGTTTAGAAAGCATCCTCATCACCTCAAGTTTTAATACTTCTATTTTAAAACAAAAATGACTCCAGGCAAAAGGTTCTATCTAAAAGGTAAGACAAAGTTGATTGGAACGGAAGGTACGAGACTCCTGCGGGAAATGCGCGTCTAGGAGAGACCCCGCAGGCGAAAGCCGAGGAGGCTCCCCGACCGCCCGCGGAAAGCGAGTGACTGGAGTGGAAATCAAGGTCCAAATTGTACAAGCCATAAAAATAGACAAACTCGATTTTCATCGAGTTTGTCTACAGTCTGAGAGGCCGCATATTTTGCGGCCTCTTTTTGTGTGATTTTATTATTTAGCTATTTCCTTTACCGAGGCGACTTCATATGTTGTAAGCTCGCTGCCTAGAATTGGAGATTCTTTTTTCGCTTCACCGGAACCTGGCTCAGGCCGTTTATGTGCAGCCTTGAATGCATCGCTATTTCTCCAAGCGGTAAAGTTATCAAGGTTTTCCCAGTACATATTAACGCTCAGTTCATCGTGTTCCGACAAATTCTGCGTTAATAATACTTCAACTTTTACGAAGCCTTCCGTAGTATCAAGTGGACCTGGTGCAGTAAATCCTGGGGCCATGACTGCACCCATCCCTTTTTTGACTCTGATTCTATTCGTTACGATTATCATAAATCAGCACTCCTTTTGGACATCAGTTTAGAAACTACACCTATTTCGGCTTTTATATCATACATATTTTAGCATATTGAAAGAAGCAGGGTCCATTTTGATTATCTCAGATCATGATATCCTGATGACCATTGTTTTAATGAAGCCGAACGTTTCATTATATTGAAATAAGGCAATTGAATTGGGTTATTTCAAGGTTTATCGATGCATATCGCGTATAATAGAACCTTGTATAAGGAAATTACGATTATGGAAACAATAAAGCAACATACTAAACCACAAAAGAGGCTGTCATATGAATGAATTGAGTTTTACTGATTATACATTAAGCGATGAAATTGTAAGGGCATTAAAAAGCTTGGGATATCAACGTCCAACAGAAGTACAGCGTGAGGTGATACCAGTGGCGCTGGAAAAAAAGGATCTTGTCGTTAAATCCCAAACGGGAAGTGGCAAGACCGCTTCATTCGGCATACCGATCTGCGAAATGGTCGATTGGGAGGAGAATAAGCCTCAGGCGCTTATTTTAACACCGACACGTGAGTTGGCTGTACAAGTAAAAGAGGATATTACGAATATAGGCAGATTTAAAAGGATAAAGGCTACTGCGGTTTATGGAAAGCATCCTTTCGCACTCCAAAAAGCGGAATTGAAACAAAAGAGCCATGTAGTCGTCGGAACCCCGGGGCGTGTCCTGGATCATATCGAGAAAGGGACATTTGCCTTGGAACGTTTAACTCATTTGGTCATTGATGAAGCCGATGAAATGCTGAATATGGGCTTCATCGAACAAGTGGAAGCCATTATTAAAGAGCTTCCGAAAGATAGAGTAACCATGCTGTTCTCTGCTACGTTACCTGAGAGTATAAAAAAGCTATGCAAGCAATATATGAAAGATCCTTTGGATATTGAAATCAAAGCAAAGGGTGTAACGACGGAGAAAATTGAACATGCTCTTATTGAAGTGAAGGAAGACGATAAGTTTTCCCTGCTTAGAGACGTCACCATCACGGAAAACCCTGATAGCTGCATCATTTTCTGTCGGACGAAGGATAGGGTAGACCAAGTATGTGAACAGCTGATGGAACTGGAATATCCGTGTGATATGATTCACGGCGGTATGCTTCAGGAAGATCGCCTTGCAGTGATGAATGAATTCAGAAGAGGTGAATTCCGCTATTTGGTTGCGACAGATGTTGCTGCCCGTGGAATTGACATCGACAATATAACCCATGTGATTAACTATGACCTGCCAATGGAAAAAGAAAGTTATGTACATCGAACTGGAAGAACGGGCCGTGCTGGTAAAAAAGGAAAAGCCATTACTTTTGTCACGCCGTACGAAGATAAATTCCTTGCTGAGATTCAAGAATATATCGGTTTTGAAATCCCTAAGATGACTGTTCCCTCAAAAGAGGAAGTCTCCAATAAAAAAGTGGAATTCGAAGCGAAACTGGATGCTCGTCCAAAAATCAAAAAAGATAAAAGTGAACAGTTGAATAAACAAATCATGAAGCTGTATTTTAATGGCGGCAAGAAAAAGAAACTCAGGGCAGTAGATTTTGTCGGAACCATCGCAAAGATTGATGGAGTGAATGCAGAGGATATCGGGATCATTACGATCCAGGACAATGTGTCTTATGTGGAAATATTGAATGAAAAGGGACCGCTTGTCCTGAAAGTGATGAAAAATACGAAAGTAAAAGGGAAACTTTTGAAGGTTTCAGAGGCTTTTAAAAAGTAAGGTGTTGAATGGAAAGAAGCGGGAAGACCGAAATATCGGTCTTCCCGCTTCTTTTTTATATGTTTTTCTTTCCGTCCCCAGTGTTTCAAAACTGTGGACGGGAAGAATTCGACCTACCCCAAAATAATTTTACCTACCGTGAACTTTCTTTTTCCGAATTCTGTTTATCCGTCAAAACAGAGTGGTATATGAGGAAGGATGATGCAATTATTTTGAATCAAATAAATACATACAACACGATTTAATCTGAATTCTTAGACATGGAGGGGAATGAGCGGGATGACAAAAGCAAATGAAAACGGAAGAATCGATGAGCAAAGTAAGCAGAGACAGCTGGATCAATATCGAGTGGACGATAATGGGAAAAAGATGACGACTAACCAAGGTTTGCGTATTTCCGAGGATGAGCATTCTTTAAAGGTGGGCACACGTGGTCCAACTTTGATGGAGGACTTTCATTTCCGGGAAAAAATGACTCATTTTGACCATGAGCGTATTCCTGAGCGGATTGTCCATGCCCGTGGATCTGGTGCTCATGGATATTTTCAGGTATATGAACCGATGGGAGAATATACAAAGGCCAAGTTTCTTCAAGACCCTTCAGTCAAGACACCGGTATTCGTTCGTTACTCCACGGTGGCAGGTTCCCGCGGATCGGCAGACTCGGTTCGTGATGTAAGGGGATTTTCGACAAAGTTTTATACGGAGGAAGGAAACTATGATTTGGTCGGAAATAATATTCCGGTATTTTTTATCCAGGATGCCATTAAGTTCCCGGATTTAATTCATGCGGTTAAACCGGAGCCTCATAACGAAATACCTCAGGCTGCGTCTGCCCATGATACTTTTTGGGACTTCGTCGCCAACAATGAAGAAACGGCTCATATGGTCATGTGGCATCTTTCTGATAGGGCCATACCGAGAAGTTTCCGGATGATGGAAGGGTTTGGTGTCCACACATTCCGTTTTGTAAATGAACAAGGCGTGGCCCATTTCGTTAAATTCCATTGGAAGCCTGTACTGGGAGTTAAATCCCTTGTCTGGGATGAGGCACAGAAAATTGCAGGGAAGAATCCTGACTTTCACCGCCAAGATCTTTGGGAAGCGATAGATACCGGAAATTATCCTGAATTTGAATTTGGCGTGCAAATGATTAAGGAGGAAGATGAATTCAAATTCGACTTTGATATCCTTGATCCTACTAAACTATGGCCTGAAGAACAGGTCCCGGTGAAAATAATCGGAAAAATGGTATTGAATCAAAATACGGATAACTTTTTTGCAGAGACGGAACAGATAGCATTCCATCCGGGGCATGTCGTACCGGGCATTGATTTTTCAAATGATCCGCTGCTCCAGGGACGTTTATTCTCATACACCGATACCCAGCTATCCCGATTGGGAGGACCTAATTTCCATGAGCTTCCGATTAATAGGACGGTTGCCCCCGTTCATAATAATCAGCGCGATGGCATGCACCGAATGTCAATAAATCCAGGACAGGTCAGCTACCACAAAAATTCCCTTGCAGGCAACTCCCCCGAACCTGCTTCGGAAGGGGAGGGCGGCTATGCACATTACCAGGAAAAAGTCGATGGCAGGAAGGTCCGACAACGCAGTGAAAGCTTCAAGGATCATTACAGCCAGGCTAAATTATTTTGGAATAGCATGACGGAAGTGGAGAAGGAGCATATTATTCAGGCTTTCCACTTTGAAGTGGGAAAAGTGAAAAGTAAGGACGTTCAGCAGCAAATCGTCGAGATGTTCAGCAATGTAGATGTCGAGCTAGCTAAAACGATCGCCATTGGAGTGGGCGTGAATCCTCCAGCCAATAAAAGCGAGGTCAAAATGGATTTGGCTTCTCCGGCTTTAAGCCAGGAGCAAATGAAAGTGAACACGGCCGCAACAAGGAAAGTGGCAATCTTGGCTGCAGATGGTTTCAACGGGTCAGAGGTTAATCAAGTCTTGGAATCATTTAAATCGGCAGGGATAACGGCTGAAATCATCAGTCTTAATCGTGGAGTGATTACAAGTTCTGAAGGACAGCAGGCCGAGGTGAATCAGACATTCCTGACAGCCGATTCGGTACTTTTCGATGCTGTATATGTGGCAGGAGGCCAGGAGAGTGTCGATGCTTTAAAGGCATCCAAGGAACCAATTTACTTTGTTGATGAAGCCTATAATCATTTCAAAGCGATTGGTGCAGGAAAAGAAGGTGCCGAGATCTTATCGAAGGCAGGCATCGTTTCCAATGATCCAGCTTCAGGCATTGTAGCCGTTACGGATAAGAATAGTGGTACTGCCTTTATCGAGGCAATTGCCAAGCACCGTCACTGGAATCGCGCTTAATATTGGATGAAAAACCCCCAGAATTGGAGTCGGGGGTTTTTCAATAAAGGCATTTCTATCAAGCTACTTTGCTTTTTCTTCAAAAAGCGATGCAATGCCGACGATCACCTTGGTGGCCAGGATCATATTATCGACCGAAATAAATTCATATTTACCATGAAAGTTCTCCCCGCCCGTGAAGATGTTGGGGGTTGGCAGGCCCATATACGATAATTGAGAACCGTCCGTACCACCGCGTATTGGCGAAATTTTCGGTTTTATATCGAGTTTCTCCATTGCTTCGTGGGCAATATCCACGATTTCCTTCACGGGCTCGATTTTCTCCTTCATGTTGAAGTATTGGTCGTGTAATTCAAGCTGAATACGGTTTTGCCCATATTTTTCTTTTAAATCTTCGATTACTTTTGTTATATATTCCTTGCGTTCAATGAATTTTTGGCGGTCGAAATCCCTGATGATATAAGAAAGCTTGGTCTCTTCCACATCACCGTGAAAAGAAATCAGATGATAAAATCCTTCGTAACCTTCCGTATATTCCGGTGCTTCTGCCACTGGGAGTTCATTATGGAATTCCATGGCGATTTTAGCGGAGTTGACCATTTTTCCTTTAGCCGTACCAGGGTGTATATTCGTCCCTTTGATCAGGATTTTGGCTGACGCTGCATTGAAGCTCTCATATTCAAGTTCTCCAAGTGGTCCACCATCCACGGTGTAGGCAAATTGGGCATCAAAAGCATCTACGTCAAACTTATGGGGCCCCCTGCCGATTTCCTCATCGGGAGTAAAAGCAACCCGGATTTTTCCATGCTTGATTTCCGGATGCTGGATCAAATAATCCATGGCAGTCATGATTTCAGCAATTCCAGCCTTATTATCGGCACCCAACAGGGTTGTCCCATCCGTTGTAATCAAGGTATGCCCTATATAGTTCTTAAGCGAAGGAAAATCATCAGGTGAAAGAATGACATCCAATTTTTCATGTAAAGTAAGATCGTTGCCATCATAGTTGTCAACGACTTGCGGTTTTACATCTTTTCCAGTGAAATCCGTTGCTGTATCGACATGGGCCAAGAAACCGATTGTCGGGACATCCTTATTTGAATTGGCTGGCAATGTTGCCATGACATATCCGTTCTGGTCAATTGTCACTTCCTTCATCCCAATGGATTGAAGTTCCTTGACCAATGCATTTGCCAAGGTCAACTGTCCGGGTGTAGAGGGGCATGATGGATTTTCCTCATTCGATTGGGTATCCACTTTCACATAAGAAGTGAATCTTTCAATGATTTCATTTTTCACTTTTCCTTCAACTCCTTTTTCCCTTATCTTACCATGATTGAACGGAATGGAAAAATTATCTTTCCCTATGTTAGACATACAGACTTATTTTCCAAATCTTTAACGGTGGTGTCCTCAGCAAAGAACAGCATATCCGAAATGACATGCCGTTCTTTGCTTTCCTTTTTAAAGTGGATTATTCAAGGCCCATACCGAAACGCTTTTCCCATGAACGGGGAAGGTCGCGAAACCATCTTCTTCAATGGTGATGTGGTCATCTCTATGACAAGTTAAATCACTCCAGATTTCACCAGCACGATGTTCACCGACGAACATCCTTTTTTCACTGTTGTGATCTCCATTCGAGATTATGACGGCGCACCCCGAGCCTTCTAGCTCTTCAACTCCGTGCCGGACCCAGCCTATCGTATTTGGGTCATCAAAGTAGTCCGTCTGTTCTCCATAAGCTTTTTCATATCTAGCATATAAGAGGCGATCTAGAATGTCCTTTTTTCCAGGCACCGGAGAAGGCCCGCCAATTCCATAATAGTCTCCGTAAAAGACACATGGATAACCGCAAAGTCTAAGCAAGGTAAGTGCATATGCCGATGGTTTGAACCAGTCCTTTACCCAAGATTCCAGTGATTCATGAGGCTGGGAGTCATGGTTGTCGACAAAAGTGACGGCCTGTGCCGGATTGGTTTGGACGAGGGTATCATCAAAGATGGTTGAGAGGTCGAAGTCAGTTCCTGCGTTTGAGGCCTCATGAAATTTATAATGCAGGGAAACATCGAACAAGTTGAGGTCATGCTTGGTTTGCTCTAAGTATGTTTGACAAGCTTTAACATCCGCCTTCCAAAATTCGCCGACCATGAAGAAGTGTTCCTTTGTATAAGGGATGAGCTCTTGGAGAAATTCATTGATGAATTCATAATCGATATGTTTAACGGCGTCCAAACGAAAACCATCACACTTTAACGTATCAACCATCCATTTTCCCCAGCTAATCATTTCCTGACGAACTTCCGGCAGGCTGTAATCAATGTTGGCAAACATTAAATAATCATAGTTTCCGAATTCATCGATGACATGCTGATTCCAGTGCTTGTTTTCGCCTGTGATTCGATATACACCCATTTTGTCGTTTTCGGCATCATAGTCTGTACCATTAAAATGAGTATGGTTCCACTTAAAATCAGAGTATTTATTTTTACGGCCTGGAAAATCGAATTTTGTCCAGCCTTCCATTTCAAATGGTTCTGAGATATCTTCCATACGGTTTTCTGGATTGACTTCAATCACTTCAAATTTTTCGGTTCCATCGGCTCCTGCTTTATGGTTCATGACTAAATCGATATAAACGCAAAGCCCGTAGTTATGACAGGTGGCTATTGCTTGCAGCAATTCATCTTTGGTCCCGTATTTGGTACGAACTGTACCTTTTTGGTCAAATTCCCCCAAATCGTATCCGTCGTATATTCCATATCCATTATCCCCAACGGATTGCCCTTTCGTAACTGGCGGAAGCCAAACGCAGTCAATTCCTATATCTTTCAACTTGGAGGCTGCAAATTTCAATCTCTCCCAATGTGAACCATCTGCTTCAAGATGCCACTCAAAAAATTGCATCATCGTATGATTTCTTTTCATCCGTTTCCCCCCTGACACCGACCCGTTTTTAACAAAAGTGAAACTGTACGATCGGAAAAAGTAATAATGGAAATCTTTACCCCCTAAATTCAATTGATAAACAAGTGAATAACCCTCTTGATTGAGGTTCATTTACCTCTCTATTTTACTATTTTATACCAAATAAGGGTATTTTATATTGGTTAGCAGCTAAAAATTAATAAAAAGTGGAGGAGTAACCCGGAAGAGGACATACGCCAATTCAATAAAAAAGGTATTCTGAATATTTTGGGATACCTCAGACTATAGATAATTCGAAGAAAAGCAGTTTGCCTACCGTTTTCTTTAAAGGTTGTTTTCGCATACATTGTTGCTATTTACCAAGTAAAGCGGTGTGGTTGATTTCCCCTCCAGATGCTCGCTTTCCGCCGGGCGGTGAGCCTCCTCGGCGGAAACGCCCTGAACTTATCCCTGTGATAAAATCCCTCTGTTTTTTGCCTCAAGGTTTTATTATCAAGGTTATCGAAATAAACACTATGAATTAAATATTTCCCATATTAGCCATGAAGTTTTGCAGATTTTTTCTTAATAAATGACAATCCGCTTTGGTGATTGCATGTTTGAGTTCCCGCCTTCCTTTTAAACCGTTCATTGTCGTTCCTCCTTTTCCTTGATCTTTGACTGCGTTCAGCTTTATAAACAGACTCTTAATAAAACCTTAAGAACATTTTTTATATTCAATAGTTAAATAGAGAATTGGTCCCAGTTTTAACCTTTTCTTAATTTTATTGGGATTTAATGACAGAAAAATGAGTGGATTTACTCATTGAGAATAATTATCATTATCAGTAAAATGAATTCCATGATAATGATAATTATTCTCAATTAATTCAATATATGGAGGTACACTATGGTAACTAACACGCTTACAAAAAATGATCAATTACTGGAACAACAAAATACAAGGGAATCAAATGCCCGATCATATCCTAGAAGATTACCCATGGCAATCGATCAAGCGGAGGGGATTTACTTAACAGACATGGATGGAAAGCGATATATTGATTTTCTTGCGGGGGCTGGAACATTAGCGCTGGGACACAATCATCCGGCAGTGCTGGAGGCAATGGAAAAAATTCTTAAGGACAAGCGCCCTTTGCATACTTTGGACTTTACGACGCCGATCAAAGAGCAGTTCGTCGATGAAATTTTTGAATGCCTGCCTGAGGAATTCAGGAAAAATGCAAAAATTCAATTCTGTGGTCCTACTGGCGGAGACGCCATTGAGGCAGCACTTAAACTGGTAAAAACAGCGACAGGCAATAGAAGCATATTATCCTTCCAAGGGGCTTACCACGGGGCAACGCATGCAACCATGTCAATCAGCGGCAATGCAAAGCCAAAGGAAAAAATACAAGGGTTAATCCCAGATGTACAATTCCTGCCGTATCCTTATCAATATCGCTGTCCCTTTGGAATAGGCGGAGAAGAAAGCCATAAAATCAGCAGCCAGTATATCGAAAATCTATTGAACGATCCTGAGTCCGGATTATTGCCGCCTGCAGGAATGATTTTAGAGGCAGTACAAGGCGAGGGAGGCTCCATTCCAGCTCCAATTCCATGGCTTAAGGAAATCAGGAGAATAACAAAAGAAAAGGGCATTCCCCTAATTATCGACGAAGTTCAATCAGGTATCGGCCGTACAGGGAAAATGTTTGCCTTTGAACATGCAGGAATCATTCCGGATGTTCTTGTACTATCCAAAGCAATAGGCGGAAGTCTTCCATTATCGGTGGTGATTTATAACAAAGAGCTTGACCTATGGTCACCAGGTGCACATATCGGTACGTTCCGCGGAAATCAAATGGCAATGGCAGCAGGAACAGCTACTTTAAAATACATGAAAGAGACGAATCTTGTGGAGCATGCCGCTAAAATGGGAGAAATCTTAAAGGATATTCTTAAAGATTTGCAAAAAGATATTAAGCAGATCGGCGATGTCAGGGGCCGGGGATTAATGGTCGGTGTGGAAATGATCAATCCTGAAGAACCGCAAAATGCGAATGGAAGCCATCCTGCTGATTCGCTACTTGCCAGTGCCATTCAACAGGAGTGTTTTCAAAGAGGGTTGATACTGGAAGTTGGCGGCAGACATGGAAGTGTAGTGAGGTTCTTGCCTCCATTGATCGTAACGGAATCCCAGCTTCGCGAAGCCACTGCAATTTTTGAACAAGCTGTTCGTGTAGCTGTTGCAAGAGGGTGAATGATCAATGATCGAAATGATAAATAAAACGGATTTTGCTTATTCTCGATTGTTCTTGAATAACGAAGAAGGTTTCAATAACTATAGCCAGTCATTAAAAATCATTGAAAAAAAGCTGACGGACTTTTTAAAAGGGAACAATTTACCATACTCTGGGAAAAAACCGTACGAAATCGAGGCAAGATTAAACGAGCTGTCCCTTGCTTCTCTAAAAGGGAAGACAATGGAAGCAGTAGCGGATGAGTTGGCAGAGTTTGTTATTAACGACAGCATCAATGTACACAGCCCCACTTGTATCGGACATTTGCATTGCCCGACATTAATACCTGCCGTGGCTGCCGAAATGATTATAGGTACGTTGAATCAATCCATGGATTCATGGGACCAAAGCTCGGCGGCCACCTTCGTTGAAGAGCGTTTAATAGATTGGCTGTGCAGCCAGGTGGGGTTACCTGAACAAGCGGATGGGATTTTCACAAGCGGTGGAACCCAATCTAATTATATGGGACTGCTATTGGCGAGGGACGCTTATTGTAAGCGTTTCTGGGGTGTGGATGTTCAGCAGCAAGGTTTGCCAGTCGAGGCGAAAAAATTGCGGATCTTATGTTCCGAGGCTGCACACTTTACGGTCCGTAAATCAGCGGCACAGCTGGGGCTTGGTGAACAGGCTGTAGTCACGATTAAAACGGATTCAAATCACCGTCTGTCCATAGATGAATTAAATCATCAAATGTCGATTTTAGAGGAACAGGGCTTACTGCCATTTGCCATCGTTGCAACTTGTGGAACAACGGATTTCGGTTCAATCGATCCATTACACGAATTGTCCGAAGCGGCAAGGAAGAATGGGATATGGCTGCATGTGGACGCCGCATATGGAGGCGCAATGATTTTAAGTAAGGATTACAAAGAGTTAATCAGCGGAATGGAACGGGCCGACTCGATTACGGTTGATTTTCACAAATTATTCTATCAACCCATCAGTTGTGGTGCTTTTCTTGTCTCTGACAGCAACTCATTTCAATATATCCAGCATCACGCCGATTACTTGAATCCTCAGGAAGATGAAGCCGAGGGCATGGTTCACTTAGTCAATAAATCGGTTCAAACGACGAGAAGGTTCGACGCACTGAAACTCTGGATGTCATTGAAGGTCGTTGGACTGGATACCTTTGCCGAAATGATCGACTATACTTGTCATCTTGCACGTGAAGTGGCAGCAAAGATCGATAAGCAGGAAGGGTTCACAGTATTAAATAAAGAACCTGAATTGAATGCGGTTGTATTCCGTTATAATCCCGAGGGAGAAAGTGATCAGTTAGTAAATCTATTAAATAAACAGATTCAGCAAGAATTACTGAAAAGCGGACGGGCATTTTTAGCAAAAACGCGTTTTGACGGACAGGTATATTTAAAAATGACACTATTGAATCCAATGACAAGCCTTGAACACATAGAGGGAATTTTAGACGAAATCCGAGTATTAGGTGAAATGTTCAAGATAATGGAGGAATGAAGATGAATGGTAAGCAAATAGCTGAAAGGGCGACAATGCAAAGCTTTCTGAATTGTTATTTCCGGGAAACCGGAAATTTCAGTTTAGAAGAAACGAAAAACTGGCCGAATTTGGATGGGGCGACCCCGGATTCATTAGTAGTCAGTAAGCTCATGTCCCAAGATATTGCATTGCTTGTTCCGCTTAAATATTGGTCGGAAACAGGGCGTCATATTTTCAACTTCCCGATTTACTATCAGACGGCATCCAAGCAAGTACATGAATTAGATTACGTGACAATGGTCTCGATCGTTTCTAAAGAATTATTGAATGAGCAGGGCCGGAGCGATAGTGAAGATGAATTGATGCTGCGTGTCATCCTAAGCAGCCAAAATATTCAACGGTATGTTGAAGCAAGGACGGAAGACATTGATGCACTTCAAAGTCCTGATTTCACCTACATCGAAGCAGAGCAGTCACTTTTATTCGGGCACCTGTTCCACCCGACGCCGAAAAGCAAGCAGGGCATTTCAGAAAAGGAAGAATGGATCTATTCACCCGAATTAAAAGGGGAGTTTCAGCTGCACTACTTCCTGGCAGAACCTTCGATTGTCATCCAGGATTCCAGTGAAGTCCGATCGGCAAGTGAGATCATTAAACAGGAATTAGCCGGTGACTTGGAGATTTCCAGTGAATTCAGAGGCACGTATTGCAAAAAGGAAAGCAAATTCATCATCATCCCGGCACATCCGCTCCAGGCAAAAGTGCTTATCGAAAAAGAAGAGGTCAAGAGGCTGATCGAGCAAGGGACACTAGTTTATGCAGGACCGCTTGGGAAAAAATTCACGGCCACCTCTTCCTTTAGAACGGTATATAATGCCACATCGAGATATATGTACAAATTTTCCGTTCCGGTTAAAATCACTAATTCCTTACGTTCAAATCTGCAAAAAGAATTGGATCGCGGTGTGGAAATTGCTAAATTAATAGATTCTAAAGTGGGCGACGATCTAAAAGAACGGCATCCCTCCTTCCGTATCATCAAGGACCCGGCTTACCTAACGATCAAAACAACCGAGCAAGAATCGGGATTCGATGTCGATATCCGGGAAAACCCTTTTTATGAAAACGATAAACAAGCAAGCCTGCTTGCCGGCTTATGTCAGGATAATGCCTATGGTGCACCATCAAGGCTTGGAGCGATCATCCGCAAATTATCAGCCGAAGAAAACCGCAGTACCGAAGAAGTAAGTAAGGATTGGTTCAAAACCTATCTGTCAATGACATTAAAACCGATGCTTTGGCTTTTTGAAGAGTATGGGATTGTTTTGGAAGCCCATCAACAAAACTCCATCATTCAACTTCAAGATGGTTATCCAGCCACTTTTTACTATCGGGATAATCAAGGGTATTACTATTGTGAGTCCAAAGTGGACAGGCTGCTGAAGATCTTGCCTGAACTAAGTGAAAAAAGCTTCACGATTTGTTCTGATGAAGTCGCTGAAGAAAGACTGCAATACTATTTCTTTTTTAATCACTTATTAGGCTTAATCAATAATTTTGGTACGGAAGGATTAGTATCAGAGAACAAACTGTTACAGCTCGTTCAGGAACAACTGGAAACATGCAGCAGGGAAAGCGAAGATGAAGGGATGAAACGAGTTGTTTCAAAGTTGCTTCATGCCCGTGAATCATCGTGTAAGGCTAATTTACTGACACGATTCCATGATATGGATGAGCTTGTTGGTTCATTAGAGACACAATCCGTTTATACAACGATTGATAATCCGTTCGCGCAGGGGGTTATGGCCGTCTATGAAAAATAGTTATGAAGAAATGCTGAAGGACCGCAATCAACAGCTTTCATTTGTCAAAGTTGAATTTGAGAGGGATTTGGATACATTGCATAAATGGATGCATGAAGGTCATGTGATACCCTACTGGAATTTGAATTTCACAAAAGAAAAATTCGCCGTTCATTTAAAAAAAGCATTGGCTGATACACATCAAACACTCCATTTAGGCTGTCTGGACTCCATTCCCATGAGCTATTGGGAATCGTATTGGGTAAAAGGCGATATCATCGAAGATTATTATGAATCCGAAGAGGGAGATCAAGGCATACATTTACTCATAGGTGATCCGGAATATCTAGGAAAAGGACTGGCTTTACCATTTTTACGTGCAATGGTGAAATACCAATTGCTTTCTTCGAATACAAAAAAAGTGATGGCTGAACCGGATATTCGAAATGCAAAGATGATTTACTTATTTGAAAAGTGCGGGTTTACCCCAATTAAAGAAATTGAGCTCCCTGATAAAACAGCATTACTTATGTCATGTACACGGGAGAACTTCGAGAGGAAGTGGAAGTATGGAGAAGCAACAATCTATTTATGACCTGGTAGGGATAGGGATAGGCCCCTTTAACCTTGGACTTGCGGCCCTTTTGGAGAAAACCCCGGAGCTGAATGCCGTCTTTTTTGAGAAAAAGCGGGAATTTAATTGGCATGAAGGGATGCTGTTGGAAGGGACAACTTTACAAGTACCTTTCTTTGCCGATCTAGTTAGCATGGCAGATGTGACAAGCCCATATAGTTACCTGAATTATTTACAGCGGCATGATCGGCTTTATCATTTCTACTTTCTTGAAAAATTCTTGATTCCACGAAAAGAATATAACGACTATTGCCGCTGGACTGCCCATCAACTTGATAGCTGCCGTTTTGGAAAAGCGGTGGAGGCGGTTGAATATATAGGGGATCAAGGTGAACCCTGCTATCAAATCAGTGTAAGGGATGCACAAACACAAAAGATCGAAGTCTATTATAGCCGCCATGTAGTCATGGGAATTGGCAGCGCCCCGATTGTTCCATCGGCCTTTCATCCATATATGGGAGAGAGCATCCTGCATTCGGCCGATTATTTACGGAATAAAGCAAATATCTTAAAGAAAAAATCCATAACGGTTGTCGGGTCTGGACAGAGTGCAGCAGAGGTCTTTCTGGATCTGCTAAATGAGCAGGAGGAAAATGGCTACCAGCTAAACTGGTATACAAGATCCAAGGGGTTTTTCCCTATGGAATATTCTAAACTCGGTTTGGAATACTTCACTCCGGATTACCTTGATTTCTTTTATCGGCTGCCACAGGAAAAGAAGGATGAAATCCTGCCGAAACAGGATTTATTGTATAAAGGGATCAGTGCTACGACAATTGCAGCAATTTTTGACAAAATGTATGAAAAATCGATTGGAAATGCCGAACTTTCCATTGAACTTCGGGCCATGACGGAAGTTGCGGCCGTTACCCCCGCCGAAGATGGCTGGAGTTTGAAATGCCGACAGTGGGTAGAAGATAGAGAATTTGATGTGGACACAGAGGCAATCGTTTTAGGAACGGGCTATAAATCAACCCTCCCAGCATTCCTTGAAACCATGGAGGACCATTTAGTCCGCGATGATTTAGGGCGTCTTGCAATAACGAAAGACTATCGTGTAGGAACGGACATCCCTACACTGAATCACCTTTTCATTCAAAATGGCGAGATACATACACATGGGGTGGGTGCTCCGGATCTAGGCTTGGGAGCATTCCGAAATTCGATTATCATCAATCAATTGGCAGGTAAAGAAGTTTATCCATCCGAGCCAAAGGGTGCATTTCAGTCATTCCGTGTAAAAACACCTGTCATGGCTTACTAAGAGAAGGGAAGGGGAGAATTATATGCAGTTCATAAATGAGGTGGAACAGGCGGTTTCAGAAAACAATTGGTCGATAGTAAACCAAAACCTGCTGGCCAAGATGATTTCTGAGTATATGTATGAAGATATGATCCATCCAGCTATTCTGAACGAAAATGCAACGGGAAACCTATATGAGTTAAAAATAAATGAGGGGAAATCTTATCAATTTTTGGCATCGCCCCGTCTTTTTGACAGCTATGAAGTACAGGCCGAGTCGATCCAGGTATGTGAAAAGGAAGGCTTTACACAGGCCAATGATGCCATTCAATTCATTTTAGACATCCAGCCATTAATTGGGATGACTGCAGAAACTACAGGACATTTAATCAAGGAATTCCATCATACGCTGCTTGCGGATCTCCAATTGCTATCCAAACCTGAACAAGATGCAGATGATTTAGTCGAACTGGATTATGCATTACTTGAAGGAGAAATGAGCGGTCACCCTTGGATTGCTTATAATAAGGGAAGAATCGGTTTCGGTTATGATGATTATTTGAAGTTCGCTCCAGAAAACCAGAAGGAAGTTCAGCTATCTTGGATTGCCGTCCATAAAACGAGGGGTGAGTTCAATTCAGTCGAAACGTTATCCTATAAGCAATTGATGGAGAATGAACTGGATGGGGAAACCCAAAAATCATTTGCAAAGATATTGACGGAAAAAGGGCTGAACGCAGAAAACTATTACTACCTCCCAGTCCACGAATGGCAGTGGAAGAATGTAATCATCCAGAACTTTACCGATGACTTGGCCAAAGGGCTGATAGTAGCTTTGGGAAATGGTCCTGATAAGTATCTGCCGCAACAATCCATCCGTACATTCGTTAATGTATCGAATAAGGATAAACACCACGTCAAACTGCCGATGAGCATTTTAAATACGCTGGTCTACCGTGGATTGCCAGCTGAACGCACGGTCATTGCCCCAAAAATCACAACGTATATAAAGAACATTTATGAAAATGATTCATTCTTGAAAGAACAATGCAAAGTAGTGCTTCCTGGTGAAGTGGCCAGTTTAAATGTTGATCACCCGTATTATTCCAAACTAGAGAATGTACCCTATCAATATTTAGAGATGCTGGGTGGAATTTGGAGAGAAAGTATATACACTTATATGGAAGATGGCGAAAAGCCCATTACGCTTGCGTCCCTTTTACATGTGGACAGCAAAGGGAAACCATATGTAGAAAGCCTTATTGAAAAATCGGGATTGACTGCAGAAGCCTGGACAGCTCAATTATTCGACGTCATCCTATCACCATTACTACATTTTATCTATCAATATGGATTGGTCTTCTCGCCGCATGGTCAAAATACCATTTTAGTTTTGAAGGATTACAAGCCTCACCGTTTGGCCATCAAGGATTTTGTGGATGATGTGAACGTCAGTGATCGGCCGCTTCCTGAATTAAGCAAGCTTCCTGATGATTTAAGGAAAGTACTAAGAAGTGAGACTCCCGAGGGGCTGGTTCAATTCATTTTCACGGGACTATTCATCTGTCATTTCCGTTACTTGTCAACACTCCTGATGAAGAGGTCCCTTTTGGATGAGAATGCTTTTTGGGAAGGCGTAGCTCAAACAATCCTTACGCATCAGAAAAAATTCCCTATGTTACAGGATCGTTTCGATACTTTCAATTTCTTTGCGCCAAAATTAACGAAACTCTGCCTGAATAGAAATCGGATGCTTCAATATGGATATAGCGATGGTGAAGACCGTCCGCATGCATCTGAATTCGGGCATGTGAATAATGCCCTTTATGAAAAGTTACCTGCAAAAACGCTATAAAGTTAAACTGGCTCAGACTTTTTGGGCCAGTTTTCTTTTGGCTTTTACAAATTGACTGTTGATTTCCGCTCCAGGCACTCGATTTCCATGGCGGAGCCCGCGGTGTCTCCCCAGACGCGCTTTTCCCGCAGGAGTCTCGTACACCTGTTCCAATCAACTTTGTTATAAAGTTTATAAAGCGGTAATGGTTAATAAAATATACGCATAAATAAGATTATGTTATCCTATTTGGTTCGAATTACCTAAAAATTATCTTCGGAATAGGGCTTGCCGTTCATATAATTTGGTGATAAGCTATGTGTAAACGGTTACACAAAATTATTGAGGGTGATATATTGGCAACTATTCGGGATGTGGCAAAGGAAGCTGGGGTTTCTGTGGCAACGGTTTCCAGAGTTATGAATGGCAGTGGTTATGCACATGAGGACACAAAAAAGGTGGTCATGGCAGCTGTTGAAAAATTAAATTATAAACCGAATGAAGTGGCAAGATCCCTTTACAAACGTAAATCCAAATTGGTTGGTTTGATTTTGCCGGACATTACGAATCCCTTCTTCCCAGAAATGGCAAGAGGTGTCGAGGATTATCTGCAGCAATTTGGATATCGGTTAATTTTTGGAAATAGTGATGAAAAGAGAGATAAAGAAATAGAATATATTGACACTTTTCTGCAAAATAATGTAGTGGGCATGATTGCTTCCACTAGTGAAGAAGCCAATGAAAATTTCGATAATCTGGATATTCCAGTAGTCCTTCTCGACCGTACGGGAGAGAAATTACCAGCTGTTTATTCCGATCAAAAAACAGGCGGTAAACTGGCAGCACGCGTATTGCTGGATAGAGGCAGTACGAATATCGTCCTCATTAGGGGGCCAGTAGAAATAAAGCCTGTATATGAACGGTACATGGCAGCACTGGAGGAATTAAAACAAGCAAAAGTGAACGTGCAAGTCATGGATTCATCCCTAACACTTCAGGGCGGCCAAACTTGCGTGAAGCAGCTGTTCGAGAAATATCCGGAAACGGATGGAATCATTGCTTGTAATGATATTGTTGCCGCTGCCGCACTTCAAGAGATTTTAAAACGGGGAATACGAATACCGGAAGACATACAATTGATCGGCTATGATGATATCTCCTTCACGGCGTTATTGCACCCACCGTTATCGACAATTCGGCAGCCAGCCTATGAGATGGGGGCACAAGCGGCAGAAATGCTAATTAAAAAGATCGATCAAGAAAAAATGGAAGTAACACATAAAAAGCTCCCTGTTTCTTTTGTGGAGAGACAAACAACGAGAAGGAAGGCGGAGAAGACATGATTAGAATTGCAGTAGTGGGAAGTTCTTCAATGGATTTAGTGGTGACATCGACTAAGAGGCCAATGGCCGGGGAAACGGTTTTAGGAGAGTCATTTATCACGGTCCCTGGAGGAAAGGGAGCCAATCAGGCTGTTGCAGCGGCACGTCTTGGTGCAGAAGTGTCAATGGTTGGATGTGTAGGGGATGATGTCTATGGAGAGATCATCTTAGAAAACCTGAAAAAAAATCATGTAAATACGGAGTATGTGGAACCGGTTACAGGTTCCGCTTCCGGGACAGCACACATTACCCTTTCGGAAGGTGATAACAGCATTATTGTTGTTAAAGGTGCGAATGATTTCATTACTCCCGAATATGTACAAAAGGCGAAAAAGGTGATAGAGGAATCGGATATCGTGATGGTTCAGCAGGAAATACCAGAGGAAACCGTGGAATATCTGGCTGAAATGTGCAACAGGCTTCAAAAGAGATTACTATTGAACCCAGCTCCCGCCCGCAAGCTAAGCGAGGCTGTCATTCAGCAGGCGTCATTCCTTACTCCGAATGAACATGAATTCGAGATTCTATTCAATGGGAGAGATAGAACGAAAGTCTTGACTGAGTATCCAAATAAATTATTCATTACCGAAGGAAAAAATGGCGTCCGTTATTTTGACGGACATGAAGAAAAGGTTGTTCCAAGCTTTGAAGTCGAAGCGGTGGATACAACAGGCGCAGGGGATACATTCAATGCTGCCTTTGCCGTGGCGGTTGCAGAAGGAAAAAGTTTTGACGAATGTTTGTCATTTGCGAACCGGGCGGCCTCCATTTCCGTGACGAAGTTAGGCGCTCAAGGTGGCATGCCGCAAAGATTAGAGGTCGAGAGGGGCTTTGAAGCATGAAACGACAAGGAATCATCAACAGTTCAATAGCCAAGGTCCTGGTTGACCTTGGTCATACCGATTATATTGTCGTAGGTGATGCCGGGCTGCCGGTACCTCCGGGAGTTTGCAAGATAGACTTAGCATTGACGCCTGGAACACCATCATTTCAAGATGTCGTCCGGGCGGTTCACGAAGATATGGTTGTTGAAAAAGTTATCGCTGCCACAGAAGTGAAGGTTAAAAACCCGGAACAGCATCAATACATGGAGCAGCAATTCGGAGCAGCGATTGAATATGTTTCCCATGAGGATTTTAAAAGGCTGACAAGTAACGCGAAAGCAATAATCCGGACCGGGGAGACGACGCCATATTCAAATTGCATATTGCAGTCTGGAGTATTCTTTTAAAGAAATGAGATGATGAGCATGCAAATCGAAATGCACAATATTTATAAAGCATTTGGTCAAAACAAGGTATTGGAAGGTGTTCATTTTTCTTTAGAGGCTGGGGAAGTACATGCACTAATGGGGGAAAATGGAGCGGGGAAATCAACCTTGATGAACATTTTGACCGGGCTGCACAAACAAGATCAAGGAACGATTGAGATTAACGGTAAAGAAACCTCATTCAAGGATTCAAAGGAAGCGGAAGAGGCGGGAATGGCCTTTATCCGTCAGGAATTGAATATTTGGCCGGAAATGACTGTGCTTGAGAATCTCTTTATCGGCAGGGAAATGGTGAATGCCTTCGGTGTCCTGAAGACGAAGCAAATGAAAGCGCGTGCAAACGAGATTTTTAAAACACTTAATATTTCCCTTCCTTTTGATAAGGAAGCCGGACTTTGTTCTGTCGGGGAACAGCAAATGATTGAAATTGCCAAGGCGCTCATGACGGATGCAGAAGTCATCATCATGGACGAGCCCACAGCCGCTTTAACTGATAGAGAAATAGAGAAGCTCTTTGAAGTGATGAAGGGACTTACCAAAAAGGGAGTATCGCTTGTTTATATTTCTCACCGAATGGAAGAAATATTCGCCATTTGTGACAGGATCACCGTAATGCGTGACGGTAAAACAGTCGATACGAAAAGAATTGCAGATACGAATTTCGATGAAGTCGTTCAGAAAATGGTCGGGCGGGAGCTGGAGGATCGGTTTCCTCATCGTGAAGCGAATGCTGGAGACATAGTCCTTGATGTAAAAGGTTTAACTAAAAAGGGGCTTTTTGAAGATATCCATTTCTCGGTTCGGCAAGGTGAGATTGTCGGTGTAGCCGGATTAATGGGAGCAGGCAGAACAGAAATAATGCGCGCCCTATTTGGTGTCGATCAAATAGACAGTGGTGAAATTACCATTGAAGGCAAAAAAGTTTCCATACGAAAACCAACTGATGCAGTTCGGCACGGCCTGGCTTTCATTACGGAAAATCGTAAAGAAGAGGGGTTGATCCTGGACTTTTCTGTAAGGGAAAATATCGGCTTGCCGAATCTCAAGAGTTTTGCTCCTGGCGGAATCGTAAAAACGGAAGATGAGATGAACTTTGCCGAAATGATGATTAAGCGACTTCATGTGAAGACATCTTCTGCCGAAACGGTCATCGGCAATCTATCCGGAGGAAATCAACAGAAGGTGGTAATAGCCAAGTGGATCGGCACTTCCCCTAAAGTTTTAATCATGGATGAACCGACCCGGGGCATAGATGTTGGTGCGAAACGTGAAATTTATGAATTGATGAATGAATTGACGGAGCGGGGCATAGCCATCATCATGGTTTCGTCAGAACTTCCCGAAATCATTGGAATGAGTGATAGAATCCTTGTGGTTCACGAAGGTGAAATTGCTGGGGAATTGTTAAAGCAGGAAGCGACACAAGAAAAAATTATGGCTCTGGCGACAGGAGGGAACTAGGATGAAACTTGAGGCTACAGGGAAAAGCGGGATCTGGCAGAAATTTGGTCCGTTACTCGCCCTGGTACTTTTATTTATCGTAATAACCGTTTTAAATCCATCATTCATGGAACCGAATAATATTTTGAATTTATTGCGTCAAACCTCCATCAATGCACTTATTGCATTTGGAATGACTTTTATCATATTGACAGGTGGCATCGACTTGTCCGTCGGTTCCATTTTAGCTCTATCCAGCGCACTTATGGCTGGTATGATGGTCTCGGGATTAGATCCGATTTTAGCTATACTAGTAGGGATTCTACTAGGTGCAATAATGGGTGTAATCAATGGGATCCTCGTTTCAAAGGGAAAAATGGCCCCTTTCATCGTGACACTGGCAACCATGACGATTTTCCGGGGATTAACGCTTGTGTATACAGATGGAAAGCCGATTACTGGAATCGGCGATTCTGAAATGTTCCAGATGCTTGGGAGAGGTTACTTCCTGGGACTTCCAGTACCGGCAGTGGTGATGGTCATCGCTTTCTTGATCCTATGGTTCCTGCTTCATAAAACATCCTTTGGCCGTAAAACATATGCCATTGGGGGAAATGAAAAGGCTTCCCGTATTTCAGGGATTAAAGTTGACCGAGTCAAGGTGGCCATATATGGTCTGGCCGGTACGATGGCGGCAATCGCTGGTGCCATTTTAACATCCCGTCTGAATTCGGCACAGCCGACTGCAGGCCAATCCTATGAAATGGATGCCATTGCAGCCGTGGTGCTAGGCGGAACGAGCCTTTCAGGCGGTAAAGGGCGGTTGTTCGGTACGCTGGTGGGTGTCCTGATCATCGGTACCTTGAATAACGGCATGAATTTACTTGGTGTATCCTCTTTCTACCAGCAAGTGGTAAAGGGTGCAGTTATATTAATCGCGGTCTTACTTGACCGTAAAAAATCATAAGAAGAGGTGTAATCAATGAAAAAAATAGTATCAATTATCATGGTTCTTTCTTTAATGGTCTTGGCTGCCTGTTCAATGGACTCTGGTTTATCGGATGATAAAAAAGAAAAGAAAGGCTCCATGAAAGACGTGAAAGTCGGAGTCAGCATCTCTACTTTAAACAACCCATTCTTCGTTTCCTTAAAAGATGGCATTGAAAAAGAAGCAAAAGAAAAAGGCATGAAAGTCACAGTTGTTGACGCCCAAGATGATACGGCAAAACAAATTAGCGGAATTGAAGATTTAATTCTTCAAAAGGTTGATGTCCTTCTTGTGAATCCTACTGACTCTGCGGCAATATCTTCAGCCGTTCAATCAGCAAATGAAGCAGGCATTCCAGTTATCACGATTGACCGCTCTTCAGACGAAGGTGACATTGAAACATTCATCGCTTCCGACAATGTGGCTGGCGGGGAAATGGCTGCAGAATATCTAGTTAAGGAGCTTGGCGATAAAGCGAAAGTAGTGGAGCTTGAAGGGGTATCCGGAGCATCCGCAACTCGTGAACGCGGGAAAGGTTTCCACAATATTGCGGACAAGCAGTTAGATGTCCTGACAAGCCAAACGGCGGAATTCGACCGGACAAAAGGGCTTAATGTCATGGAAAATATCCTGCAAGGCAATAAAGACATCCAAGCGGTATTCGCCCATAATGATGAAATGGCACTAGGAGCCATTGAAGCAATCAAGGCAGCAGGAAAAGACATCATCGTGGTTGGTTTTGACGGAAATGATGATGCATTGAAAGCAGTTGAAAACGGTGAACTAAAAGCTACAATCGCCCAACAACCGGCACTTATCGGTGAAGAAGCGGTTAATGCGGCTGAAAAAATCCTAAAAGGTGACAAAGTGGATGACACAATATCCGTTCCATTGAAATTGGTCACAAAAGAATGATTGTCTTTCAACAAAAAGAGTGCCGGAACTTTTCCGGCACTCTTTTTTGTCGTAAGAAAGAAATGTTTTTAATCCAATTGATGTTATCTAATTGTGGATACCCAGCTTGAATTAAAATGAATGAGTGGGATAAGAAAGTGAAAACGCTCTTTTACAAAAGTAAGGCGGTCCTTGTCGGAACCGCCTCCTAAATCAACTGATTGCTAGAGTATACCTTGAGTCAGCATCGCATCCGCCACTTTAAGGAATCCGGCAATATTGGCCCCGACAACTAAGTTGCCAGGCACACCATATGCCTCTGCGGCCTCTACACTATTTTTATAGATGTTTTTCATGATCTCGTGCAGCTTGGCATCGACATCTTCAAAAGTCCAAGGCATTCTGGCACTGTTTTGGGCCATTTCAAGTGCAGACACGGCAACGCCGCCTGCATTGGCCGCTTTTGCTGGTCCAAAAAGGATGCCGTTATTAAGGAATACATCAATGGCCTCGAGGGTTGAGGGCATATTAGCACCCTCACCAACTGCCTTCACATTGTTTTTGACCAGTAATTTTGCTGCTTCTTCATCGATTTCATTTTGTGTGGCACAAGGCAGTGCGATGTCACATGGTACAGACCAAATGCCATAGCTTCCTTCATGGTATACGGCTTCCGGGTGCGCATCGACATACTCGCTCAAACGTTTTCGTTCCACTTCTTTTAGACGTCGAACTGTGTCAAGGTTCAGACCATTTTCATCATATATATAGCCATTGGAGTCGCTGCATGCAACAACTTTTGCGCCTAGCTGTGTAGCTTTTTCAATGGCATAAATGGATACATTGCCAGATCCGGAGATAACGACAGTGCTGCCATGGAATTGTAACCCTTTGTCTTTTAGCATTTCTTCGACGAAGTAAACCGTTCCATAACCAGTCGCTTCTGTACGGGCCAAACTTCCGCCGTAACTTATGCCTTTACCGGTTAAGACACCAGCATGGTAGCTGCCTTGCATCTTTTTATACTGACCGAACAGGTAACCGATCTCCCTTGCACCGACTCCGATATCTCCAGCCGGTACATCTGTATCAGGTCCGATATAGCGAGCTAGTTCTGTCATGAAACTTTGGCAAAAACGCATGATTTCCGCGTCCGATTTTCCTTTAGGATCGAAGTCCGATCCGCCTTTTCCCCCACCGATCGGCTGGCCAGTAAGAGAGTTTTTAAAGATTTGCTCGAAACCAAGAAACTTAATGATGCTGGAATTGACAGTGGGATGGAATCGAAGACCGCCTTTGAATGGCCCGATTGCACTGTTGAATTGTACACGAAAACCACGGTTGACTTGAACATTTCCCAGGTCATCAACCCATGAAACACGGAAGGTGATCATTCTTTCGGGTTCAACCAGCCTCTCCAATATTCCGCTTTTCATATATTCAGGATGTTTTGCAAAAACGGGGACCAATGAAAGGAATATCTCTTTTACGGCTTGATGGAACTCACTTTCGTGGGGATTGCGCTCCTTCACCTGTGCATATACTTGACTTACGAACTCTTTGGCAACTTGTAATTCCGTATGCTCGACTTCTTGTGAAGTGGTCATTGTTCTCTCTCCCTTAAGGTAATTTATTCTTAAAATACAATTGAATAAGATATCAGTCTTTATACGATACTTTCATGATATAATTTAAAAATAAAACAAACAATCTGAATATTAGATAAGTAACATGCTGTTTTGATATGGAAGAGGGAGCTTAGAGTGGAATTAAGGCAAATCGAATATTTCATTGAAGTGGCAAAGCGTGAACATATGACGGAAGCAGCGGTGAACTTGCATGTTGCCCAGTCGGCAGTCAGTCGTCAAATCTACAATTTAGAAGAAGAATTAGGTGTGCCCCTATTTATCCGGGAAGGCCGAAAGATCAGATTGACGCCTATAGGACATACATTTTTAATGAATATGGAACAAGCTATGGATATAATCGATCGTGCCAAGCGTGAGATGGCTGAAAGTCTGGATCCAGAAAAAGGGACAATCCGCATTGGCTTTCCCAGCAGTTTGGCTTCTTATGTATTGCCAAGGGTCATTTCCGAATTCAGGGAAAGTTATCCGCAGGCAAAGTTCACTTTGAAACAAGGCTCATATCGATACCTGATAGATTCGGTAATAAAAGGTAATATTAACATGGCCTTGATCGGTCCTCTGCCGACGAATGAAAAGAAAATCAAAGGTGAAACGCTATTTATTGAGAACTTAGTTGCCCTTTTACCAGAAAGTCATCCTTTGGCCTTGAAGAAATCACTATGCTTGAATGAGCTTAAAGGAAATCCGTTCATCCTATCTCCAAAGGGCTATGTTTTAAGGGATCTTGTCATGAAAGCTTGCAAACTTCATGGCTTTGAACCGGAAGTGGCATTTGAAGGAAAAGATACTGATGCTATAAAAGGCCTGGTGGGGGCAGGGTTGGGTATAACCTTGATACCTGAGATTTCCTTGATTGATAGCTTGCCACGTTTTACGGTTAAATTGCCGCTGGAGGAACCGTCGGTAACCAGGGCTGTAGGGGTCATCGTTCCAACTGATAGGGAACTTATGCCAACGGAGAAATTGTTTTACCAATTTTTGAAGGACACTTTTGCAACATTGGAAGGTTTTCAATAAGAATAAGGTGGGTCTCTATTAGAGCGAGATATCCAGCTAGTGAGAGAATCCTTGAATCGGGTTCTTTTTTTTTGTCGCAAATGTCTCGAAATATCTTCCATGTAGCACATCCTAAAAAAGGAAAATCTATTTTGGGATAATATAATATTAGTATTTTCTTGTATAATAATGGGTTAAACCTTTATTTTTGAAAACGCTTTTATTTTATTAGAATAAAATACTTCTTACATTATCAGAAAATTCATGTTATTATACGAGCAGACGTTATAGGAAGCGGTGCGATATACTTAATAGGCTTTTAAAATGAAGACCTTTATTTTTTTTGCATTTTACAAAATTGAATATTTTGATAATTAATAAGGAGTGGAGATATAGTGAGCAGGAAAGAATACTTCAGCGATCGAATGTACAAGGCATCGACAGGGATAGCCAACGCTGTTTTGGTTACATTAGGGATCGGGTTATTGTTTGAATCCATAGGGGGATATTTAGATTGGGAGGTCTTCCTGGCAATAGGCGGGGCCGCAAAGGTCTTGCTGGCACCGGCTTTAGGAGCAGGCATCGCATATCAGCTAGGTGGAAATTCATTAATTATCTTTAGCGCCATGGCTTCAAGTACTGTTGGGGGTGCTGCCATTCACAGAACTGCTGAGGGTGCTTTCACGATTGTTACGGGTCAGCCGCTAAGTGCTGTCTTGGCAGCAGTAATTGCAACATATATAGGTAAGCGCCTAATCGGCAAAACGAAGTTGGACATCATGGCCATCCCAATGGGAGCAGTTCTTGTCGGTGGAGTTTCGGGATATGGCCTGGCTCTTGTCACCACTCCGCTCCTAACATGGATAAGCAGCCAAACCACCGCTGCGGTCGAAGGTTCTCCCTTAATCGGTTCAATGGTCATTGCCTTGGTATGGAGCATTTTATTGATGACACCGGCGTCTTCCGCTGCACTGGCGATCGCTCTGCAATTAGATCCCGTTTCCAGTGCTGCAGCTCTAATCGGATGTACCGTTCAGTTTGTAGGGTTCACTGTCATGTCTTATAAAGATAATGATATGGGCGGGTTCCTGGCACAGATGATCGTTACGCCAAAAGTTCAATTTCCTAACTTAATCAAGAAACCATTATATGCCGTTCCGCCTTTTGTAGCTGCAATCATCTGTGCGCCTATCGCTACCTTGGCATTCGATTTTCAAGTGCCGTATGAGCTTGGAGGCATGGGGTTAAGTTCAATGATTGCCCCGATTGCCATAATAACTGGTCAGGGGTTGTACACGTTCCTGGTTTATGTGGCAGTGGGTATGGTATTGCCAGCTTTAATCACACTTGCATTGCATCGGGTATTGAAGATGATGGGTAAAGTTAAGCCAGGAGATCTTCATTTGGAAGTTTCATAATCAAAGTTTTCTAGAAACCAGCCTGGTTAAGGAACCGGGCTGGTTTTTATTTATAAAGGGATTAGGGTAAAATGGGGAGGAAAGCATATGCATAGATAGGATGATAAATATGGGAAAAGAAATAGATATAAAAGTGAAAGCTAAGTTCGTGAGTAAAATCGCCAAGGGTTTTCCCTTGATTGTTAAAGAGTCGATAGCCAACCTTAATGACCTTAGGGAAGAGGGGTCATTGGTGCATTTGGTGGATGAAAACAACCGGTTTCTGGCAAAAGGATATTATGGTAAACAGAATAAGGGCTATGGCTGGGTATTGACCCAAAGAGAAGATGAAAAGATTGATCAAGCCTTCTTTACCGGCAAAATCCAGGCAGCATGCGAATTCCGAAAGTCATTTTTTGAAGATGGGGAGACTACCGCTTTCCGCTTGTTTAATGGGGAAGGTGACGGAATTGGTGGTTTAATCATTGATCATTATGATGGTCACTATGTCATTAGCTGGTATAGCAAGGGAATATATTCCTTTAAAGACTACATCATTAAGGCATTGCAGGAAACGGTCGAGGTTAAATCGATTTATCAGAAGAAACGCTTTGATACAAAGGGGCAGTACGTGGATGAAGACGATTTTGTCATGGGCGAACAGCCGGCATTTCCGCTTCTTGTAAAGGAAAATGGAGTCCACTTCGCTGTTTATCTGAATGATGGGGCAATGGTCGGTGTCTTCCTTGATCAACGCGATGTCAGAAAGAAAATCCGGGATGAATATTCAAAAGGGAAAACGGTGTTGAATATGTTCTCCTATACGGGGGCATTCTCCGTGTTTGCCGCTTTAGGCGGTGCAGTTAAAACAACGAGTGTCGACCTGGCGAATCGCAGTTTACCAAAGACGATCGAGCAGTTCAGTGTGAATGGCATAGATCCTGAAGCTCACAATATCGTGGTGATGGATGTTTTCAAGTATTTTAAATATGCGGTGAAGAAAGCTTTGAAATTTGAAATGGTCATCCTTGATCCGCCCAGCTTTGCCAAATCGAAGAAGTTTACTTTTAGTGCCGGGAAAGACTATACGAATCTATTGAAGGATACCATTTCCATTACGGAAGACAATGGGATCATTATCGCCTCAACTAATTGCAGTACGTTCGACATGAAAAAATTCAAGAGCTTCATTGATGTTGCTTTCAAGGAAATGAATGGAAAGTATGAGATCATGGAACAATTCTCATTACCGGCTGATTTTAAAACAAGCAGGGAATATAAGGAAGGCGATTATTTAAAAGTAGTCTTCATTAAGAAAATTAAAGGTTGAAAAAGGGTGTCCACAGTTCCATTAGAGCTGTGGATGCCTTTTTTAATGAAAAATTGTTTCATGTGAAACGAACGGGTATTCGGGGTTCAAAGGTTTGGCCGTTCACTTTGCAAATCTTTCGATAACTGGAAAGAAGGTTTCATGCGAATGCTGTTAGCGATGCAAAACTGGGCTGCATAGTAGGTAAGCATGATCAGTGGTCCAGAATAGGCAACATCATCGATGAATTTGTTCCAAGATAAAATGGAGTCGGAAATCACGAACAGGACCCCGCCGATGATGACGGCCGCATTGCCGGTCATGAATGCCGCCCAGCCCATGAGAGAGATGACCGTTACATAACAGATTACAGGGATGATGAGGTCATGTTCACCTTTTTCGATTAACGAATGTACAATTTCACGTCCAATCCAAGTGGAGTAAATGCTAATCGGAAGAATCACAGCAAATCGGAGCCATGAAAAGTTCCACAGTCTAAAGAATGCTGAAATATAGAAAAGGTGGCCGATCAAGAAGGCACAAAGCCCGATGACGAACCAGATTAACAAAGCATCTCCAAGCATGCAAAAGAATAGACCAAGAAGTATGAAGGATTGGTATCGATCCCGTCTTCCCACATTTGTGAAGGCGTAGAGCAAAATTAATAACATGGGAATGACCTTGAACATGATTTTAATGATTAAAGGCTCTTCCGGTATAAAAAAAATATATAATAGTCCCGTGATAAGGATTGCGGCAGGTAAACATTTCATTAACATTCAAATCCCTCCTTCAGTCTTTAATTCTATGTAAGGGATAGGAACCCCTTGTCAATTAAAGTACTGTTTGAAAGAAAGTCGAAAAAATGAAAAAACTGGCTCCTGTTTTAACCAGGAGCCAGTCAGTTATAAGAATCATACAGCTTCTTTAATGAATGCTTGTTTTAACCATTTTTTTCCCTCAACTAGCCTTGTGACAAGCATGGCACAAACGGTGTTTCCTGTTGAGTTAAGCAGTGTGGCAGGAGCATCGATGATCGTGGATATAACGGCAATGATCGGCAGGACTTCAACAGGGAAGCCGAATACACTCAGAATCAGCATTTCCCCAATCATGCCGCCCCCAGGAATGGCACCCATAACGGCTCCAACCAAAAAGGCAACAGCCAGTATACTTAAAATGCTTGATATGCTTGTCATATCTTTTCCAAATAAGCTGAAAAGGAAAACGATTTTCAATACCCCGCCGAATACCGAACCATCTTTATGAGTGTTGGCTCCGAGTGGGATGACAGTCTCCGCTATATCCTTAGGCACGCCCATTTTCTTGACTGATTCCAGATTGACTGGAATGGATGCGGCACTAGAACAAGTTGCAATGGCTGTAATGGATGGTGTCAGGGCGTTTTTCCAAAATAGTTTAACTCCATCTTTCCCGCCTGCGATAAAGGCATACAAAGTGAAGAAGCCGAAATAATAAATCAAGGCCAAGACTAGATAAAGAATGAAAGTGCGAGCGTAGCCTTCTAAAATCTGCGGCCCAAGCTGCCCGATTATCGCCGCAAAATAAGCACCAAGTCCAATTGGAGCATAGTACATGACGATTTTGACGACCTTCATCATGACAGCTGTACCCGCTGTCAAAAACTCGGTAATCGGTCTTGCTTTCTCCCCGACCAGTGCAGTGGAAAGTCCGATTAATACCGAGAAAACGATAAGCTGAAGCATATTGCTTCTAGAGAACAGTTCCGGGAAATCGGAAACGGTTACAGTGTTGACCAGCTGACTGAAGAAAGAAACTTCTTCGATGGTCTCTTCAGGGGAACTGTTTTCCATCAGTTCCTTAATGGCTGTCGTATCCGTGCCTTCCAACGGATTTACGATGGTTGTCCCAATAAATCCAATGACGGCAGCTAAAGCGGCTGTTGTCAGGAAAACGAGAACGATGCTTCCCATGATTTTTCCGAGACGCTTCATTCCGCTCATATTGGCAATCGCTGAAGCAATGCTGAAAAATACCAATGGCACGATGATCGTGAACATCAGATTTAAGAATAAGTCCCCTAGCGGCTGTAAGACCGAGGTTTTTTCCCCGAAAACCACGCCAGCTATCCCACCGATAATAATGGCAGTCAGTAATATTAAAGAGGATCGATAGTTTTTGATAAAGCTCTTCATTAAATTTCCGTCCTTTCAGGATGAAGATATCAATAAAATATACTTCATTATCAACTCTAAAATCAGGTTTGACAATATATTTTTATAGGAAGGAATGTTAAAAGATGAAACGCAATAAATAATAGGGAATGGATTTGAAAATATCGTGGAGGAGGGATGGAATGGCATTTATTGAGGTGGAAGAGGGCGTTCGGTTGTTTTATGAAGAAAAGGGCCAGGGAAGACCGGTTATTTTTATCCATGGTGTGTGGATGAGCAGCCGGTTCTTTAAAAGGCAGCTTCCGTACTTTTCAGAGAAATATAGAACAATCTTACTTGATTTAAGAAGCCATGGTCAGTCAAACCATGTACATTACGGAAATACGGTCTCCGTTTATGCAAAAGATCTTCATGCATTCATAGGTAAACTGGGGTTAAAGGATGTCATACTTGTAGGCTGGTCCATGGGGGCATTTGTCGTCTGGGATTATCTTAAGCAATTCGGTGAGGGAAATATTCATTCAACCGTGATTGTGGATGAATTGGCCTCTGATTTTAAGTGGCACGATTTTAATATCGGTGCATTTGATATGGACACGTTGATTGCCTTCATGACTGAAATTCAAACGAATCGTGCCCCATTTTTACAAAGCTTCCTTGCTTCCATGTTCAACAATGAATTATCTGTAGGGGATGCAAGCTGGATGCTTAGGGAAGTGACCAAAATGCCGGAATCCATTGCCAGTAGCATTCTATTTGACCAATCGATTGTAGACTATCGTGAATTCTTGCCAAAAATCAATATTCCGACACTTCTCTGTTTTGGAAGGCATGAAAAAGTAATTCCTGTTGCAGCAGGGGAACATTTGCATGAAAATATTCCGAATTCCAAACTAGTAATCTTTGAAGATAGTTGCCATTGTCCATTTATGGAAGAAAGCGATTTGTTTAATGAAACCGTGGATTGCTTCATTCAAAAGGGCGTATAGTCATACTGGACGGGAAAAAGGGGATGCAGGGTTCGTGCCCGCACTCCTTTTATTTATGGTTATAAATGAATCTTTCTGTTAACTAAACGGTTTCGGCAAGAAATAAGGGGAATACTGGTACTAAGGAAGTCTGAAGTGGCGGTTAATGGAATTGATAAATTAAATAGGTAATATTTTTATATCCTTTTCACGGGAATTGGGCTATTATGAGGTGGATTTAACTTGGTATGATCGTTATCTGTTATAGAGGGAAACTCATGCAGGAAGTGATGGAGAGGATAAAATGGATGAACGTTTACTATACAATGAAATTATAGATGTATGTTTACTTGCGGGAAAAATCATGCTTCAGAACGGAGCGGAAACTTCACGGGTGGAAGATACGATGGTAAGAATCGCTGCAGCGTTTGGATGCGGTGACTCACATAGTTTTTCGACCCCTACAGGAATTATTTTTTCGCTGGATGGCATGCACCCGGCTTCAAAATTAATTCGAGTTTCCCAACGATCTACAGATTTACATAAGGTGACGCTGGTCAACAGTATATCCCGAAGCATTTCCAGCAAGGAAATGACACCGGAGGAAGCTTATTTACAGTTAAAACAAATCGAAAAGGCAGGGATGGGGTATCCCATGTGGGTACAGGTCTTTGCTGCGTTTATATCGAGCGGCTGCTTTTTAATCATGTTCCAAGGCCAGTGGAATGATTTCATCTGGTCCTGTATAGCTGGAGGAATGGGTTTCTCATGCCTGTTTTATTTGCACCGGTTACTGGAAGTTCGTTTTTTTGCTGAATTCATCGCCTCATTAGTCGTAGGTCTAGCAGCTATGTTCTTTGTCCAGATTGGAGTCGGAAGTCATTTGGACAAGATAATCATTGGAGCGGTGATGCCGCTTGTGCCAGGGCTGTTAATTACGAATGCAGCAAGGGATTTAATTGCAGGACATTTGGTTTCGGGCCTATCCAAGGGTGTTGATGCAGGTTTGACTGCTTTAGCCATTGGGGCAGGAATATCGGCTGCGTTTGTTTTCTTATGATTTAAGGGGAGGTAGAATGATGATTGCACAGCTTATTACAAGTTTCATTGCCTCAGCCGCCTTTGGAGTCATCTTCAATGTACCAAAAAATTCATTGTTACAATGTGGTTTCGTGGGGATGTTAGGATGGATCTTATACTTTTTTCTGGTTGAAAATGAGATAAACAGCATCATGGCAACATTAGCGGCTGCATTTATCGTTGCGGTTATCAGTCAGTATTTTGCTAAAAGGTATAAAACGCCGATCACAATTTTCAATATATCAGGAATCATCCCGCTCGTGCCTGGAGGTTTGTCTTATGATGCGATGAAGCATTTTGTCGGAAATGATTTTTATGTTGCCGTTCAGTTGGCCGCCAAGGTCTTCATGCTGGCTGGTGCCATTGCGATGGGGCTGATCTTTGCAGAAGTTATGAACCAGTTAGTAACTAAGTACAATAGAAGGAAGTTAAGATTGAGAAGTTAGCAGGAATCTTCTTGATATATGTTTCTAAATAAAGAGAAAGGAGATCAGGCCGAACCCTGATCTCCTTTCTCTTTTTAGTATTTTAAAATAATAAGTAAGCTAGCTTATATAGGATCTTTCATCCCAGTGTTGGCTGTAACCAAAATTTCGTCGAATTTTTTTGCATCAGCTTTCTTGCTTGACAGAAGTGTTCCGGCGATGGCTGCGATAAAACCAATCGGGATGGAGATGATGCCTGGATTGGCAAGCGGGAATAATGGCTCCCCGACGAATATTGCTGCTCCCTCCACCGGTGACCAGACATTGGGACTCAGGAACACAAGCAATAAAGAACTGACCAGTCCAACTAACATGCCCGTGACAGCCCCAGCTGTGTTAAAACGTTTCCAGAATACCGTGAAGACAATGATGGGCAGATTGGCACTGGCAGCGACAGCAAAGGCAAGTGAAACAAGGAAGGCGACATTCATGTTTTGGGCAAATAAGGCAAGGATGATGGAGAGGACGGACACCCCGATCGATGCCCAACGAGCAGCAACGACTTGTTCCTTGTCAGTGGCTTGGCCCTTCCGGATGATGTGGCCATAGAAGTCATGGGCAAAAGCAGATGCTGCCGATAGAACGAGGCCTGCTACAACCGCTAAAATGGTAGCGAAAGCAACTGCAGAGACAAATGCGAACAGGAAGTCACCCCCAATGGCTTCGGCAAGCAGCGGGGCAGCCATATTCCCAGCCGCATTCGCGCCAATGATTTTGTCGTAGCCAACAAAAGCTGCCGCTCCAAATCCCAGGAAAATGGTCATTATATAAAAGATGCCAATGATCCAAGTAGCATATACTACGGACTTTCGGGCTGTGATGGCGTCTTTCACCGTAAAGAAACGGATGAGAATGTGAGGAAGTCCTGCTGTACCGAGTACAAGCGCTAAATTAAGGGATAAGGTATCCAAGGGATCCTTGAATTTGTTACCGGGGTTGAGGAAATCCCCGCCCAAAGGAGTGGCTGTTTTCATCTGCTTGAACATCTCGATCACGCTAAAGTCGAATTTCGCCAATACGATGATGGAGATGATGAATGTACCTGCCATCAATAAAACGGCTTTGACGATTTGGACCCAACTGGTGGCCGTCATACCGCCAAATACGACGTATACGGTCATTAAAATGCCTACAATGATGACGGAGTAAAGATAATCAATTCCAAGTAAGAGTTTTATAAGGGCACCTGCACCGACTAATTGGGCGATCATATAAAAGGTTGAAATGGAAATGGTGTTAAGGGCAGCGACCCCGCGTACTTTCTTTTCATTGAAACGGGCAGCAATCATGTCCGCCAATGTATACTTGCCAAGGTTACGGAGCGGTTCGGCTACGATATAAAGAACGACCAGATATGCAACCAGAAAACCTATGCTATAGAAAAAACCATCAAATCCAGAGAGTGCGACCATGCCGGCTATCCCCAAAAACGAGGCAGCGGACATATAATCCCCCGCAATGGCCCAGCCATTCTGCCAGCCGGTAAGGCTGCTGTCCGCCGTATAAAAGTCTGCGGTCGTTTTGGTGCGCCGTGAAGCAAAATAGGTAATGACCAATGTTAGCCCGACAATGATTAGAAATAATATAAAAGCAAGTATATTCATTGTGAATTCACCTTTTATCCTTTCGCTTCTTTAACGATTTTTTTCACTAATTGGTCAAATGTCGCAGCTTTTTTCGAATAGAGGATGCATAATGTCCAGGTCATGATAAATTGAGCGAAGGCAAAAATCCAGGCCCAGCTGATTGCCCCGAAAGCATAGGAGTTAAGAACTTTAGAATAGGAAGTTAGTATAGGTAGGGTGAAATAAAAGACCATGAAAAAGATGGATAGCGGGACGATGAAATTGCGTTTTTTCCTTAACAGTTCTTGAAAAGATTGTGATTGGACGATCTTGGTGTAGTCCGTGGAAGCGCTTGCCTCGGTTTCCTTAGCGATTGAATCGTTTGATGCCAAGTTGGTTCCCCCTTCATCATCATTGATTTAGATTTCATTACTAATTTCCGATAACAGTATCAGTATATAATTTTCAGAATATATTGTAAATTTAAATGCTAAAATTAAATCTTTTTTCGTTCGACACCGTTTTAATTTGTTCGTACAAGCAAGGACGTGTGCCATGCGTACGGAAGATCATGGAAATCAAACGCATGGCCATTAAGGAAAAGTTAAGCTTCTTTCACGATACTGGTTTCAATGAAGGAAATCTGAAAGGAGAAAAGTGATGAAAAAGTGGATAATGATATGTACGGTTTTAGTGCTGGCGATTGGGGGATGCGCTTGGTTTTTCATGAAGGACAGTGCTGAGCCTGTCATCGCAAAGTCGGTGACCGCAACAGTTGAAAAGGGAGATCTTGAAGTTCAAATAAGCGGTTCCGGATCGGTCGCCGCAATCAATAGTGAGGACATCACTTCCTCTGTAACGGGTGAAGTGGATGAAGTCCTTGTAGAGAAGAATGAATTGGTTGAGAAAGGTGATGAACTTATTACCTTCACGGATGGAAGTGACCCGATAACTGCCCCATTCGATGGTACCGTTACAACAATGGATGTTGAAGAAGGCGATCGTGTATCAAGCGGTGAAGTTTTGGCACATGTTACGGATTATAAAAAATTGAAAACCACGATCAGTGTAGATGAATTGGATGTTCCAAGTGTTAAAAAAGGACAAACGGTTGAAATTAAAGCCAGTGCTTTTGAAGATGAAACGTTTACGGGGGAAGTGACCAGTGTAGCAAAGGAAGGTACATATGAGAATGGAGTTTCTTCGTTCGATGTTACGATCAAAATTGACAAACCCGGCGATATAAAAATTGGGATGTCGACTGAAGTGAGCATTTTGACGAATAGTGTTAAAGATGCTTTATATGTTCCGATTGAAGCAGTCCAAATGGATGGTGAAGAGAAATATGTAAATATACAACAATCCGGTACAACTGAAGGAACTGCCAGTACAAAGAAAGCGGTTGAGACTGGGATCAGCAATGATAGGTATATTGAAATAACTTCGGGACTTGAAGAGGGCCAGTTTGTTTCCTTGCCCATCACCATCAATGAAAGCTCGACTGGAAGTGGTGGTGAAGGAATGAGGGGAGGCCAAGGAGGCGAAATGCGAATGCCGAGCGGCGGGATGCCAAACGGTGGCGGAATGCCAAGCGGCAAGGGAGGTCAGTAAAATGACGAAACCCATCATAGAAATTAGGAACATGTCTAAATCATATGAATTAGGCGGTGAAACGGTTAAGGCACTTCAAGATGTCTGTCTTACAATCGATAAAGGCGATTTCATTTCGATCATCGGTCCTTCTGGGTCAGGAAAATCGACGTTCATGAATATGATTGGCTGCCTTGACAAGCCTGACATAGGTGAATATCTTCTTGATGGAAAAGAAGTGGAAAAGATGAAGGATAATGAGTTAGCTGCCATTCGTAATATTAAAATAGGATTTATCTTTCAAAATTTTAACCTGTTGGCAAAACTGACAGCGTTGGAAAATGTCGAACTTCCCCTGGTTTATAGAGGGGCAAGCGTTAAGGAAAGAAGAAAAGTGGCCAATGCATGCCTTGATATGGTAGGCCTGAGTGACCGGAAGAATCATCTGCCGAACCAACTGTCGGGCGGACAACAGCAAAGAGTTGCGATTGCAAGGGCACTTGCCGGTGACCCGCCCGTTCTATTGGCGGATGAGCCGACGGGGGCCTTGGATAGTAAAACGAGTAAAGAAGTGCTGCAGATGCTGAAAGAATTGAACGAAAAGGGACAAACAATCATTCTAATAACCCATGACTTGGAAGTGGCAAAAGAAGCGACTCGTGTCGTCCGGATACAGGATGGTCAGCTATTTGAGAACGGAGGTGATTGGATTGAACCTGAGCGAATCAATGATAATGGCTATACGCAGTATCAAAACCAATAAAGTCAGAGCATTTTTAACCATGCTTGGGATCATAATTGGAGTTGCCTCCGTAATCGTTCTGGTTTCGATCGGGCAGGGTTCCTCACAGTCCGTTCAGGATGAGATCAATAGCCTTGGAACGAACTTGATAACGGTAAGTGTCACGGATACCGACTCCTTAGAGCTGACGGATGATACAATTGAACAGTTTAAAGAGCTGAACGGGATATCGGAAGTGGCGCCTGTGGTCACAGGACGCGTTTATGCTAAAAACGGAGAAGCTTCGGCACAGGTTTCAATGACCGGTGCAACTTCATCCTACTTATCGGTTAGGGATCTGGAGCTCAGTCAAGGCCGATTTTTGACTGATATGGAAACGGAATTAAGATCCAAGGTCGTCGTCCTGGGGTCGGATACAGCCAGCACGCTTTTTGAAAATCAAAAAGCTGTGGACCAGAAAGTGCTTATCGGCGGAGTTTCCTATCGCGTGATTGGTGTGCTGAAATCGGTAGGCACCTCAATGGGGTCGAACGGGGATGATGTAATCATTGCACCGATCACCACTGCCGAAAGGGCTACAGGCAGCACAACAATCGGAACCGTGTATTTAAAAGCGGAGAACGAGAAAATCATGGATAGGGCGATGTACCAGGTACAAGGTACGATGACCACATCATTCCCAGAACAGAGTGATAATTATTCGGTGTCCAATCAAGAAGGTCTGATGGATACAATGAGCTCTGTGTCGGATACGTTCACACTCATGCTTGGCGGTATAGCCAGTATTTCGTTACTGGTGGGCGGAATCGGGATCATGAATATCATGTTGGTTTCCGTATCAGAAAGGACCAAGGAAATCGGGATTAGAAAAGCAATTGGGGCAAATCGGAAATCGATTCTTCTTCAGTTTTTGATTGAAGCGATGGTCCTGAGCTGCTTCGGGGGATTGTTGGGGGTTGGAATCGGATTGGGAATCGCAAAATTGATTTCAGTTTTTTCAAGCTTAACGATCAGTTATTCATGGTCGGTAACACTGTTTGCTTTCTTATTCTCCATTTTAATCGGGATAATGTTTGGTGTATTTCCTGCCAATAAGGCATCCAAATTAAATCCAATCCAGGCACTGCGTCACGAATGAACACACAATTTGAAAGAAAGCAGGCGATTAAAAGCCCGCTTTCTTTTGCATATGAAAAAGGATAAAATCAACATATATCACTATTGAGGCGGTTGGGAGGTACCCTGCATGAAGGTTTTGGTGGTAGAAGATAATGTTTCATTATTAGAGTCGATCCGACAGATTCTGACGGATGAGTATGAAGTGGATACTGCGGATAATGGGGAAGATGGGCTATTCATGGCTCAGCAAAGTATATACGATATCATCATTTTGGATGTAATGCTTCCGGGAATCGATGGATTTGAAATCGTACGGAAAATCAGGGAAGCAAAAATAGATACAAGTGTCTTGTTTTTGACGGCAAAAGATGCACTTGAGGATCGTGTCAGAGGATTGGAAATGGGTGGCGATGATTATTTAGTCAAGCCGTTTCAGGCACCGGAACTTAAGGCTAGGATTCGTGCCCTGCTTCGAAGGAGTGGCATTTTATCGCTTGAGCAGCATGTGAAATACCGTAATATTGAACTGTTGGAAAAAGAAAAGGATATTTTAATTGATGGGAAGGTCATTAAAATGACCTTGAAACAGTTTGAATTACTGGAATACCTAATTCAAAATAATGGGAAAATATTGACCCGTGAGCAGATTTTCGACCGCATTTGGGGGTTTGATTCAGATACGACGATTGCCATTGTGGAAGTGTTCATCCATCACCTTAGAAAAAAATTGGAACCTTTCAATTACCATAAAGATATTCAAACCGTCCGGGGTATTGGTTATATGCTAAAACAACCATAAGGGGATCATTATGTTCCAAAAAACACGCCTTCAACTAACCATATTGAATTCTATTGTCTTTATTGTCTTAATAGCCATTTTAAGCAGAACAATTTATTTTTATACGGAAAATCAGATTTATAGGGATGTCAATGATTCACTTCAACAGGATTACAGGGATTTCAATAATGGAGGCAGGCCAGGCGGACGTCCGCAAGGTGAGTTTCTCTTAGGACCGGGACCGAGCGTCATCATTTGGGGGCCGGATGATACGATCATTGAGCCAAGACTAAGTGCAGACAATTTCTATAAGGTCAATGAATTGGAATTTTACCCTGAAAGATTTGAAGAGATTGAAGAAATATCGGTGAATGGATACACGTACCGTGCACTTTCCACCAAGGTCGATACGGAGTATGGAAAGATGACCGTACAATTCATCAGGAATGTGGATACAGAAAAAGAAATGCTCGATCGCTTGCTGCTCATCTTGTTTGTTGGTGGAGGGATTGGAAGTTTGGTGGCGGTAGGCGCAGGCTATCTTCTGGCAGGACGGGCCCTGATCCCTGTCAAGAAATCCTGGGATCAGCAGCAGCAGTTTGTCTCGGATGCTTCGCATGAAATTCGCACGCCGCTTGCTGTCATTCAATCGCGGGCTGATTTGCTATTTCAATCACCGAACGCGACCATCGAGGAAAAGGCCGTTGATATATCCATCATTTCTAAAGAAGTCCGGCGATTGAATAAGCTTGTTAATGGACTTTTAACCTTGACCAGAACGGATTCGAATCAAATCGAGGTTAAGAAATCGAACTTTTTCCTTGATGATTTACTAATGGATATCGTGGAACAGTATAGGGATATAGCTTCTTTTCAAGAGAAATCAATCATTAGCCATGCTCCTGAACAGGTGGTGTTTCATGGGGATAAAGAGAGAATTCATCAGCTATTGGTGATCTTGGTGGATAATGCCATGAAATTTACCGAGGAAGGCGGGGAGATTTCCCTATCCTGCATCAAGAATGCTTCATCCATCATTCTTACTGTTGAGGATAATGGAGAAGGCATTCCGCAGGAAGATCTCCCCTTGATTTTTAACCGTTTTTATCAAGTCGAGCAATCCCGTTCAGCAAATGAAGGCTCCGGCTTAGGTTTATCCATAGCCAAATGGATTGTAAGCACACATCAAGGGAACATCAAGGTTACGAGTGAACAGAATGAACGCACCCGGTTTGAAATCACTTTTCCGAGAAATCAAAAGAAAAATTAATCCAACAATAATGCCATCCAATACGAAAAGGACCCTTACTTTTTTCCTTGTTGCTTAAGGAAAAATTAAGGGTCTTTTTAGATGATCATCTTATAAATACATTTATTTTCGGAGGCGAAAACCATTGATGAAAAGACTTGGTAAGTTACACTTTTCGGTTGGAATATTGGCATCGGTCCTTTTAATGGCCCAAGCAGTCATCGGGGTCATGATGTATGTGGATGGCAGCGGCAATGAACCCGTGAATCGACAGGCTATGATGGGTCAGCCTGCCGACCGCAGCACAGAATCGGATGATACAGAAGAATCGGCTAATAGCAGTACGGAAACCAACGATTCAACTTCAACTACGGGAACGGCATCAAATGATATGCAGGGCACTCCGCAAGGCGGTCCTAAGGGTTCCGGGACTCCAGGAGAGATGCCAAGCGGTGGCGGTTTCCAAGGCAGAGACTCTTTTGCAGGGAAATTGATCGGCTTTTATCAAGGGGCAGGTGGCTTGGCCGCATCCACCATCATCTTTATCGTTGGAGGCGCTGGATTAGCGATGTCGGTGATATCCAGAAAAACAGCAGCCTAAAAAGTCAATAATACTTGAGGAAAGAGAAGGCTCCTTTCGAAGGGGAGCCTTCTTTTTTAATTCATGAACCCATTATTGTCACTAATTGTTATTTCAAAAAAGGGAAATAATAATTGCACTTAAAAAAATATTAGTTTAATATAGACTTCTAGAGAGGTACGTACATGTATTTTGGATAAAAGAGAAAACGTTTGCATAATTTTTTTGAGGGTAACCTACTAGTAATGCACGATCATAAAATTCACCCTTAGTGGAGGCAGAATATATGAAATTTCTGATTGCAATTTTAGGGCTGCTTATTGTTTTTGGACTAGCTTTATTAGCCAGCAGTGACCGGAAGAAAGTTAAAATTAAACCGATCATCCTCATGGTGGTCATTCAGCTTATTTTAACTTATTTATTATTGAATACGAAGTTTGGTTTAGTGATCATCAATTCGATTGCCGATGGTTTCGGAAAACTTTTAGAATGGGCAAATGAAGGGATCACATTTGTATTTGGCGGGATTGTAAATGAAGGAGCATCGCCATTCTTTTTAAATGTCCTTCTTCCAATCGTCTTCATCTCGGCATTAATCGGGATTTTACAGCACTTCAAGATTCTTCCGTTCATCATGAAGTGGATTGGATTTGTTCTAAGTAAGGTTAATGGGATGGGTAAATTGGAATCTTACAATGCGGTTGCATCAGCAATAGTGGGCCAATCCGAGGTTTTCATAACCTTGAAAAAACAACTCGGAGCCATTCCGCCATCTCGCATGTATACGCTTTGTGCATCAGCCATGTCAACTGTATCGATGTCGATCGTCGGTGCATATATGACGATGATTGAACCAAAGTACGTTGTGACGGCAATTGTTATTAACATGTTCGGTGGATTTATCATTGCATCCATTATCAATCCTTATACCGTAACGGATGAAGAGGATATTCTCCCTATTGAGGAAGGGGCAGAGAAGCAGTCTTTCTTCGAAATGCTTGGGGAATATATCATGGATGGATTTAAGGTTGCTATCACTGTGGCAGCGATGTTAATTGGTTTCGTTGCATTAATCGCAGGAATTAACAGCGTGTTCGACATGATCTTCGGAATCAGCTTCCAAGACATCATGGGGTATATCTTTGCACCGTTTGCCTTTATCATGGGTGTACCGATATCAGAAACCGTGACTGCTGGCGGAATCATGGCGACGAAGCTGGTAACGAATGAATTCGTTGCCATGCTGAGCCTAGGGGAAGCATCAGCAGCCTTGAGCGATAGGACGATAGGGATCGTTTCGGTTTTCTTGGTTTCATTCGCTAATTTCTCATCTATTGGAATCATTGCCGGTGCAGTCAAAGGACTTCATGAAAAACAGGGTAATGTTGTAGCCCGTTTCGGCTTGAAGCTGTTATACGGTGCGACTCTTGTCAGCATCCTATCAGCGATCATTGTAAGCGTGATACTTTAATTAAAAGATCTAACACAAAAGGGCACTTGGGTTTACTCCTAAGTGCCTCTTTTTATATTTGTGCAGCAAAAAGAGAAAAATAATTTTTGAATTTGAAGGCGTTTGGCTTGCTGGTATATAATACATAAAATGACAAGCGTGAAAGGGGAGTTTTAGGATGACGATGGCTGGAAAAGAAACGGCTGTCTTTGCAGGAGGCTGTTTTTGGTGCATGGTTGCTCCCTTTGATGAAATGGATGGCATTATTTCAGTGACATCAGGTTATACAGGCGGAGAATTTGCCGCGCCCAGTTATAAACAAGTGATTACCGGTGCGACTGATCATGTTGAAGCGGTTCAAGTGGTATTCGATCCATCAATCATTTCCTATAAAACGTTATTAGAGATATTCTGGCGCCAAGTCGACCCTACGGATGACGAAGGACAATTCGCGGATAGGGGAAAGCAATACAGGGCAGCCATTTTCTATCTCAATGAACGTCAGAAACAGGAGGCAAAACAATCGAAGGAAGATTTAATGATGAGCGGGCGGTTTAAGAAACCTATCGTTACGGGTATTCTACCCTCGGGGAAATTTTACGTGGCTGAGGAATATCATCAAGAATTCTATCGGAAAAATCAGTTTCGCTATGCATTGTATCGTAAAGGGTCAGGCCGTGATGCTTTCATTAAAGAAAATTGGCCTAAGGATAATGCACATCTTAGAAAGACCTTAACGGAGAGTCAGTTTCATGTCACCCAGGAAAATGGCACGGAGCCGCCTTTCGATAATGCTTATTGGGATCACTTTGAAGAGGGCATCTATGTGGATGTCGTTTCTGGGGAGCCTCTATTCAGTTCACGGGATAAGTATGATAGCGGTTGTGGGTGGCCAAGCTTCACCAAGCCCGTCATGTCCGCAAGTGTCAATGAAAAAATGGATCTCAGCCACCGTATGACCCGGACCGAGGTGCGCAGCAGGGACGCCGATTCACACCTTGGACATGTTTTTCCTGATGGCCCAAGTCCCAAAGGCAAGAGATATTGCATAAACTCTGCGGCCCTTCGATTCATTCCTAAAAGTGAAATGGAGAGAGAGGGATATGGAGACTTTTTATTACTTTTTAAAATGAAATAACTAGTGAGATAGGGGAACACAAATGGATAAAATAGATGAAAATTTATATCGATATATCCTTGATAATTCATCAAAGATTACGGAAAACTGGCTGGCTTTAAGGGAAAAGCAGTCTGGATCCATCTATTCAATGGACTCCAATGGGGAAATAGAAAAGCTTCTTAGAGAACAGAATACATTGACCATCAAGACAGTGACAAGTGCTTTACTGGAAGATAAAAATGCTTTTATTGCAACGATGGAGCAGTGGGCCACACTTGTCGCGAAGAGCAGGGTTGAATCGTACACCCCCATTTACGAAGTGTTGGAAGCGCTTAATAAGGTTCGTGAAACATATTGGGCCTTTATCACTGATTATATGTTAAACGATACGGGGATAACGAAGGATACAATCATCCGGTGGGGCCGGCTCATTAATGGTGCCTTCGACCAATTGAGCCGTGAGTTCACAGAGCAGTATTACCTTTTGACAAAAGAACGTTTACTAGCTCAACAGGAGCTGATTAATGAACTGGGCGCACCTGTCATTCCCATTGTTGATGCCATTGCGGTATTGCCGTTAATCGGTGAAATCGATACCTATCGGGCAAAGGAAATTTTGAATGCGACTCCAAGCAAATGCATTAGCAAAAATGTCACTCACTTATTCATCGATTTATCGGGAGTCTCCCTATTGGATACGATGGTTGCCCAACAGATCTATCAATTGATAAGTACCCTGAACCTGTTGGGCATTCAATCGACCATTTCCGGGATTCGTCCCGAAGTGGCCCAGACATCGATTCAGTTAGGTCTTGATTTTAGTCAGGTTTCGACACATAGTACTCTTAAGCAGGCCCTGTCCAAGCAAGGGATCAAACTTTACGAGAAAAAATGACATAACGTGCAGAGAATGAAAAAGAACCAGATTCGCTAGGAATCTGGTTCTTTTCTGTGATTCTATAACTTGAATGAACTTTTCAACCCAACGATTTGGTTGAAGACCAAGTGATCGGCCGCAGTGAGTTTTGAATCAACATTATAATAGCCATGCCTGAAGAATTGGAATTTATCCTGAGGCTTAACATCTTTCATGTTAGGCTCGACAAATCCTTGTAAAATTTCTATAGAATCAGGGTTTACCCGGTCCAGGAATGATTTTTCTTCCTCTTCATCATTTTCCTTATCCAAGATTAAAGGCTGGTAGTTGCGGAATTCTGCTGAAACGGCTTGTGAAGCTTCGACCCAGTGCAATGTACCTTTTACTTTACGGCCAGTGAAGCCCGATCCGCTTTTCGTTTCAATGTCGTATGTGCAACGAAGTTCAATGACGTTACCGGCTTCGTCTTTTATCACTTCTTCACATTTAATGAAATAAGCATGTTTCAAACGGACTTCATTGCCCGGGAAAAGTCGGAAATACTTTTTCGGCGGGTTTTCCAGGAAATCGTCCTGTTCGATATATATTTCACGTGAAAACGGGATTTGGCGTGTGCCCATTTCCGGGACTTCCGGATTGACCTCAGCATCCAGCCACTCTACCTCGCCTTCCGGATAGTTGGTGATGACCACTTTAAGCGGATTTAGGATAGCCATAGTCCGTGGAGCCTTCAGCTTTAAGTCTTCCCGCACGAAATGATCAAGCATTTGAGAGTCTACGACACCGCTTGTTTTGGCGACGCCAATCTCTTGGCAGAATGCACGAATTGCTTCGGGTGTATACCCGCGTCTCCGCAAGCCTGAAACGGTAGGCATCCGTGGGTCGTCCCAGCCGTCCACGAAGCCCTCATCGACAAGCTGCTTCAGTTTTCGCTTGCTCATTACTGTATTGGTCAGGTTAAGACGGCCAAATTCATATTGTTTTGGCTTGCTTTCCATTTCACAATTTTCAACGATCCAGTCATAAAGAGGGCGTTGATCCTCGAACTCTAGCGTACAAATGGAGTGTGTGACTCCCTCGATGGCATCTTCAATTGGGTGGGCAAAGGCATACATTGGGTAGATGCACCATTTGTTGCCGGTATTATGGTGTTCAGTATGGGAGATACGGTATATGACGGGATCACGCAAATTGATGTTAGGCGAGCTCATATCGATCTTGGCACGCAATACTTTTGCCCCGTTTTCGAATTCACCGTTGCGCATCTTTTCAAATAGTTCAAGATTTTCCTCGACAGTTCTATTGCGATAGGGGCTATCTTTTCCCGCTTCAGTCAGCGTTCCGCGATATTCACGGATTTGGTCGGCATTAAGGTCGTCCACATATGCGAGACCTTTATTGATGAGCAGCACAGCTCTTTTATACATTTCATCAAAATAGTCGGAAGCGAAGAAAAGGTTATCCCAGTCGTAACCGAGCCATTTTACATCTTCCTTAATGGAGTTGACAAACTCAATATCTTCTTTCAATGGATTCGTATCATCGAAACGAAGGTTAGTTTTCCCATTGAAATCATCAGCCACCCCAAAATTCAAAATGATTGATTTGGCGTGCCCGATATGTAAATATCCGTTCGGCTCAGGAGGGAAGCGGGTGATGACATGATCATGTTTTCCGGACTCTAGATCATCTTTTATAATATTTTTAATAAAATTCGAAGAGTTATTTTCCAACTGAATTCGACCTCTTTCATTTATATACTTCTTTTAATTTTACCTGTATATATACCATAAATACAGATATTTTTCCATGTTCGAGCCGGAATCAGGGTTTATCTGAAACAATTCATCAAGTATTTAGTTTATACAATCAGAGCGAAAATATCCCTGAAACTTGGTTCATGCAACTTAGGGAACGATCCATCCCACGAATATAGAAAACAAATAAGCAATACAGGAAGTCTCGCCTGTATTGCTTATAATGGTGATTTAAGTTCGAGGACGAATTATTCTCGCTAATAGACAGTTTTTAGGGTGGAAATCAAAAGACTGTCGTTTGCAAAAATTCTTTTGTCCGTTCTTCTTTTGGATTGGTGAAGAATTCTTTTGGTGGGCCACTTTCGACAACCTTCCCATTATGCATGAAGACAATCCAATCACCAACTTCACGTGCAAAGCTCATTTCATGTGTAACGACTACCATTGTCATCCCTTCCAAGGCAAGTTCCTTCATCGTGGCAAGAACTTCCCCGACAAGTTCGGGATCCAGAGCCGAGGTAGGCTCATCAAAGAGTAGGATATCAGGCTTCATGGCAAGGGCACGGGCTATGGCGACACGCTGCTTCTGCCCACCTGAGAGTTTGCTTGGATAGACATCCGCTTTATCTGATAAGCCGACTTTAGCAAGCAATTCTTTTGCTTCTTCGATCGCCTGGGCCTTAGGGACTTTTTTGACGTGAGTCGGTGCCTCGATGACATTTTCAAGCACGGTCATATGCGGGAAGAGGTAGAAATGCTGAAAAACCATTCCGACTTTCTCGCGGATTTTATTAATATCAGTACTCGGTTGGATTTCCGTTCCTTCAATGAGGATTTGCCCGCTGTCTTTTTTCTCTAAATAATTCAAACAGCGAAGCAGGGTGCTTTTTCCGGAACCGCTTGGCCCGATCAGACAGACAACATCGCTATCCAGTACCTTCATATCAATATCTTTGAGTACATGCAGGTTTCCATACGATTTATTTAAATTCCTAATGCGAATCATTTCTTTTTGTTCCATTTCAATTCCCCCTATCGATCACTAATGGAAAGTTTCTTTTCGAATAAATTGACGATAATGGTCAGGAATGCCACTAGAATCAAGTAGTAGACCGCTACAATCAGTAAATAAGTCATTTCATCGAAATTATTCGAACCTAACGTAGTCGCTACGTTAAACAGCTCATTCATGGAGATGAAGGCTGCCAGTGATGAATCTTTCAGCCCGATGATGAATTGGTTGCCCAGAGGCGGCAATGCGCGACGGAAGGCTTGAGGTAAGATGATTCTTCTTAATGTAAGCGATTTGCTCATGCCAAGGGAGCGTCCGGCTTCCATTTGGCCTTTATCGATGGATTGGATCGTACCACGTAAAATTTCAGAAATATAAGCTCCATTATGGAAGGCCAAGGCAAGTGACGCCGCCCAGAAGTCCGGCAGTAAGAAGAGATTGCTGATACCGAAATAGAGTATGAATATCTGTACGATTAGCGGTGTTCCCCGTACCAGGAATACATATGTATCCGAAATCCAGGCAAGAATTTTTATGTTGGAAATTTTTAAAAGTGCAAATAGCAATCCGATGACGATTCCTACCAATATGGAGACTACCGTCAGTTCCAATGTGAGGAGCATGGCTCGGATGAATACGTCCGAGGAGTTAAATAATGTATCAAAAAAATGAGAAAAACTTGGCAATGTAATGACTCCCTTTCTATCAATCTTTATTCAGGCTTGGTTGTGATGTCCTCACCAAAGTATTTTTTGCTGATTTCCGCAAGCGTTCCATCTTCCCGGAGGTTTTCAAGCGCTTCGTTGATACGTGCAAGCAGCTGAGGGTTGTCGTTAGGCAGTACGATGGCCTGCTCGCTTCGTTCGATCAATTGCCTTCCTTCGACGTCGAAACCTTCCTTGGCCGCTTCCTTGCCGGTTACGAAGTCGGTGATGACGGCATCATGGCGTCCTCCGCTCAATGCTTTCAGGGCGGTGATATCACTGTCATAGGTTTTTACATTGGTTGTATACTTTTCTGCTGTGGTTGCGTACGTGGAGCCTTTAGAAGCCGCAACTTCCTTTCCCTTTAAATCTTCGACCGTTTTAATATCACTATCCGAGCGGACGAAAATTTGAGGACCTGAGTAGTAATAAGGGGTCGAAAAGGCAACATGTTTACTTCGTTGTTCATTGATTGTATGACTGGCAACCGCGGCATCTGCCCGACCGGTTTTGACACCTTCCACGATACCTTTGAATTTTATCCGTTTAGGTACTGGCTCCAGGTCCAGTTCCTTTGCTATTGCATCGCCGACCTCAATATCGAATCCGGTTACGGTCATGTCATCATTGACATAACTGAATGGCTTGAATTCGCCTGAGGCAGCGAAAACAAACTGGTCCTTATTGATCAGCTTGCTTCCATCCTCCAGCTGGTCCTTTTCAGCACAGCCGGACAGAAGACCGAGAACAGCCAGAATGGATACAATGAATGTAACTGATGATTTCATGATAATTTCATTTCCCCCTTTGAAAAAAACTAATAGAATGGTCTATACCCTTATGAGGCGGTGAAATAACCTCATAAACTAGGGAATTTAAAACGGAAATAAAAAAGGGTATCCAGATCAGGCCGACATTTCATTCAAGAATCCCCTTCACTATGCATTTCATAAAGGTTCTCGGTCTTTGCCTTCATTTCCTTCCAAATTACCGGTAATTTCCTGAAATAATGACAAACATTATATGGTGGAGTAAGAAATTTAGTTAGATTCAGGTCTAGAGATGGATTTGAAAATTCACTCTATCGAAACCAAATCTAATGAATGGGATGGGGTAAAACTGGAGGATTTGTCTGCCAACAAAATTCCGTATTGTATGGACTGACTTTAATTTTGCCCTTGAATTGAAGTATAATATAGCAAAATAGAAGAAGGGCAGTTGGGAAAATGGTTAGCAACTTTGTGCAAGAACAGTTACAGGAGTTTCGCGAAAAGAATCAAGATAGAGGCCGTTTGATTATAAAGTGTCCGGACCGGCCAGGAATTGTTTCGACAGTTACTGCCTTTCTAAAAGAATATGATGCAAATATTGTTGAATTGAGTCAGTATTCGATGAATCCTGAGGGCGGTACCTTTTTCACAAGGATCGAATTCGATTGTCCGGGATTGAAGGATAGGGCAGCGGATATGAAACTGGCATTCCAGGAAGTTTCGACAGCATTCTCGATGCAATGGACATTTAACCATGTGAGTGATCTGAAGCGGACGGCAATCTTCGTTTCCAAGGAACCGCATTGTCTTCTGGAATTGCTATGGGAGTGGCAAAGCGGAGATTTATTAGCTGATATTGCGCTGGTCATCAGTAATCATGAAGATACGAGGCAAATTGTCGAATCGATGGGCATCCCATTTTATTACATTCCTGCAAATAAGGATATACGTAGGGAAGTGGAGACAAAACAGCTTGGACTTCTGGAAGAATTCAAGGTGGACCTTATTATCTTAGCCAGGTATATGCAGATATTGACGCCGGACTTCGTAGCGGCCCATCCAAACAAAATCATCAATATCCATCATTCATTTTTGCCTGCATTCATTGGAGCACGGCCTTATGAAAGAGCTTATGACAGAGGTGTTAAGCTGATTGGTGCGACTTCCCATTATGTGACGAATGATTTGGATGAAGGTCCAATCATCGAGCAGGATATTGAACGTGTGGACCATCGTGATTCTGCTGGGGATATGAAGAAAATCGGTCGTTCAGCTGAACGCAGGGTGCTGGCACGTGCCGTTAAATGGCATTTGGAGGACCGCGTCCTTGTTCATGAAAATAAGACGGTAGTCTTTTAAAGTAACCCCCCCATTGTTCACAAGGGGGGGTTTTTAAGATGGAATTTACTGAGTGTTAGTACGTGTACTCCACCCTTACTGAGGCAGTGATGTTCAATTCACCAGGCTGAATCGGGGTAGTCGCCATTTTTGAAAAGGTACTTGTTTGGTAAAGCATCGGTGCTATAGTTTCAGATAGCTCTTCAACCTTATTAGGGACTGGGTTCAATGAGATTCCTAGTGTTCGGGCCATGGAGAGTGCTTTTTCGTATGCATTTTTTAAAGCGAGAGAAAGTGCCTGGTTATAGTATGCATCTGGGTTGGATAAAGAGAAGCGGATGCTGGTGATTGAATTGGCGCCGCTTCTGACAGCTGTGTCGATTATGCTGCCTATTTTCTCGATTTCGGTCGTTTGGGCTTGGATGATGTGCTGGACTTTGTAGTTCTTGAACAATTCCTTTCCATCAATAAAATCATATTGCGGATCGATTCTGTAATCACTCGTTTTCAATTGCTCTTCGGGAATGCCTGCGGATTTAAGTGATGCGATGACATTTGCGATTGCTTGGGAATTGGCTTGCTGGGCCTTTTGGGGGTCCTTATCCTCTGTTATGACTCCTAGGGTGATTGTGGCTTGATCCGGAGCGGCAGATAGTGTCCCAGAGCCGGAAACTTTCAATGTATGTTCATCGTTGCGGTAATGAACCCTATCAGGGGCATTGTATTCTTGCATTTTGACACCAGCCTTTTTTTAAAAGAGATAATCTCACCCTTATTGTACGAATTATAAACGGGAAAGATGATTGAAATATCCCATTGTCATTAATTCGGTCGAATGATCACAAAAAAACACTCGGCCTGGACCGAGTGCGCATTACTTATGAATGACTTGAACCCTGCCAACCTGGCCATCAGTCAATCTTACTTTAATTCCATGAGGGTGAGTGCTTGAGTTGGTCAAAATATCCTTTACAGTGCCGCTTGTCAGTTTTCCGCTGCGTTGATCTGCTTTAAGTACAATGTCCACAGAGGCACCTGGGGTAATGTCCTTCCGATTCTTACCGTTCATTTCAATTCAATCCTTTTCAAAGTTATTTGCAACCATTCAACCATGCAGTAACTTCAGTATAAGGAAAACAGCGGACCCAGTCGACTATTAGATAAAATCACTGTGACCATCAGCGTATTTTTTTCAAAGGTTCAACAGCAGGGCCATTCAATACTTCACCAGCGATGGAGTAGCGGGAGCCATGACATGGGCAATCCCAAGTACGGTCGCCGCTATTCCAGGCAACTTCACACCCCATGTGCGTACATGTGGAATCGACAATATGAAGCTGGCCATCATGATCACGGTAACATCCGGCCTTGTCTCCATTCACCTTCACGATTGCTCCTTCATCAATACCTATGTCTTCAGGCGTTTTATGAATGATGGCCAATTTGCTTTTGATTAAATGCTTCGCTACATCAGCATTATCTTGGACTATATTCTTCGTGCCTTTTAACCGGGCTGGGTCATACAAGTCCGCATAGCGGTTATCCCTTTGCAAAACCCGGTCAGTTAAGATCTTGGCTGCAATCGATCCATTCGTCATTCCCCATTTCGCATAGCCGGTAGCTATCAAAACATTTGGATTATTGGATGTCACTGGTCCGACGAAGGGGATATTATCCGGTGTCACAATATCTTGTGCCGACCAGCGGTAGGGAATGTCCTTCACATCGAAATATTGGGAACTGAAGTCCTTCAGTGCTTCATAATGCTCGATCATCGAGACTCCCTGTCCTGTTTTATGACCATCGCCGCCGACTAGTATAAGTTTTTCCCCATTGTCCAATTCCGTATAGCGAAGGGAGCGGGTAGGGCTGTCTGCACTGTAATACATCCCACCGGGATATTCCTGTTCAGTCCTGATTCCAAGCACATAGGACCTATCTACATGGACACGGGCAAAGTATAAGCCCTTTTCATCATTAAAAGGGAAGTGGGAGGCAACGATTACCTGATTGCTTTTGATTGTATGTCCATTATCCGTCTGAACGGTTGGTGGATCGCCGTCTTCAATCTTCATTGCCGTTGTCCGTTCATAAATTTCTCCTCCACTTTCGAGAATGGTCGAAATGAGGGCCGTTAAATATTTTAACGGGTGAAATTGTGCTTGATCTTTCATGATCACCGCAGCTTTAGAAGGGATGGAGAAAGGGATACTCTCTGCATAATCTCCACGAATGCCTAGCTTTTGATAGGCTTTCAGTTCATTTTGAATTTTAATTTTATATTCATCTGTATTTGCGTAGACATAGGCATCCTGTGCAGTCAAATTACATTCAATAGAATGTTCTTCTACCAAGTCTTTAATAAGCTTCATTCCATCTGCATTGGCTTCATAATAAAGTTTGGCCTTCTCTTCTCCATGATCAGTTATCAATTGGTCATAAATTAAGCCATGCTGGGCCGTGATTTTTGCTGTAGTGTGTCCTGTCGTTCCAGTTAGGATTTCGCCTGCATCAATCAGTGTGACTTTAACACCTTGTTTGGCTAGTAGATAAGCAGAAGTGATTCCAGTTATTCCGCCGCCTACTATTAAAACATCAGTGTTTATATCTGTTTCTAGTTTAGAAAAAGATGGGAAAGTTAACGCACTGCGCCAATAGGGTTCCGGAAACCGGGGAAGGTCTGTATTTGTTTCAGTCATTTAAATACCTCCATACAGTTCATTAGTAAATTGTCCATTTATTACCATGCCCAATTTCCCCATTTATACGCTTATTTTTGTAAGAAGAAAGAGTGAAAAAAATACATTATTTGGTTTGTTTACAAAAACGTATACATGTAAACAAAAATAGATGCAATGCACACAAATAAGTATACATGTTTACAAATGTGTACACATGGCTATATATCAGGCTAATGCGCATTTGCTCCTATTGTGAATTATTCGAATGTTATAGCTGCTATTAATGAAGCAATGACTATCGTGGAAACTTTTTCAGCTTCCAGAATCATGAAGAGGAGGGCCGTTAAATATTTTAAAGGGGTGAAACTGTACCTTGGTTAATGGAAGATTTACAAGGAATGGAGAAAGGGATTTCTTCTGTATAATCCCCGCGAATGGCTAGTGTCGATAGGCTTTTAGTTCTTTTGGGATTTTACTTTTATAGTTATCAGAATTTGCGTGAATATAGGTATCCATTTCAGTCAAATTACATTCAATGGAATATTCTTCAACCAAGTCTTTGGTAAGTCCATTCCTTCTGCATTCGCTACATAATATATCCCTTCACCATGTTTTAGAGAACATGCAAATCGTAAATCAGGCCATGCTGTGGGTGTCCCGTTGATTCGTTAAGGATATCGCCAGCCTCTATCAATGTAACTTTGATTCCTTGTTTAGCTGAGTAATCCCTGTAATTCCGCCGCCTGCAATTAAGGCGGCAGTGGTTATATTTGTATCTATTTTAACGAAGGGGAATTTAATGCTTTGCGACAATAGTGTTCTCGAATTTGGGAAGTTTCTGTATTTTTCTCAGCTTTGAATACCTCTATACAGTTCATTAGTGAATCGCCCGTTTAGTAACGTACCCAAATCCGCTAATTATTGTAAGGAGAAAGAGTGAGAAAATACATTATTTGGTTTGTTTACAAGAGCGTGTACATGTAAACAAAAATAGTTGTAATGTACACAAAAAAGTATTCATGTTTACAAACACGTACACGTGGCTATATATAAGGTGTATACATACTTGTTCCTATTGTAAACAATTTGAAAACAATTCGACAAATATAGCTACAACTTATGAAGGATTGACTATCGTGGCAACTTTTTCTATCCTTAAAGGGAATGCTTCACTTAAAATTTTTTTCTATAAAAAGGGGATGTTTTTAGATGAGTTCTAGAATCGCAGCAGTAGACGTAGGAAATGATGCTATCAAGGCTATTTTTGGAAAGCTAGAGTCTGAACTTTATATACCGAACGTCATTGCAAAAGACATAGAAGACCGTCCGGTCATCGGGATTGAGGAACTTGATGAAAAAAACCCATTGGAAGGTATTCATATTAGGGTCCATTCACCGGCTCTGCAAGACAATAATGCGATTTATCGCGTTGGGAACTTGGCGACAAAAAGTGATAATCCTACCGAATTGGATTTAGGAAGCAGTAAATCGGAAGAAGATCAAACATTAGTCATGCTTTTTGCGGCTCTTGCATTGGACGCTGCAAAGTTGGGGGACAATGATACATTCAAAAAAGTGAATAACGTAGTGGAAGCCAACTATACGCTTGGAACAGGGTTGCCACTTCGGGAGGTCAAAGAAGGGAAAGACGTAGGGTACCGCTCGAAATTACTTGGCTCAGTCCACCAGGTGGAATTTTTAATTACCCCTAAATACCAAGGCATGAAGGTTAATATAAAATTTGATGAAGTGAAAGTCTATCCAGAGGGCTTTGCTGCATACATAAATTTGGTCATGGATAAAGATTTGAATATCATTAACCGTGAATTAATAGATAGAAGAATACTCATCCAGGATATCGGTGGATTATCGACGGATATCGCTGTCATTAAAAATCGTAAAGTTGACGATGACAAGGCACAAGGATTTAATTTGGGAGTAGCTGAAGCCCTTGAATCGATCCGTGAAGAAATCAGGAAGAAACATGGTGTCGAGCTGGATAGCAGGCGCGACGTCGTTGAAATCATCACGAAGAAAAATGATCGCAATCATATTATGGTTCGCGGAAGCAGGACAAGCGTCCATGATATCGTCGACCGCATTTTAGGTGAATTGGCCAAAAAGCAATATCGTCACCTGCGCAACGTATGGCAAAAAAATTCCCAAACGGAAATCTGCTATTTTGTAGGCGGGGGATCGATTGTCCTGAAAGATTACTTGAAAACATTGAATCAAAATTTCGATGGCTACAATATAGACTTTTTCGAAGATGAGCGGGAAAGCGTTTGGATGATGGCAAACGCCTATTATAAATTGATTTCGGATTTTAATCGCCGCCGGAATGCAAAGGAACAGAATCAGTCACAGCAAAAGAAGAAAGAACAAAGAACGGGCTCCATTAAATAGGTGAGAGAATGAAAAAAACAGCTTCTTCTGAACTTAAAAGAGGACAAGCCATCACTTTTCGTATCCCTTCGGATGTATCAGATTATACGTTAAGACAGCTGCAGAAATTGAAGGAAACGGAAAGAAGGAATTTTTCCAGTAAAATTGCCGAGTATGTTCTCGATGGAGTCGGGCAATCCTCCCATCAGGATCGGGAAATGATTGTCCTGCCCATGCCGAACAAACTAAGCAAATCTCAGCGTGATTGGCTCAAGCATTCCCACTCAGAAGCTATGCTTGGAACGATTATGTACCACCTTTTATCCGATCCTTTACGCGCTACGGCCCTGCTTGCCTCTTTGAACAATAATGAACTGAACGAGGAACTATATGTGCAGGCCGAGCCTGAAGAAAAGGTAGTGGAGGAGGTCAAGGAAGACTTACCTAAGAAAGATCTGGATGACTTTGATTGGAATTTGGATCAACCGGCACAACAAGAGGAAGAATCGGAACCGGAAGAAGAAAATCTTGACGATCTCCTGGGTGATTTCCTTGATCAAATGAACCAGTGAACATGTAGGAGGATATCTGACGATATGTCGGATATCCTCTTTTTTTTTGCAGGAGTTATAAAAAAAGAGGAACCACAATGGATCCCTCTTAAAATGATCAAGCCAGGAAAATAAGTTGGTAAAGGAATAAAACGGCAAACATGTACACGAACGGATGCACTTCCCGGAATTTGCCCCTTGCCATTTTTAAAATGGGATAGGAGATGAATCCGAGTGCTATCCCGTTGGCGATGCTTGATGTTAATGGCATGGCTACAATGACCAAAAAGGCTGGGAATGATTCATCAAAGTGTGTCCAGTCAATTTCATTAATGCTTTTAATCATCATGCTTCCGACGATGATCAAGCTAGGTGCCGTGATTGCCGCTACATTTGAGACAGCTCCTATCAGTGGGCTGAAGAAGGCGGTCATTAAGAAAAGGATGGCCACAACCAACGCGGTTAAACCTGTCTTGCCGCCCGCTCCTACACCGGCTGATGATTCAACTGAGGCAGCGGTCGGGCTTGTACCGAACATGGCGCCAACAGTAGTGCCGATGGAATCCGCAAAGAAGGCACTGCCGGATTTTTCAAGCTTATTATCCTTCAGCAATCCAGCTTGCCGGACTATGCCTAATAAAGCACCGGTCGTGTCGAAAAGCATTACAAGCAAAATGGAGAAGACGACGCCATAAAGGCCGTAGTTAATGACATCGGCGATGGATGTGATTGGATTGGCGACTATAATCCCTTCAGGTAATGAAGGGGTGGAAACTAGACCGTTAATTTCCAATTGGCCTGTAAAGAAGGCGATTATGGCAGTCACGATCATTCCGATGAATATTGCTCCCTGCACATTACGAACGATCAACACAATCGTTATGACCAAACCAACCAATGTAAGCGCCACATTAGGATCCCTGAAGCTTCCAAGGGTAACCAGGTTGGATTCATGCTGTGTGACGACACCTGACAAGCGAAGTCCGATGAAGGTAATGAAAAGACCGATTCCGGCACTGATTGCATGCTTCAAGTTATTTGGGATGGCCTCGATCAATTTTGAGCGGAAAGAGGTCAGGGATAAAAGGATAAAGATGATACCGGTAACAAAGACTGCAGAGAAGGCAACTGTGTATGAAATATCATGGGTTCCCAATACCGAGTATGCAAAATAAGCATTCAATCCCATTGCCGGTGCTATGACAATAGGGTAATTGGCTAAAAGGGCCATGCTTAGGGTACCGATTATTATTGCGATTATGGTTGCCGTGAATGCCTGGTCGAATGGAACGCCGGCATCAGAAAGGATCATTGGGTTTACAACGATGATATAAGCCAGAGTTAAAAAGGTTGTAAGCCCCGCAAGTACTTCCGTCTTAATATTTGAATTCCGTTCTTTTAATTTAAACATGCGGTCACTCCTTTTTTATATACAAAAAATCCTTGCACTAATCTACAAGGATGAGATGCTTACCCTTTAATTTAAAGTAAGTAGCTCGATTAAATAATCTTATAAATTATATTAGAAAAACAACTAAAGTACAATAGGATGAAAAATTTTAAGGTACAGGTTTTCTCGAAAATAGATAATGATATACTAACAATTAGCTTAGACTAAGGAATATGACATTAAGTGAAGGAAGCTGTTACCATTTCAGTGGATTTATCAGTCAATTAAATGAAGAAATTCAGAAAGTAGGCCCAAACATGACAGAATTCATCGACCTTGGCGTCAGCCCGGCGATTAACATGATATTAAAGCAAATAGGAATAACCACTCCTACCCCGATCCAGGAAAAATCGATACCAGATATCCTTGCTGGAAGGGATGTCATCGCGAAGGCTCAAACGGGGACAGGGAAGACTTTGGCATTTTTGCTGCCAATCCTGGAAAAAGTAGATCCCGCCGCATCCCACATACAATCCCTGATCGTCACGCCAACCAGGGAATTGGCTTTGCAAATCACTGCTGAATTGAAGAAATTCTCTAATGAAATGGAAGGACTCCAAGTGCTTGCAGTATATGGCGGACAGGATGTCGAGCAACAAATGAAAAAGCTGACAAGAAACATCTCCGTGGTGGTCGCCACGCCAGGCAGGCTTTTAGATCATTTACGAAGAGGCACCATCGATCTATCACAAACTGGAACACTCGTGCTGGATGAAGCTGATCAAATGCTACATATTGGGTTCTTACCAGAGGTCGAAGAAATTATGGGACAGCTTCCAGAGGAACGCCAAACGTTGCTCTTTTCAGCGACGATGCCTGAACAGGTGCATCAATTGGCAAAACGCTATATGACTAAACCATTAACTGCCGCGGTGAAGGCCGAGCAAGTAACGGTCGAGAAAATCAGGCAGCTTGTCATCGAGACTACCGATCGTGCCAAACAGTCATCATTAATCAACATGATCAAAGAAGAACAGCCATACCTTGCAATCATATTTTGCCGTACAAAACGTCGCGTTTCGGTTTTGAATGATGCCTTGAAGGCAGCTGGATTCAACTCTGAAGAGCTTCATGGTGACCTTTCACAGGCAAAGCGTGAACGTGTCATGAAAAACTTCAGAGACGCAAAGCTTCAATATTTAGTGGCAACGGACGTTGCTGCACGAGGACTCGATGTAGAAGGTGTGACACATGTTTTTAATTATGATGTTCCCGAGGATGCAGAAAGTTACATCCACCGAATTGGCCGGACAGGCCGAGCGGGTGAGAATGGCTTGGCTGTAACTTTCATAGCAACGAAGGATTTACAGCTTTTAAGCGAGATTGAAAAAGGGATCTCCATGAAGATCGAAAGAAGGACGATTGAAGGAGTGAAAATGTTCCAACCCGATGAGGTGAGGCAAAAGAGGAAACGCTATGAAGACTCTTCTGATGAAGGTACCCGCCGACCGCGTTCGGGAGGGGGAAGGAAACACCGGGAACGGATAGATACGAGAGGACCGAATCGAGGCAGTCACCGTTCTGTAAATCAAGCGGACAATCGTGAAATCGAGAGGGAGAAACCACGGGGAGGCCAGGTGGAAAACGGCCGCGGACCTAGACGTGAGGATACACGGGGAGGCCGGGTGGAAAACGGCCGCGGACCTAGACGTGAGGATACACGGGGAGGCCGGGTGGAAAACGGCCGCGGACCTAGACGTGAGGATACACGGGGAGGCCGGATGGAAAACGGCCGTGGACCTAGACGTGAGGATACACGGGGAGGCAGGTCGGAAGACAGCCGTGGTCCAAGGCGTGACAATCCACGAGGAGATCAAAGAGACAGCCGTAGACAAGGGCCAAGTAATCTTAGAGGTGGATCTGGCAGCAGCCCCAATAGAGGGAGAAACCGGTAAAAGGGGGAGACGGTAGTGGAAAAGCCTTGGTTGGCAGAATATCCGGTTTCGCTGGAGCTAGCAGGGAAATTGATCATGATGCAGTTTCCGGAAATCGAGTTGAAAGAGATCAAGCAACTTGGGGAGGGTTTCGATAACACGGTCATACAAATCAATGGGCAATTTGTATTCCGTTTTCCCCGCCGCCCTATTGCAGTTACGCTGATTCAGGTGGAAAATCAGCTTTTGCCTTCCATTGCAGGCACTTTTCCGCTTGCTATCCCTGAACCGATCTTTTTTGGGAAACCAAGTACACTGTATCCGTATCCTTTTACCGGTTATAAAATGGTAAAGGGGCACTTGCCTGTAGCAGGATCAGTGGCAAATAAGGCTGAATCGGCAAAAAGGTTTGCCCATTTTTTGAAGGCTCTTCACAGTTTCCCTGTGGAAAGGGCCATGCGTTTAGGTGTGCAGCCTGATGGGATGATGAGGCTTGATGTATCCTATCGTAAGAAATCGCTAATGGAAAATGTCTCGAATCTATTAAAGCTAGGATTCTTTGAACAGGCGAGTGCGGTTAAGGATTTTGTTGAAACCTTAGGTGAATGGGATGTTCAGCATCCGGTTTCACTCGTTCACGGAGACATTCATATCCGGAACGTTATACTTGATGACGAAGGCGTTCTCGCGGGTATCATTGATTGGGGAGATGTTCATGTCGGGAATCCAGCCATTGATTTCTCCTTTTTATACAGTTATTTCCCCAAAGAAGTGCGCAGGGTTTTTTTTGATATCTATGGTGAAATCGAAAAGGAAACAGAGAGTTTAGCCCGGTTCAGAGCGATATATATGCTCGTTACATTACTCGTTTATGGCATAGACCGCCATGATGAAGAACTGATTGCCATTACGAGTACTGGTTTGAAATTTGCTATAGAAGAATAAGTGTCATGTTCTTTTGATGTTTAGGAGGTTCATATGAAGGCAAGTTATTATCATTCAATCACATTAATGGCGAACATGTTGGATCAAGCTAACATCCCATACCAATATACAGGTCGATCCGCTCTGTTCGTGCAAGGAGTGGACATCGGTGAGTATAAGAAAATCAATATTGATGTACAATGGGATATCTTTAATGAGGCATTAGATCTTTTTTCCGAATACGCACCAACAAAGCCTGAAAGAAGCCCTGAGACTGCCTCCTTTCTAATGGATGTCGAGGGGATTCCTGCCGCTGTGCGCTGCCGGTTTAACACGACCATTAAAACGGACCCTTATCGTTTGTCCATCAAGATGGGGGATAAGGAGGTTTGGTGCAGGTCGTTATACAGTTATCTATACGACGAAGAAATGAGAAAATGCAGTTCCGAGATCCATGCTTACCTATCTGCCGAGCAGAAGGGGTTCACAGCGGAAAATGAACAGGCGTGGAACCAGAATAATTATTTAGCGCTGGTCAATCGTTATGGAGATCCCGTTGAATTGGCATCGAAAATCAAGCAAAACCCAAAATGGAGACTGCACCCTTTTTATAAATATTTGGGAGAAACATCCGGTAAAAAAATCACTCATTTGATGGGGTCGAACGGTGTTAAAGCAGTTGCCCTCGCCATATTGGGAGCTGAAGTGAAAGTAGTTGACTTTTCCCAGGAAAATGCAATGTTTGCAAATGAGCTGGCCAGTGGGGCCAATGTCTCCATCGAGTATATCGTTTCGGATGTCCTTTCATTATCATCCGAGCATGAATCAGGAAATCAGGATTTGGTTTTAATGGAGCTCGGTGTCCTTCACTACTTAATAGATCTGCAGCCTTTATTTGAAAAAATTAAAAAGATGCTGAAACCTGGAGGCCGATTCGTCCTGCATGAATTTCACCCGATTTCAACAAAGCTCATTACTTCAAATGGTAAAAAACATAAAATAACAGGCAACTATTTCGCTCCGGCAATCGAAAACAATGAGGTCGCCTTTTCGAAGCATATGCCGGATGAGGAAAAAGGGAGCCTTTCAAGAGTTGTGCAGCGTAAATGGACAATCGGGGAACTGATAACGTCAATAGGTCAATCAGGGCTTGTTATTAAAGTGCTCGAGGAAGAACCGAATCATAAAGTCCATGATATTGGGCTTCCGAAAACATTTACCTTGGTGGCGGAACGAGTTTAAGCTGCATATTGAGGAAATGAAAGCTGACTGAAGGAGCATTTTCAGTCAGCTTTTTATTTATTTCATAATAAAGGGGATGCCGCTTCTGCGACATCCCCTGAAAAAATTAATTTTGGGCCGACCATTCCTCTACATCCCATACCTTGGTTACCCAATCTTCATAGAAATCAGGTTCATGGCATACGAGGACAATCGTTCCTTTATACTCTTTCATTGCGCGTTTCAGTTCTTCTTTTGCAACTACATCCAAATGGTTGGTCGGTTCATCGAATAACAGCCAATTGCTTTCGGTAAGCATGAGTTTACATAGGCGCACTTTTGCTTGTTCCCCACCGCTTAAATGGCTCATCGGACGTGTAATATGCTCGTTTTTCAAACCGACACGGGCAAGGATCGCACGTACCTGCGGTTGGTCCAGATGCGGGAATGCATTCCATACTTCATCGATCGGCGTCGTATCGCCTGCTTTCACTTCCTGTTCAAAATAAGAAGAAAAAAGGAAGTCCCCAAGTGATCTTTTACCGCCTAGAGGATCGATTTTACCCAAAATCGTTTTTAAAAGAGTGGATTTACCAACCCCGTTACAGCCGACCACGGCAATTTTTTCTCCCCGTTCGATGGTCATGGATAGCTTTGGTAGCAATGGGCGGTCATATCCGATTTCCAGATCTTCACCTTCAAAGACATAACGGCTGCTCGCACGTGATTCTTTAAAGTCGAAGGTAGGTTTCATTGCAGTTTCTGGACGATCGATGCGTTCCATGCGATTCAATTGCTTTTGACGGCTCTTTGCCCGGCCGGTCGTTGAATAGCGCGCTTTATTTTTTGCAATGAAATCTTCCTGCTTTTTAATGAATTCGCGCTGTTTTTCATATGCGTTAATATGTTGGTTTTTATTCAATTCAGCCAGCTCAAGGAATTTTTCATAAGTTGCCGTGTAACGGGTCAGTTTAGAAAATTCAAGATGGAAGATGACGTCGACGACGCCGTTCATGAACTCGGTATCATGCGATATCAATAGAAATGCATGTGGATATTCCTTTAAGTAGCTGCTTAGCCAGCGGATATGCTCCACATCCAAGTAGTTGGTTGGCTCGTCGAGCAGCAGGACTTGCGGTTGTTCCAATAGTAACTTCGCCAATAATACCTTTGTCCGTTGTCCGCCGCTTAGGGCAGAGACATCACGGTCCAACCCGATTGCATCCAAACCTAAACCGCGTGCCGCTTCTTCAATTTTAATATCGAGATTGTAAAAACCGCCGGCTTCCAGCTTGTCCTGGATTTCACCCATTTGTTCCAAAAGTTCTTCAAGTTCTTCGGGAGTGGCCGTACCCATTTTTTCCGTAACTTCATTAAGTGCTTTTTCCTGCTCGAATAAAGGTAAGTATGCATCCCTTAAGACGTCGCGAATGGATTTACCTTTAGAAAGTATTGTATGTTGATCAAGATAGCCATATTCGACACCAGGTGTCCATTCCACCCGGCCATCATCATGGATGAGTTGTCCTGTAATGATATTCATCATCGTTGACTTCCCGACACCATTCGCCCCTACCAGGCCTACATGTTCACCGGCCATCAGGCGGAAGGATACATCCTTGAATAAGGTACGGTCGCCAAAGCTGTGTGCTAATTTATCTATAGAAAGTAAGCTCATTTTATATTGAACCTCCCAATTAATTTGAAAAAATCCCTACGTTTCATCATACTAAAATCTGCACGGGATTGCTATCTAATCTATTAATTTACATATATGTGGGCGCGGGGAGCCCTGTTCGATCTGTTTATCAATGCCATGCTGTGCATTATCGCCCTGTCATAAATTATATGAGATAATAGAGGAACCAGTTTAAAAGCGAAAGGATGTTATTATGAGTAAAACAGTCGTACTGGCCGAGAAACCTTCGGTCGGAAGAGATATAGCTAAAGTGCTGAATTGCGGGAAAAAGGGTAATGGCTTTTTTGAAGGCGAACAGTATATCGTCACTTGGGCACTAGGTCATTTGGTCACCCATGCAGATCCGGAATCTTATGATGAAAAATATAAAACGTGGCGCCTTGAGGACCTGCCCATGTTGCCGCCTACTTTGAAATTGGTCGTCATCAAGCAATCAGGCAAACAATTTCAATCGGTTAAAACACAATTGAACCGCAAGGATGTCAAGGATGTCATCATTGCAACGGATGCAGGCCGTGAAGGGGAACTTGTTGCACGTTGGATTCTCGAAAAAGCGAATGTAAAGAAGCCCGTCAAACGGCTTTGGATTTCCTCTGTAACGGATAAGGCGATCAAAGATGGATTTAAAAACCTGAAGGATGGCAAGGAGTATGAAAACCTATTTGCCTCTGCTGTAGCAAGGGCGGAAGCGGACTGGATCGTTGGGATGAACGCGACACGTGCCCTGACGACCAAGCACAATGCCCAGTTATCCTGCGGGAGGGTCCAAACGCCGACGCTTGCGATGATCGCAAAAAAAGAAGAGGAAATAAAACAATTCCAGCCTAGGAAATATTATGGCGTTTCCGCAATTGCAGAAGCTAATTTGCGCCTGATTTGGCAGGATGCCCAATCAAAAGATATCCGCACATTCGATAAAAACAAGGCAGAAAAGGTTCTTGCAGCCGTGAAGGGGAAGAGTGCAGAAGTCGTTGAAGTTAACAAGTCCCATAAGAAAAGTTTTGCCCCTTCTTTATATGATTTAACTGAACTTCAACGGGACGCCAATAAGAAATTCGGCTATTCGGCGAAAGAGACGCTATCGATCATGCAGCGCTTATATGAAAGTCATAAAGTCCTGACTTATCCAAGGACGGATTCACGCTTTTTATCAACGGATTTGGTTGATACGCTAAAAGAAAGATTACAGGCTGTAAGCATTAAGCCATATGCCCAGTATGCATCGAGGATTCTGCGCAACCTGATTAAGGTCAATAAATCGTTCGTGGATGATAGCAAGGTTTCCGATCACCATGCAATCATCCCTACTGAGCAAACACCGCTGCCGGGAAAACTGAGCGACAAAGAATCGAAAATCTATGATTTGGTCGTGAAAAGGTTCCTTGCTGTATTGATGCCGCCTTTTGAATATGAACAAACGACCATCACCGCAAAAATGGGGCAGGAGACGTTCATGGCAAAAGGGAAGGTCGTCCTCAAGTCAGGTTGGAAGGAAGTTTATGATCACCAATTCGATGAGGAAGAAGCTAAAGATGGCCTTGCAGAGCAACTGCTTCCGAACGTTCAAAAAGGTGACAATTTAACCATTTCGACCGTGAAACAAACAGAGGGTGAAACGAAACCGCCGGAACCATTCAATGAAGGGTCGCTTCTTTCGGCAATGGAGAATCCTGCACGTTTCATGGCAGGGGAAAGCAAAGAGCTCATCAAGACCTTGGGTGAAACTGGCGGGATCGGAACTGTTGCAACGCGTGCTGACGTTATTGAAAAGCTGTTCAATAGCTTCCTGATTGAGAAGAGGGGAAAGGGCCTTCATGTTACCTCTAAAGGAAAACAACTTCTTCAATTGGCACCAGAAGACCTGAGATCTCCAGCTTTGACAGCTCAATGGGAGCAGAAGCTAACCGCGATTGCAAAAGGGAAGCTGCCAAAACAGACTTTCATCGGCGATATGCGCGCCTACGCCAAAAATATCGTCCATGAAATCAAAAATAGTGACCAAAAATTCAAGCATGATAACGTGTCAGGAACGAAATGTCCTGATTGCGGTAAGCTGATGCTTGAAGTGAATAGTAAAAAGGGAAAAATGCTTGTCTGCCAAGATCGAGAATGTGGCCACAAAAAAAGTGTTTCACGTGTAACAAATGCTAGATGCCCACAATGTCACAAAAAGATGGAAATGCGCGGTCAAGGAGAAGCACAGACATTCACCTGTAAATGCGGTTTTCATGAAAAACTTTCTTCTTACAATAAACGAAGAGGGCAAAATAAAAATCAAAAAGTATCCAAAAATGAAGTCTCCAATTATATGAAAAAGCAAAATAAAGAAGAGCCGATCAATACTGCCTTGGCGGATGCCTTGGCAAAACTGAAATTCGATAAATAAAAGAAAGGAGTCCTTCACCTCTAGCTCCATGGTGATAGGGCTCTTTTTTTATGGGGTTATTTGAAATGGCGAAATTCATATAAATGAAAATGACGGCAGAAAGGGATGGAGCGAGTGCTCCATCCCTTTCCATATATCTGCTTCTGTTAAACTTCATTCAGTACGGTGCCTTGTAATTCATATTCAAGTGTTTTGTCAGTGTGTGTGTTTTTATCCGAATCTACTCGTATGAGTGTACTGAATGGTTTCTGATCACCCGGACTGAAAATTGCTTCATCATTCTCTGGATTCCATAGGCTGTAAATACTCATGATCGTATCATCCTCCTTTGGATGAGAAGACTAGTAATTCCCATACTTGATCATCATCTAACGCTTCCATTGACTCTAACGCTGATCACCGGGACTAAACACCGCTGCGTCATTCTCTTTGTTCCATTGGCTTCTGATTGTACTCATCATGCACATCATCTCCTTTGGTGAGAATGTCTTACAGTATTTTTATACCCGGATGGGACAGGTTAAAACATATATTTTAAAAAAAGCATGATTTTATCCAGAAATCCATGTAATAAAACAAACCTCCATTTACAATCAAACAGTTTGAATTGTATTGTTCGTTTTTTTTGCGGGGATGTTCTTGAATTTGACAGTTTAATAAACCCGGTCAGTTGGAGCATGCCCACGTTTTCGTTAGCCCCTGGTGGACTTACTTTTTTATAAAGTAACGTTCTATTTCAATGAAAGGAAAAGTGAGAGGGCTTCGTATCCAGGTAACGTACATTTTCTGTAAGGGGGCCTGGTTGATAAGTTGGGAGAAGCACTGAACTCGTGAAATTTAAAGAACCTTTTCTACTATATTGACAAATCATTATTGTAAAGTGATATAATTTTAAATTGTATGCATGACGAAAAAGTAGGAGATAGAATCAAATGAAACAACCATTAATTAATATTGAGAGTAAATTCAGACCCGAGATCGAAGGGTTACGCGTTGTTGCGGCACTGCTGGTAGCGGTATATCATATATGGTTAAATCGTGTTTCCGGCGGGGTTGATGTATTCTTTGTAATTTCAGGTTTTCTTATTACCACTTCAATCGTTTCCACAATTAATCGAACAGGGGAATATCGTTTTCTGCCATATGTCACAAAGTTAATGAAAAGATTACTTCCTTCTGTATTTTTTATTCTTGCAATTGTTCTCGTTTTAAGTTGGTTTTTATTACCTAAATCAATTTTAGATAAAACTATACATGAAGTATTTGCCTCCATGTTTTTCTACCAAAACTGGCAATTGGCATTTTCGAGCACGGATTATTTAGATTCTAGCCAAATGAAATCGCCTGTTGAGCACTTTTGGGCTTTGTCCATACAAGGACAATTTTATATCATCTGGTTTTTGGTATTCACTTTAATTTTATTTTTAATAAAAAAATATAAATTAACTAAAGTAAAAACATTAATCAATGCTATTTTAGTCATATTATTTGTTTCTTCTTTTATATATTCGATATATTTAACCTCTGTCAATCAGCCATGGGCTTATTTCATTACGATGACACGTGTGTGGGAATTTGCTTTAGGCAGTTTGCTCTGCATCAATTTATCATCAATCAAGGTAAATAAATATATTGCTACAGTGATAGGCTGGCTGGGATTAATCGGATTAATTTTAACTGGAATAGTCTTCAATGTATCTGAAATGTTTCCAGGGTATATTGCCTTATGGCCAATGACCTGCGCATTATTCATTGTTTTGTCTGGTACACGCGATACGAAATATGGTGTCAAACGCTTTTTAGGTTCCCCGGTAATGGTGAAGCTAGGTGGAATAGCCTTTGGAATCTATTTGTGGCATTGGGTATTATTGGAGTTCTACCGTTATAATGTCCAGGAAACTCCAGGGTTCATCGTTGGAACTCTTATTATCATTTCATCAATTGCCCTTTCGTTTTTAATGACTCGATTTATAGAAGAACCAATCCGAAGCTCAAAGGACAACAAATTCTCATTCAAGAGAATCGGGTTAATGGGCAGTGTGAATGTACTCTTGATTGCATCTCTTTTAATTGGAGTATATATAGATAAAAATAAGCTAGAAAATAATATAAACGATAAAAATTATCCAGGAGCGTTAGCTGTAAAAAACCCTGACGATATACCTGATCAAGAACCAATTCCGTCATATTCTGAAGTCTTTGATGATTTACCAAAAGCGCATTTGGACGGCAGTAACCAAGGGTTAAAGGAAAGTGACTTGAAAATTGGGGAATATGGCAAAACTGAAAATTACGATGCTACAATTGCCCTGATCGGCAGTTCCCATTCAGAGCATTGGTTAGGTGCCATTTTAGAAGCAACAAAAGATGACAATTATCGTGTATTGAATATGACTCGTTCAGGTACACGTTTTTCAACAGGTTATGCGGATGATGATTTGAAAGGTATCTGGGTCAATAATGTTCTCGATTATCTAAAGGATGCAGATGTAGATCTTGTCATTTCTCACGCCACAGCTTCTGATTCGCCTAATAATAAAATACAACAACAAATGGTCGATCAGCTGCAGTATGTTAAAGATGAATATGGTATTGAAGTGTTAGCGATTCGTGATGATCCAAGATATAGCTTTAACGTGCTGGAATCATTAGAAACAGATGGACTAGAAGAAACTACAAAAAAAATGAATTCAGTAGATAATCAGAAAGACGAAAGCTTTTGGAGACAATTTGAAAAAGAGAATAAATCCTTGCATAAAATTGACTTAACAGATTACTTCAAAGTAAACGGTAAATTCCAGCCCATTATAGGTAATGTTATAATTTACCGTGACAATAGACATTTAACGAATACTTATTCTGAAAGTTTCGGACCTGTTTTTGAAGAAAAAATCAATGAGATAGGTTTAATTGAAAAGTAAGTATAGCTAATTGGAATTTGTAAATATAAACAGTGGTTATCTTCAAAATGAAAAATCTGAGTCCTGTAAAGGGCTCAGATTTTTTGATATTTATATGGCTTGATGAATTTGTGATTAAATTTGTCTAATGTCTAGTGGTCCCATGATTCACAGAAAAAACCCTGCTACGATGCAGAAAACTGCATTGTAACAGGGTTTTTGAAATTAGCGTCCCAGATAGGAATCGAACCTACGACCTACAGCTTAGGAGGCTGTCGCTCTATCCTGCTGAGCTACTGGGACATATATTTAAGTCGACGACTTATTTATTATATTTCTTATAGGCAAACTTTTCAAGCTTATAGCACATACTTATGAAAAAAATCTTCATAAATGCTCAGCAGGTAGCTATGCCCTTTTGTTTTCCTATTAATTCTTTAAATGGAATACTTTATTATCGAATAGTATTCTGATACTATTATACTAGAAAAAATTAGGGGAATGATAGTGAAAAGATATAGAGTTTTATGGATGGTGGCATTGCTGGGGATTTTAATTTTACCTGGTTGTTCACAAAGGATTGTAGAGGGTATAGGCATAAAAACGGCTGCACCGATTGCGGAAGATGACATTGAAGTGGTCGAAGCGGCCGAGAATGGGACCGGTCAGGATTTGGATGGCCAAATCGATACGGGAGACTGGATAATGGCCAAGTCCGCGGTACAGCTTCCAATCTTGATGTATCACAGCATTTCTGAAGGGAATGGACTTCGGGTTCCAATTGAGGAATTCCGAGCACAGATGGCTTGGCTTCGGGAGAATGGTTACTATACATTATCCCCTGAAGAAGCATACCTCGTTTTAACCGAGAATCGGATGCCAAGTGAGAAGTGCGTCTGGCTTACTTTTGACGATGGCTATACAGATAACTACACAGAGGCTTTTCCGATATTAAAGGAAAATGATATGAAAGCAACTGTCTTCATGATCGGTAAGTCCATTGATAAAGGTCATCACCTGACTGAAGATCAAATGTTGGTGATGAGCAGGAATGGGATTTCGATCGAAAGCCATACCATCAACCATTTGGAGCTGAACCGCATGACGGCAGTGCAGCAAGAAGCGGAAATGGTTCAGTCGAAAGAGCTATTCGACCGTATGCTCGACCAGGACACGACAGTGCTCTCCTATCCGGTTGGCCGGTATAATGAAGAGAGTCTAGCGCTGTCAGAAGAAGCGGGATACAAGATGGCAGTCACCACCGAACCTGGGGGAGCTTCAAGGGACCAAGGGATGCATGCCCTGCATCGGGTTCGGATTTCACCCGGGTTATCAGTCGATGGGTTTGCGTCACTGGTTGAAAATGCTTCAAATCATTGAAGGTGGAAGGCTCATTTCGAACTTGTTCAGAAAAATCATATAATAATCGATTCTTACATGGTGTATAATGAAGGCAGTGAAAATTATATACATATGAACGATTTGGTGTCGTAATGACTTAAAAGGGAAGCTGGTGAAATGCCAGCGCGGTCCCGCCACTGTATATGGGAGCTGACGGCTGTGTACCACTGTATGAGATATGGGAAGGTGCCGTTGACGATGACCATGAGCCAGGAGACCTGCCAAAATTCGTACACCTGTAACCTACGCGGATGGGAAGGTGTGTGGCAGACCCTAAGAAAGAGTCCGTAATGATATTGTTGCCATGCAAGCACCTTCCGTTTAACGGGAGGTGCTTTTTGTTTTGGGGCATCTTCCAACAATGCGTTTTCTTTATTAAGGTGGGAAGAAATTAAATGAAAAGATTGTGGGGAATGAAAATGAAGAAGATTTTTGGTCTGATACTGTTGATGTTGCTTACTGCAGGATTGATGGTTGGCTGCAGTGACGCTGCTGATGAAGGAAAAGAAAAGCAACAAACGAATCATGCTCAACACGAAGCTTTCCCGATTACGATTAAAGATGCAACTGGGGAAAAAGTGACGATAGAACAAAAACCGAAGAAAATCGTTTCGTTGATACCAAGTAATACGGAAGTGGTCTTTGCACTTGGTTTGGGTAAAAATGTCGTTGGTGTATCCGATAATGATAATTACCCGGAAGAAACGAAAGAAATTGAAAAAGTTGGCGGAATGGAAATGAACACGGAGCTGATTGTCTCCATGAAACCGGATCTTGTTCTTGCACATGCATCAAGTGCCCATAATTCAAATGAGGGTTTACAGCAACTTAAGGATGCTGGAATAGATGTCCTTGTAGTCAATGATGCACAAAGTTTTGACCAAGTCTATGAGTCTATTGAAATGATTGGACAGGCAACGGGAGAACATGATAAGGCAAAAGAAATCATTACGGATATGAAAACGAAGCTCAAGGACATTCAGGAAAAGGCCAAATCCATAAAGGAAGCGGATAGGAAGACCGTTTTAGTGGAAGTTTCGCCTTCACCAGAAATATACACACCAGGAAAAAATACTTTCATGAATGAGATGCTTAACATTATATCAGCGGATAATGCTGCTGCTGAATTGGACGGATGGGCAAAAATTGATGAAGAGTCGATGATTGCTGCAAATCCGGATGTCATCATTACAACATATGGTTACTATGCGAAAGATTCAGTGAGTGAAGTGACGGGCCGAAAAGGATGGCAAGACGTAAATGCTATTAAGAATGGCCAAGTCTTTGATGTCCATTCAGACTTGGTAACCCGTTCCGGTCCACGTTTAATAGAGGGAGTAGAGGAACTTGCCAAATCAGTCTATCCGAACCAATTTGACAACTAAATGGGCGTTTGCTTATTTGATTGCGTTGTTCATTTTGTTATTCGCGATGACGATAGGCATTTCCTTTGGTTCGGTGCCAGTACCGATTCCCGTACTTATACAAATAATCGGCAAGGAGATTTTCCATTTGCCGATTTCTGCTGATCCGGATGTGATGCTTACGAATATCGTGATGAACATCCGCCTGCCGCGCGTATTGCTTGCGGGTTTGGTCGGGGCATCACTTGCGATTGCGGGTGCGGCTTTTCAGGGACTGCTCCGGAACCCGCTTGCTGATCCTTACACATTGGGTATTTCATCAGGAGCATCGGTCGGCGCCGTATTGACAATATTCTTGAATATTTCACTGCCGTTCATCGGTTTATATACTCTTCCGGCATTGAGCATCTTATGCTCAGTGCTCACGATGCTTTGCGTACTTACTTTCGCAAAAAAAATGGATCGATCGATGAAAGTGGAAACGATCATTTTAACGGGAATCATTTTCAGCTCATTTTTAAGTGCCTTCATTTCATTGATGATTGCGCTGACCGGTGATGAATTAAGACAAATCATCGGCTGGCTGATGGGAAGCGTTTCAATGCGAGGTTGGAATTACATTGCAATCATTTTGCCGTTTTTTATCATTGGATCATTGATTTTGATCATGAATACAAGTGAATTGAATGCGATGACTTTCGGGGAAGACCGGGCAAAGCACTTAGGTGTGAATGTTAAGCGGCGGAAAATGTGGATCTTGATAGCCGGTTCGACATTGACAGGGGCAGCCGTTGCCGTTTCAGGGGCGATTGGCTTTGTAGGATTGGTCATTCCTCATTTTGTCCGAAAGATTTGGGGGCCTGACCATAAACATCTACTTCCGTTGTCATTGTTGGTAGGAAGCGGATTCTTAATATTGGCGGATTTTGTGGCACGAACGATCATTGCCCCATCGGAACTGCCGATCGGGGTGATCACCTCACTTATCGGGGCACCTGCATTTGCGCTGATTTTATTAAAGAGACGGAGAGAAGGGTAAAAACGGATGCTTGAAGTAAGAGGGTTAACAGGTGGATATCATAACAAAGCTGTTTTGGACTCTGTCTCTTTTGATGTACATAAAGGGGAATTATTCGGGATTCTTGGTCCAAATGGCAGCGGAAAAACGACGCTTTTAAGCATGCTTAGCGGGGTGCTCGATTATAAAGGCGGAAGCGTACGCATTAGAGGTAGGGATTTGAAGGATTATTCGTCAAAACAACTTGCACAGGTCATTGCTGTGCTCCCTCAACATTCCTCATTAGCTTTCTCCTATACAGTAAAAGAGACAGTCTCACTTGGTCGATATGCCCATCAATCAGGTTGGTTCCATAGTTGGTCCGCAGAAGATGAATCGATTGTCCAACGAGTTATGGAACAAACGGGAGTAGCTGATTTTCAGGACCTTCATTTTGAACGATTATCAGGAGGGGAGAGACAAAGGGTCTTGCTGGCACAGGCACTTGCCCAAGAGCCGGAAATCCTTTTTTTGGATGAACCTACGAACCACTTGGATCTCTCCTATCAAAAAGATCTTCTGGATTTAATGAGGAAAATGGCAAAAGAGCAGAAGTTGACCGTTATTTCAATTTTTCATGATTTGAATTTGGCTGGATTATATTGTGATCGGCTTATGTTGCTTGAGAAAGGGCAGATTCAGGTTGTTGATGTGCCGAACGAAGTGCTCCAACAGGAACGGATTCAGGATGTATATCATACGACGATCGAAAAACATCCACATCCCGCCCTTCCGAAACCGCAGATGTTCATCGTTCCGGAAAAGCATGGCCATGATTTTATCCCATTGGAAATCGATGTTTCTTATTTGACAGTCGGTCAAGAGATGATTCAATTGGATTCTCCGATTCCGCTTAGAACGATGTCTTCTGGAGTGACTGGTTCAGGGACGGGCTGGCATAAATATTTTGTGAATAGGCACGTCCATCATGGTTATGATTGCGAGGATCATCATGTTGAAATGGCCGACTATTTAAGGACTCATGGTTTTGAACCTCAGGAAACGGTAGGGATGATGACAGCCGTCTTTCTCGACACGGTTGCTTTCAAGCTATTTAGAGCTGAAGATTTCTCGGTTTTCATTATCGTGACGGCTGGTGTAGGCAATGCCATCGACGCTTCTTTAGCAGACCGGCATTCTTGGAGTTCCGCTCCAGGAACGATAAATACTTGGATATTCGTAAATGGCCATTTGGCAGAAGAGGCTTTCATCCACAGCATAGTTACTGCGACCGAGGCAAAGGTAAAAGCACTTCATGATTTGCATGTCATGGATAAGGTGACAAATACATGTGCAACAGGAACATCGACAGACAGCATTTTGATTGCGGCAACTCAAAGAGGGGCAAAGCTTCAATATGCGGGCACCATCACTCCATTAGGGAAGATGATCAGCCGCGGTGTTTATGATTGTACAGTGGAAGCAGTAAAGAATACTCGGAAACGGATTGAGGATTTATGATTTATCATCATCTTTTGGCAGTTACGCTGGCGTTTTTCCTTGATCTATTAATTGGTGATCCGCCAAATTGGCCGCATCCAGTCAAATGGATAGGAACGATGATAAGCAAGTTGGACCTGGTATTCAATAAAGGGGCATATAAGAAACGGAATGGATTCTTCATGTTAATCATCGTCGTATCGGCGGTGATATTGATTACTGGTCTTACCGTCTATTTGGCTTATCGGATCCACCCGCTTGCAGGCATCCTTTGGGAAGCTGTTGTCATTTCCACTACGATAGCTCAGAAGGGCTTGAAGCAAGCTGGGATGGATGTTTGCAATCCGCTTAATGAACGGGATTTACCTGAAGCGAGGCTAAAGCTTTCCTATATCGTTGGCCGTGATACTGCTGATCTTGATGAATCCGAAATAGTCAGGGGCACCGTGGAAACCGTAGCGGAAAATACCAGTGATGGGATTACGGCACCGATGTTCTGGGCAGCATTTGGCGGTGCGCCGCTCGCGATGATGTACAGGGCGATTAATACCTGCGATTCCATGGTAGGGTACAAAAATGATAAATATGGGCAATTCGGCTGGGCTTCAGCCAAGCTCGATGATATCGTCAACTGGATTCCCAGCCGCCTCACCGGATTCCTGATGTTGCTGAGCTCGGAATCCGGCTATCATGGATTTGGTGCCAGATGGAAGATATTATTCAATGACGCAAAAAAACATCCAAGCCCGAATAGCGGGTGGTGTGAAGCAGGTGTTGCTGCCATTTTGGGAATACAGCTTGGAGGCCGGAATATGTACAAAGGAATTGTTTCCGACCGTGCGAGGATGGGAGTTCCGCTTGTTCGATTGGAAGCAAAACATATACCAAAAACGATTACCATCATGCATCGGTCATCTTTTCTATTTCTGCTGATGCTATGGCTAGGGGGACTTATTCTTGACATTACCTTCTCATGGCTCTAATCCTCATTATCTTTACGAAGCGATGGAAATCGAGATGCCTGAATCGATTATCGACTTTAGTGCCAATATCAACCCATTGGGTCCGCCTTTATGCATAAAGGAACAGTGGTCTGGGTTTTTTGAAGGAATCCTTCAATACCCAGATCCGCATGCCATTGAACTGACAAAAACAATGGCAAAAAAAGAAGCGCTTCCTGAGCAATCCGTTTTGATGGGGAACGGTGGTGCTGAAATCATCATGTTGGTAGCGAACGGATTAGCCAATAAAAGGGTGCTAATCATTCAGCCGGCATTTGCGGAATATGCTGAAGCTTGTTTGGCAGCAGGATGTAAGGTCGATTTTCACCAGCTTGATGCTCCTGAGTGGCAATTGGACTTGGATCGATTGATTCCCCGATTACCCGAATATGATGCAATTTTCTTATGTACCCCTAATAATCCGACGGGTGTTTCATTTGAGCGGGATGCAGTTAGGGAATTGATCATTGAATGCCAAAAGGCGGACTGCCTGGTAGTCCTGGATGAGGCTTTTTATGATTTTACTGAGGATGCCTTTAGTTATGCTTCTTTAATCAAAATATTTCCACATTTACTCATTCTAAGATCAATGACTAAAATCTTTGCAATTCCGGGTTTGAGACTGGGCTATTTGCTTGCGGCACCTGACATCATAAAACGGGTAAGAAATTATAAACCGCATTGGAGCGTCAACCATGTGGCACTTGAAGTAGGGAAAATCTGTCTTGCAGAAGAGGCTTATATGAGAAAGACAAGAGACTATATTGCAGGGCAAAAGCAAAAACTATTCCGGTTTTATGAGGAGCAAGGGTTGAATGTCTCTGATAGCACAGTCAATTTTTATTTGGTGAAGGATGAATCCTTATCCCTTTTCCCCTTTTTGCTGAAAAAAGGAATCGTACCGCGCCATACCTATAATTTTCCCGGTTTGGATGGAAGGTGGCTTCGGTTTGCAGTGAAGAGTGAACATGATAACGAAGCATTGATGGAGGGGGTAAGACAGTGGGTAAGGCAAGGCTCTGTTTTATAACCGGGGGTGTCCGTTCCGGTAAAAGCAGCTTCGCAGAAAGAAAAGCCCTGGAGTATGCACTCCAAACGGATGGGAACTTGCATTACCTAGCCTGTGGCCGTAACAGTGATGTGGAGATGGGTGAACGCATCCTTAGGCACCGGAAGGATAGAGAAAGCAGCTCGATTGCTTGGAAAACTTCCGAATACGCAACGGATATTACAAGGATAGGGGAGGACATTGATCAGGATTCCATCATTCTGCTCGATTGTCTGACAACCCTGCTTGATAACGAGCTATTTGGCCCTGGTATTCCGCTTGAAGAAGAATTTTTAGATAGCGTTTTTTCAAAAATAATAACCGGAATCAATGAGATAAGAAAACAATCCAGCTGTTTAATAGTCGTGAGCAATGAATTGGTGCAGGAACCGATTTTCCAGGATGATTTCCTTCATATATACGGAAAAACACTGGGCCAGCTTCATCAAACGATCGTCGGGCAGGCCGATGAAGCCTATCTTGTAGAAGCGGGAATTCCATTGCGGAAGAAAGGGTGCATGCAGGAATGAGCGGAGTGATCGGGTTTTTAATTAACCTGCAGTTCTTTACGGTTTTTCCAATAAAGAAGCAGCTTCCGATGGAGAAGAAATATATTCACCGTGCCATTCAAACCTTTCCGTTGGTAGGTCTTTTGCTAGGCTTGATATTGGGCGGTGTTTTGTATGCGCTCGTGGAATGGACCCCATTGTCATCGCTTGCGATTGCCTTTTTCCTTTGGTTTTTGACGATGGCATTAACGGGAGGTTTGCATCTCGATGGCTGGATCGATGCAAGTGATGCTTTTTTTTCCTATCAGGATAAAGAGCGGCGATTGGAAATCATGAAGGATTCCAGGACAGGTGCATTCGGTGTCATCTCCGTCATAGTCCTATTGGCCGCCCGGTTTCTATTTATCTATGAAATTGTCGAAAGGGTAAATGAATGGACATACTTCCTGATCATTGCCCTTCCACTTTTAAGCAAATGCGTGATGGGTTATTTGCTCATCCGGATGCCGCTGGCTAAAAAAGAGGGGCTCGGTGCTTTTTTTCAAAGTGCAGTAAAGAAAAGCAGTTTGCCCATTTATTGGCTGTACCTTCTTGTAAGTCTGGCGGTTGCCTGGATCATCGATCTTAAGCTTGTCACCTTATTTTTCATCATGTGTCTGGCTGCGGTATTTTTCCTGGTTTATATAAAACGTAAAATCGTCAGTTGGTTCGGTGGGATAACGGGGGATGTACTGGGGGCATCCGTGGAAGGGGTTGAGCTTTGGTTATGGCTGATATTGTGGCTATTACACTACTTCGCCATGGGCTGACGGAAGCAAATGAGCGAAAGGCCTACTTAGGCTGGACCGATTCCCCATTAAGCATCAAAGGAGAAAAGGAGATACTGGAATTAAGAGGCTCTTACCCAAAGTATGAAAAAATTCACAGCAGTGATTTGCCCCGCTGTGTGGAAACTGCACGACTGCTGTTTCCAAATGCAGTTCCAGTCAAAAATCCTTTGTTCCGTGAAATGAACTTCGGCAGTTGGGAAGGTCGGACATATCAGGAGTTGAAGACAGATCGAGATTATCTTAATTGGCTGGAACATCCCATGGAGGCCCTTGTGCCCGGGGGTGAAAGCTATCCGGCATTTTCCGAGCGTGTGAATAATGGCTGGAACCATTTGATTGCCTGTAAGGAAAACCGAATTGCCCTAATGACACATGGAGGGGTAATTCGTGATTTACTGGTCCGCCATGCGCCGAAGGAAAAGTCCTTTTTTGATTGGGGAATTTCCCATGGCAAGGGTTATGAGCTGATATGGGAAGACCGGGAAAGCTTAAGGAGGGGAGAACGCTGCACTTTGTTACAGGAGGCGCCTATAATGGAAAAACTAAATGGGTAAAGCAATTGTATGGTTTGGAAAATGATGTCCTTTGGTTATCCGGTTATCGAAAAGAACAGCCTGAATTGATTGGTTTTCAAGGCAAGACTGTTGTATTGCAAGGGTTGGATGCATGGATTCAGAAAGATGCAGAAAAGATGGATTCAGATTCGATTCGAAAAAGATGGAAGGAAATCATGGCTGATTGGCGAATATGGGAGAAAGAAAAGGATGAACACAATTGCATTGTGATCGGTTCTGATATCTCCAAAGGCATTGTCCCGATCGAAGCAAAAGATCGCAGATGGCGCGATGCCTGCGGATGGGTCTTTCAAGATGTAGCATCCATATCCAGCCGCGTTGATATCATCTGGTATGGAATGAACCAGCAAATAAAGTAGAGGAGGCAATTGGGATGAAAATCTATACACGTACAGGGGATAAGGGACAAACAAGCGTAATCGGAGGTCGGCTTGATAAGGATGACATCCGTGTTGAATCTTATGGAACGGTCGATGAAGTGAATAGCTATATCGGCCTTGCGGTGACAGAATTGGATTCAGCGATATTTACGGATGTACTGGCCGATCTAGAGAAAATCCAGCATGAGTTGTTTGACTGCGGCGGTGATTTGGCAACCGTTTCCGAGAAGGCCCCACAGAAGCTGACGGAGGAGGCCATTACCTATTTGGAAGAACGAATAGATGCCTTCATACTTGAAGCGCCGGAATTGGAAAAGTTCATCCTGCCTGGCGGCTCAAAAGCGGCTGCAACCATTCACATCGCCCGTACCGTTACAAGAAGGGCGGAACGATTGGTCGTTTCATTGATCAAGTCTGGTGCGGCCGTTTCACCATTATCACTTCAATATTTAAATCGTTTGTCGGATTACTTCTTTGCTGTTGCACGTGTGATCAACTTCCGTCTTGGTGTGAAAGATGTGGAATATATCCGCAGCGCAAATGTATTCCGTGGAGGGAAAAGAAAGGAAAAAGAGTAAACATGGATGTAAGAAAAATTAGTGCAATTGCTATATTCATTGCCTTATCGGCGGTAGGGGCAATGATTAAAATCCCTTCCCCGATCGGTAGTATCGCCTTGGATAGTTTTCCAGCCCTTTTGGCGGCTGTCATACTTGGACCGGTATCGGGGGCTATTGTAGCTGGCCTTGGCCATATCATTTCAGCGTTATTCGGCGGCATGCCACTTGGGCCATTCCATTTTTTGATCATGGTCGAAATGGCGGTCCTGACATGGATGTTTAGCATTTTATATATAAACGGAAAAAAAATAGGCGCATTTTTCCTCTTCTTTATCGGTAATGCCTTCATTTTAGCCCTGCCTTTCGCATTTCTGATCAGCCCTGGTTTTTACACGTTATTGGTTCCGGGATTGACGGCAGCGACGGCGGTAAATGTAGCATTGGCTGGCCTTTTACTGCCACGCTTGGAGCCTGTCTTGAAAAAAATGATTTTTAAAGATGGACTCGCAGAATGAGTGATTCATTGATTTTGCCATTTTCCGAATCAGATTCTTTGATTATTTCAAGTGATAATAGCGGCGGAATCGGCCTGAAGGAAAAAGATCTTGTCCATGTCCCTTATGAGGTCGTTGGATATTATTCCTTTCGGGTTGCCGCTATGGAATGTTTGGGCGCTGGCGGGAGTCCAGTGTCCGTCGTTCTAAATAATTTCTGCGGCGATCAGGCCTGGGAGGACTTGACCAGGGGTGTCAGGAAGGGGCTGAATGAATTGGGAATGGAGGATCTCCCCATTACAGGCAGCACTGAAAGTAACATGCCGCTTCTTCAATCAGCACTTGGACTTATGGTCATCGGTAAACGAACGAATGAATCCGTTAAAAAGCAGCATCCTTTACGGAAAATAGCTCTGATCGGCAGGCCGCTCGTTGGAGAAGAAGTAATGGACCAGCAAGAATGGGTCGCGCCGTTATCTTTATATAAAAGCCTTTGTGAAATGGAAGGTGTTCAGGCACTTCCCGTCGGTTCAAAAGGGATAGCATATGAATGGGGGCATCTGGATCAAAGTGGTGAAGGTGTTTCCGTGCATATAAGTAATAAAGTCGATATTGCAAAATCATCAGGACCATCCACATGCTTCCTCATTGCTTATCCTGAACAACTGGAGGAAGAAATCAAGCACCGATCCGGTCCTCTTTTTATTGGTGAATGATATTTCAAGACTGAATCAGGTATCGAGTTTAGTTCACAATGAACTGGTTCGATGCTTTTTTCTTTGAGAGCCCACTTTTATGGATTCCTTTCCTTTCCCTTCCTGATTTAAGATGTTTAGTTTTCTTGATCATTATCTTGGCCAAAGTAAAATGGCACCCATGTATTGCGTTACTTCTCGCCTCCGTCGTTTTAGGGATTATCGCACGTATGGATATTCCGGATGTTGCAGATGCTGTTCAGACAGGGGCAGGTAATAATTTTGGTTAGATAGTACTCATTGTCGGTTTAGGTACCATGCCTGGAAAGGCGATGGCCAAGTGTGAAAATAGGAATTCCCATGTTAACTGGTCCTATTTTTGGTTCCTGCATATCTAAAAGAATGGATGGACAAGCACCCGAGTGGTCAGCGGATCAATTCTCCAATATACATAACCGTGAGCACCCAGGTTTCGGCATTACATTGATCATGATTTTAATGCCGTTCTTACTAATGTTGATCGGAGCTTTCGGTGCTGTGTTTGGTGAAGATTCAATATTGGATGATGTGATTGCCTTCATTGGAAAACCGATCATCCCCTTATGTTTCTGTGGTAGTTTCATTCTTTACATTAGGTTGAGCTAAAGGTTTTAATAAAGAAGAGCTAAGCAGATTCATGGCCGCCCTGCCTCGCCCCAACTGGATCCATCATCTTGATTATTGGAGCCGGCCATGCATTTAAAAATGCATGGGGGTGAAGCCGGATTTTGGATGATCAAAAAGCTTTTTTTAACAGGCGCGCAAACGTTAAATTCTTGGACGGTTATGGAAACGATTATATCAGTCGTTTCACTTATCCTAATCTTACTATTGAATTCAATTGTTTAAGAGAAAGGAGCATGATGTAAATATGGGACATTCAGGTTATATGATGGGAATCGATATTGGTACGACGAGTACGAAGGTCGTTCTTTTTTCTAAAGGGGGGGAGGTTGTCCAATCTTGTTCGAGGGGATATCCTCTTCACAGTCCAACTCCTTCCGTTGCGGAACAAGATCCCGAGGAGATTTATAAAGCGGTCATCATTGCAATAGGCGAGGTTATGATTGCAAGCGGAATAGAAAAGCAAGAACTAGGCTTCATATCCTTCAGTTCGGCGATGCATAGCTTGATCGCAATTGGTAAAGACGGTAACCCTCTGACGAATAGTATTACATGGGCAGATAATCGAAGTGTTGCCTATGCGGGGAAATTGAAGGCTTCGGAACAGGGGATGCAATTGTATCACAGAACGGGAACACCCATTCACCCAATGTCGCCAATCACGAAAGTAATGTGGTTAAGAAATGAGCATCCCGGGATTTTTAACGAAACGGAAAAATTTATAGGAATAAAAGAATACATCATCTATAAATTTTTCAATGAGTATGTGATGGATTATTCACTCGCATCTGCAACGGGCATGTTCAACTTGAATGACCTGAAGTGGGATGAAGAGGCACTCACCATCGCTGGAATCGGGGCTGACAAGCTGCCGGCGCTTGTCCCTACGACCCATATCCTCTCAGGCTTAAGTGAGGAATTAGCTGCAAAAATGAACATTCATGCTGGTACTCCGTTTGTGATTGGCGCGAGTGATGGCGTACTTGCCAACTTGGGGCAAAACGCAATCAAGCCAGGTGTTCTGGCAGTGACAATCGGAACGAGCGGTGCGGTAAGGACCGTCAGTGACCGGCCGCTTACCGATCCCAAAGGCAGGACATTTTGCTATGCCCTTACTGAGAATCATTGGGTAATCGGCGGACCGGTCAATAATGGGGGAATCACCTTCCGATGGGCCCGCGATCAATTGGGCCGTATGGAAATCGAAAAAGCGAAGGCTTCGGGACAGGACTCCTATGAGATTCTGACGGATATGGCTTCTAATATTGCACCTGGTTCAGATGGGTTGATATTCCACCCGTATATGGCAGGGGAACGGGCACCATTATGGAGTGCCGATGCAAGGGGCTCCTTCTTTGGGTTGGCGCTTCATCACACTCGTGACCATATGGTCCGGGCAGTGCTGGAGGGTGTCATGTATAATTTGTACAGCGTCCTTATTGCTGTAAAGGAGCTGACTGGTGCTCCCGAGAAGATTCATGCAAGCGGCGGATTTGTCCGGTCGAAGCTCTGGCGCCAAATCATGGCTGACATATTCAATCAAAACGTGACAATTCCTGAAAGCTTTGAGAGTTCGAGCTTAGGTGCCGCCGTTCTTGGATTATATGCTTTAGGCGAAATCGAAGGCCTTGATGAGGTTGAGGGTATGGTTGGTGAAACGAATGAACTTATCCCAATCGAAGAGAACGTTAAAGTGTATGAAGAGTTAATGTCGATTTATTTATCCGTGAGCAGGCAATTGGAAGGCGACTACAAGAGGATCGCTGATTTCCAAAGACGCCATTTAGAATAATTTGTAGGGAAAGCACAGATGAATAAGCACTGTGCTTTTCTTTTTGCCAGGTCTTTAAAATGGTAAGATGGTAGAAAACGATAAGGGGAATCTTCTTATGGGAGCCAGTAAAACGAATGCAATGCGAATTCTTGATAACAAACGTATAGAGTATGGCATGATGAGTTATGATGCCCGCGATGGAAAAATCGACGGGATCACTGTTGCGGACAAGATCGGAAAAGCGCCGGAAACCGTTTTTAAAACGCTTGTTACCCATAACGGACCGCAGCAGCTTTACGTATTTGTCATCCCTGTAGCAACCGAACTGGACTTGAAAAAGGCAGCGAAGGCCGCAGGTGCAAAAAAAATTGAAATGCTTGCGGTTAAAGATCTGCAAAAATACACAGGGTACATTCGGGGAGGCTGTTCCCCGATCGGAATGAAAAGGCAATACCCGACCTTTATCGATGAAAGTGCAACAAACCTGCCTGAAATCATTGTAAGTGGAGGGAAAATCGGTACACAGATCGTATTAAAACCGTCAGAATTCCTGGAAGTCACCCAAGCGGAATCTGTAGCCCTCATAAAATAAAATGTTTGCCTTTAGGTATTCACCTATTGGGTCTTTTCATCATACGCTGTCTTGAAGTTATCTGTATTGTGAGGGAGAGTGTGAAAGTGACAGGAAAAGTGATGAATTATTTTGCTGGGGGCAATACGGCTAAAGGTTTTTATAGCTTATATGATTCCAATTTAAAAGGTCTGGAAAGATTATTCATATTAAAAGGCGGACCTGGTTCCGGTAAATCGACTATTATGAAAAAAATCGGCCAAGAATGGCTGGATAAAGGCTTTGACATCGAGTATTTACATTGTTCATCCGATAATGATTCCATTGATGGAATCATCATACCGGCTTTGAAAATCGGGATCGTGGATGGGACCGCCCCGCATGTGATTGAACCGAAGGCACCAGGGGCCATTGAGGAATATGTCAATCTAGGAGCAGCCTGGGATTCCCAGCAGCTGGCTTCTGAAAGAGCGGCTATCATAAAGTTGACGAATGCGAGAAGCAAGAGTTTCGATAAGGCATATGCCTTATTCGCTGAAGCATTGAAAATACATGATGAATGGGAAGACATTTATAAGGCAAATATTGATTTCGCAAAATTGAATGGGCTGACCAATAAATTGATAGAAAGCTTTTATAGAGATATCGTCCTTAATAAAAAGTCGGATGTTCGTCACCGATTCTTAGGTGCAGCTACACCAAAGGGTGCAGTTGATTTCATCCCCAATATTACTGAGGGAATACAAAAACGTTACTTTTTAAAGGGACGTCCAGGTTCCGGTAAATCAACGATGCTGAAGAAGATTGCAAAGGCGGCGGAGCAAAGAGGCTTTGATGTAGAAATATATCATTGTGGTTTCGATCCGCATAGCTTGGACATGGTAATCGTCCGGGAGGTTGGAATCGCCATATTTGACAGCACATCGCCGCATGAATATTTCCCGAGTTGTGGAGGGGATGAAATCATTGATATATATAAAACGGCCATCCTGCCAGGAACAGATGAAATATATGCAGAACAGTTAAAGGATGTTTCCACTAGGTACCGGACGAAAATGAATGAAGCGACAGCAAATCTGGCTAAGGCAAAAGAGCTGCATGACGAACTCGAAAAGATTTATGTAAAGGCAATGGATTTTACAGCCATCGACGACATTCAAAAAGACATCCACGAACAGATTATTGAACGGGCCAATGATGTCGATAGAAAAACGATACTACATTAAGAAAACAAACTGCACCTATCTTAATTAGGTGCAGTTTATTTATATACATAATCGGATTTTTTAATGACTGAAGTCACACCAAGAATATATACGGGTTTGTTAAACGTGTTTATCCACGATCTTTCGGTTAAAATAGGGATTATATTGAAAAAAGGGGCCGATTGAATTGATAAAGACGATTGCGATTGATATGGACGGAACATTGCTAAACAAAATGCAAAAGGTCAGTGAGGAAAATAAACATGCCATCCAGAAGGCGCAAAGCGAGGGTGTGGAAGTGATCATTGCTACTGGAAGATCTTATGTGGAAGCTAGGTTCGCCTTGGATGAAGCAGGCATCGTTTGCCCTGTCATCTGTGTAAATGGTGCGGCCATCTTCACGGAGGACGGAAAAATTGCCGCTTCCAATCCAATGTCAGCTGCCACTGCCAAAATGGTCGCTGAATTCCTCGAAGAACAAGGGATTTATTTCGAAATATATACGAGCCAAGGGATTTATTCTAAAGACTATGAAAATGCAATATCTGTTTTGGTTGATGTATTCGTTACAGCGAATCCTGACATTGACCCTGAGGACATGCGGAAATATGCAGAGCAGCGTTTACAGCTTGGACAGGTAACTTCCATTTCCGATTATTCCGAGTTATTCAGCCGTTCGAATGAGGAATATTATAAAATCCTCAGCTTCTCAAAGGACTTAACTTTATTAAATCAAATTGCTTCGAAATTGAAAGGACAGGGAGTTACAGTCACTTCATCGGGTCGTGAAAATGTGGAAATCATGAGTGAAACAGCCCAAAAAGGTACGGCATTAGAAACATATGTGAATGGAAAATCCGGCTCGATGCAGGAAACGATGGCTATCGGGGATAATTATAATGATATATCCATGTTTGAACGGGTAGGTTTGTCTGTCGCAATGGGAAATGCCCCGCTCGAAATTAAAAAACTGTGTGATGAAGTAACTGGCAGGAATGATGAAGCCGGTGTCGCGGAGGCCATTTTAAAGGTGCTTAAACAGTCAGCCTATTAAACTCATGAATCAAAGGGGGAAAGATTTTGAAAAAATCGCTCTTTTTTTTCCTTATGGCTACATTGATTTTAACTGGATGTACCATGAATGATGGCGACAGCAAACCCCAGACGAATCCTGACAATGAAGTGACGGGCACTTTAGGGGAAGACCCGGATGTGCTGGTAACGAACCTGCAGGCCCCATGGTCGATCCAGAAGAATGGCGACACAATGTATGTGTCAGAGCGGGCAGGAACAATCGTTGAATGGGACGAGGATAAGATGATACGGCAAAAGGTCAATCTTAAAAAGACATTGTCAGCTAAAGCGGAAGCCGGGTTGCTTGGATTTTTGCTAGCTCCCGATTTCTCTAAGAGCGGGCAAGCCTTCGCCTATTATACCTATGAAGAAGACGGGGACTCCATCAATCGAATCGTCATTTTAGAAAAAAATGATGATAAATGGCAGGAGATGAAGACCTTAATCGACGGAATACCAAGCGGGGACTACCACCATGGCGGCAGGATCAAGATTGGACCGGATGATAAGCTATACGCAACAACAGGCGATGCAAGAAAGGCTGAAATCGCACAGGACCTGGATTCTTTAGGCGGGAAAATTCTGCGCATGAACCTGGATGGCACCATTCCGAAAGATAATCCTTTCGGGAATTCATACGTCTATTCATACGGTCACCGCAATCCACAGGGTCTGGCCTGGGATGCAGCAGGACAGTTATATGAAAGTGAACACGGAAATTCAGCACACGATGAATTAAATAAAATTGATCCAGGTAAGAACTATGGCTGGCCAGATATAGAGGGCGAAGAGCAAAAACCTGATATGGTAACACCATTGATTCATTCCGGTGAGAATACATGGGCTCCATCTGGCATGGCCCATTTTGACGGAAAGCTCTATTTTGCAGCTTTAAGGGGCGAAGCGCTTAAGAGTTATGATGTAAAAAGCGGAAAACTGACTAATATCATTACAGGCTCAGGAAGGATACGTGATGTATTCGTTGATGAGGAATTCCTTTATTTCATAAGCAATAATACAGACGGCCGAGGAAATCCTGATGAAAAGGATGATAAACTTTATCGTTTGCCACTATCTAGCTTAAAAGGAAATATGCCCTGAAGTTATCATGAGAACTCCGAGATGTGGATTTGTTCGAATGAAATCATTCCGCAACGCAAGGATCGAATATCGGAAGCTCCGCTTTTTAATAGCGGGGTTTCCTTTTTGTTTATGGCCTTGAAGCATCGACCACGAAGAGCAGGACATGGCCCAGGTTTGAACCATACGATTCCGCCAAATTCACGAGTAAAAGCGCGAAACTCACGAGTATTCGCTCCAAATTCACGAGTAAAAGCGCGAAATTCACGAGTATTCGTTCGAAACTCACGAGTAAAAGCGCGAAACTCACGAGTATTCGCTCCAAACTCACGAGTAAAAGCGTAAAATTCACGAGTATTCGACTCCAAATCCACGAGTAACGTCCAAACCCACGAGTATTTACTCCAAATACACAGTATTTCTCTCCAAACTTCCAATTAAAAGCATGAACCTCCTGAATTTTGTCCTGAAGCAATGGAGAAGATTAGGAAACAGTGTGCATACGATTATACGTTCAGCCGAAAGCTAGACATTTCTAATGAATGGGTGTATAGTTACCTAGGTAACTACTTTGCGGGAGGAATACCTTTGTCCTTTAATAATGGTTTTTTTCATCATAACTTACAATTTTCGAGGTCATTTACCAAAAAGTTAAATGAACAATTGGCCAAGGTTGATCTTTTTCATTCCCAATGGTCGATTGTATATTATCTGAGTCAGTTTGGCTGTTCTACACTTGTTGAAATAAGCACATATCTAGATGTGGAGAAACCGACGGTAACCAGGACGGTAAACCGGTTGGAAGAACTTGATTTGATTGAACAAGTCCCAGGGAAAGATAAGCGGGAACGGAGAATACAGTTAACGGAGTCGGGTTTAAGGACTTATCACGAGGCCAAAAAGGTAGTTGAAGAATTTGAACTTCAATTAATGAGCGGTTTGGCTGAAGAGGATCGAGAGGCAACGTTACGAACGTTGATTTTCCTGAAGGAAAAATTAAAACAATAGTAAGGAAGAAGGATTGAAATGAATCACAAACCGAAACTGTGGACGAAAGACTTCCTGATTGTCTCGTCTGCGAACTTTTTTTTATTTTTAACTTTTTATGTCTTGATGGTGACATTGACCATTTACACGATGGATAACTTTCATGCGTCGCAAGCACAAGCCGGACTTGCTTCAAGTATTTTTGTTCTCGGGGCTGTGCTTGTCAGACCGATTGCAGGGAAAAAAATTGACAAGATTGGCCGCAGAAAAATGTTGCTTGGATCGTTGGTTCTATTCCTGGTCGCATCCATTGGCTATTTCCTGGTGAATGGTTTATCCCTCTTATTGATTGACCGGCTTATTCACGGTTTTGCTTTTGGCCTTGCCACAACGGCGACTGGAACGATTGCTGCAGATATCATTCCGAATGAAAGACGCGGGGAAGGTACAGGTTACTTTGCCATGAGTACAAACTTGGCAATGGCATTCGGTCCGTTTATTGGATTGCTGATAACACAGCATTTCAGTTATTCCATCATTTTCTATGCAGCCTCCTTATTTGCCGCATTTTCTTTAGTTGCATCATTATTCATGAATGTGCCTGAAGGGGAAAAGGGTGGAGCTTCAACACAAAAAGGATTTAAAATCAGTGATTACTTTGAGAAAAGGGCACTGCCCATTTCCATTTTTATCGGATTTGCCGGATTTACCTATTCGAGCATTTTGTCCTATTTAACGTCTTTTGCAAAGGAAATGGATTTAATGGATGCGGCAAGCTTTTTCTTCGTCGTATTTGCTGTATTCCTTTTGGCGTCCCGTCCGTTTACAGGACGTATGTTTGATGTGAAGGGGGAAAATGCAGTCATTTACCCATCGCTCTTACTATTTGCCGTCGGTATGGTCATCCTCAGCCAATCCCATCACGGTATCACGCTTCTGATTGCCGGCGCCTTAATCGGAGTCGGATATGGTACGTTCCAATCAAGCTGTCAAGCGATTTCGATTAAGGAAGCTCCATCAAATCGGATGGGATTAGCCACATCCACGTTTTTTACAATGTATGACTTCGGTATTGGTGTCGGCCCGTTCCTATTGGGATTCCTTATTCCATTTACAGGGTTCAAAGGGTTATTCATGGGAATGTCGATCTTTGCATTCATACTTATTGGCATTTATTTCTTGGCGCATGGAAAAAAAGCTTCGGCAAGAACGAAAATGCAGCATGAAAAACGCTTGTCCGCCTAATTTTTTTGAATAGGATTGTATAAAATGAAGAATATTGGGGATGCTTATATTATGATTGATTTTCCAAAGTATCCCCCTTTTCTCCGCCTGTAATCGACAGGCGTTTTTTTTATGCCATAAAAAAAAACCGCCTATTGGCGGTTTTCTTAAAATTTATAGGTCCATAATCGTTCTTTGCGGATCCAGTCCAGAAAATCTGCATCCTGATTTTCGAATTTCTCTTTCCAATCGATCACCATTGCCTGCGTTTGCGAACGGTGGGCAGTGAATGCAGCTACCTTTTTTTCTTCGACGGCAGAGATATCCTGGATGATGTCAGGCTGTCCCAATTCGTCAATGCAGTTATTCGAGAAAGCGACACAATGAAGTTTAGGTCGCTCTTTCTCTTCCATCCTTTCCACTGCCCGAACCACAGCACGTGCTGTCGCTTCATGGTCTGGATGGACACTGTATCCTGGGTAAAACGTAATGATCAATGAAGGGTTCAATTCATTGATGGCATCGGTAAATAATGAAGTCAGCTTTTCATCATCTTCGAATTCAATCGTCTTATCACGCAACCCAAGCATGCGTAAATCTTGGATGCCAATCGCATTTGCTGCATCGATCAATTCCTTTTTACGAATTTTAGGTAGCGATTCCCTTGTTGCAAATGGAGGGTTTCCTAAATTACGTCCCATTTCTCCTAAAGTTAAGCATAAATAGGTGACAGGAGTGCCCGCTTCTCTATGAAGGGCAAGCGTTCCGGAGACCGAGAAGGCTTCATCATCGGGATGTGGGAATATAACTAATACATGGCGTTCTTTTTCCAAGGTATATTTCTCCTTCCGTTCTACTTACAGTGAGTATGGTTATCGGTGAATGGGAGTTTCCATCGGAATCATATGATATATATCAAGCAAGTTGTCATCATTCAAAGGGAGTGGGACTGAGCTGCATGGAGACAGCGAGCTTTCCGGAAAAATCAAGGCCTGCCAATAGCAATCTCCCCTGTTCATCCAATTCGAAGTGGTTAACGCCTTCTGCATATACCCAGCCAATATTGAGCTTCAAGCCGATGCGGTAGGGTCCATCCCCAACTATCTTCCCATGTTCATACTGTATAAAAGCATTACGAATATAGGCACCTGCCGAAAAGAAAGCTTCATCTACATGAGTGGCATAGGCGCCATTTGTCGTTTCAAGATGAAGATATACATCTTGTCCTGCGAAAGAATCAATGGCATTTTGCACCTCTGTACGGTCTATAGGTTTCATTCTATAATTTCCTCCTTAACTGGGCGGCTAGATAAGCTTTTCCTTCTTTCCATTTTACTAAATAAAAGCAAAAAAAGCGAAAAAGGCCGCTCGATGAATTTGAGCAGCCATAAAATTGATGTTTTATTTTTGTGTTTTTTCCGCAATTCCATATTTATGGTATGCACCATGATTGACAGGTCCGACATAGTCATTCATCTTCCAAGAATGGCGAACCGCCTCGGTAATGAAGTCTTTAGCAATGAGGATAGCCTCACGCGGGCTTTTCCCTTCAGCCAATTGGGCTGCAATAGCTGCAGAAGAAGAACAGCCGGCACCATGTGTATTGGTCGTTTCGATTTTTTCTGATTCAAGGATTTCGAATTCTTTTCCATCATATAAAAGGTCGATGGCTTTATCAAGATCCAGCTTATTACCGCCTTTGATCAAGACATATTTTGCACCAAGTGCATGAATCTTCTCAGCTGCAGCCCTCATGTCATCAATCGTCTTGATAGGCGCCGTTCCCGCTAACTGAGCGGCCTCGAACAGGTTTGGCGTGACTACAGTTGCACGTGGAACAAGCAGTTCCCGCAGAGCTACGGCCGTTTCAGGGTGCAATACTTCATCTTCACCTTTACATACCATAACTGGATCGATTACGACTTTGTCCAGCTTCAGCTCGTCTATTTTACGGGCAACAAGTTCAATGATTTCCACTGATCCAAGCATTCCCGTTTTCATTGCGTCAATGCCGATTGATAAAATCGTTTCGATTTGGGCTTCCAAAACTTCGACCGGTGTAGGGAATACATTATGCGACCAGCCATTCTTCGGATCCATCGTCACGATTGTCGTTAAAGCGGACATACCGTAAATGCCGAATTCTTGGAATGTCTTTAAATCTGCTTGAAGACCAGCACCGCCGCTCGAATCAGATCCGGCAACTGTCATAGCTCTTTTCATAGTCATTATGTGACCTCCTCAGGAGAATTAGTTTTCGATATTATCAGCATACCAGTTAATATCCTATTTTTAGAATATACCAAAATTTCTTTTATGTAAAACTTAGTTTTCACCCTATTATGAGTGTCTTAGAGAAAGAAGTGCAATGGTTACGCATAAGTCATTTTTGGGACCTGAAATTTTGGAAATCGGATGGACGGGTAGCCTGCCTTTTGCTTTGGACCCCACTTTCCATCCTTTGATATACAAAGTAAAGTTTGAGAAGGTGTCATTATTTTCAAAGTTGATTTAAAATATTTAAATATAGCGGACACATTTAGTATAGCTTTACCGTTCTATGCTGGATTAAACCCAAAAAGGGAGGGATTCTTGTGGAATGGACAATGTTGCTTTTAGCTGGTGGGAAATCAAGTCGTATGGGAGTGAATAAGGCCCTGTTGACCATAGGTGGCGTTGTGAACATTTCAAGAGTGGCATCCGAATTGAAAAAGGTATCAGAATACATTATGGTCATTACGAATACTTTTGAAGAATATCATTTTTTGCAACTTCCGCTCATTCCGGATTTACATAAAGATCAAGGCCCGCTTGGCGGATTGCATGCAGGGTTGACCTCATCGAAAACGGAGCTTCAGTTTCTTGCAGCCTGTGATATGCCGTTTGTGAGTGCAGAAGCCATAAAGGAAATCATCTCCCATCATGAACCTGAATTCGATGCTGTCGTTCCAGAAATAAATGGCAGGCTCCAGCCGCTTTTTGCTGTTTACCATAAAAGATGTCTTCCTGTATTGACGGAGTGTTTATTAAAACATGAATTAAAAATGAGTCTATTTTTGGAAAAGATTTCGGTGAAAGTCATGAAAGAAACAGACTTTAAGTTATATCGCGAGAATCCTGAACATTTTCAATACCTTTTTTTCAATATGAATACGAAGGAAGATTATCAAGAGGCAGGTTATATTGATCAAACTGAATTATATATAAAGGATGGTAGACATGAATTATAATATTTCAAAAGAGCCGATTGTCATCCAGGAAGTGATTGATAAAGTAGTCAAGCGAAATGCAGGTGCCGTAACGACCTTTATTGGTACAGTGAGGGAAATGACGAAAGGAAAAAAGACTCTCTTCTTAATTTACGAAGCGTATGAGCCGATGGCCATCAAGAAATTGGAGCAAATCGGATCTGAAATCAAGGAACGTTGGCCTGATGCAGAAACGGCGATCACCCATCGTGTAGGTAAACTTGAAATCACGGATATCGCAGTGGTTATTGCCGTAAGTACGCCACATCGAAATGATGCATATGAGGCGAACAGGTATGCGATTGAAAGAATTAAAGAAATCGTCCCGATCTGGAAAAAAGAACACTGGGAAGATGGGGAGACATGGGTAGGAAACCAGTTGGAAACCGTTCCATATCCATCGGGGAAACCGGAAAAGGGGGATATTGATGATTAATGTACTTTTATTTGCCCAATTGAAAGATGAGCTAGGCAAAGAGACTCTTTCTATAGAAGGAAATGGAATGAGTGTGGCGGAGCTAAAAGGAAAAATGAAGGTAGATTTTCGATTGGAAGGTCTAGAAACCGTGATGACGGCAGTCAATGAAGAATTTGCCGATGATGACACGCTTCTATCTGATGGGGATACAGTTGCTTTCATTCCACCAGTAAGTGGAGGCTAAAGCGTTCGGAAGGGAGGATTCACGGTGAAAGAGCGATATTCAAGGCAGACTTTATTCGCCCCCATTGGTGAAGGGGGCCAATTGAAAATTATGAAGAAGCATGTCTTGCTTCTTGGTGCAGGGGCTTTGGGATCAGCTAATGCCGAGGCCCTCACTCGGGCAGGAGTAGGAAAGCTTACCATTGTCGACAGGGATTATGTCGAGACCAGTAATTTACAGCGGCAACAAATGTATACGGAACAGGATGTCGAGGAAAAACTGCCAAAAGCAGAAGCGGCAAAGCGTCATTTATTTGATATCAATCATGGAGTTGAAGTGAATGCCATCATCATGGACGCAACTGCCCAGAACCTCGAACAGTTGCTTGGTGATGTTGATTTGATATTGGATGCAACCGATAACTTTGAGACACGGATGATCATTAATGATTTATCACAAAAGCTTCATATACCGTGGATTTATGGGGCATGTGTGGGGAGTGTTGGCATGACTTTGACGATCCTTCCCGGACAGACTCCATGTTTGCACTGTTTGCTGAAAGCAATCCCCATTCAAGGAATGACCTGTGACACAGGAGGGATCATATCACCAGCTGTAACGATGGTAGTGGCACACCAAACTGCCGAAGCCTTGAAAATCCTTGTTGAAGATTGGGAATCGGTACGGCCTGCACTTGTTTCTTTTGATCTGTGGAGAAATCAATACCAAACCGTTAAATTGACAAAAGCAAAAAAGAAAGATTGTCTCTCATGCGGAGAGCAGAGGACATACCCCTTTTTAACACTGGAAAATGCAACGAAAACGGCTGTTCTTTGCGGGAGGGATACTGTACAGGTAAGGCCGCCAAAACCTTTGGAACTTCAACTAGAGAAACTGGCCAAAGATCTGGACGGCAGCGGCTATTTGGTGAAATTCAATCCATTTCTTCTCTCTTGTGAAAGAGCTGGGGAGCGTATCGTCATTTTCAAGGATGGCCGGGCGTTGATTCACGGTACGAAGGACATGGTCCATGCAAAGGCCACGTACCAAAGCATCCTGGGATAATGAGTATAAAAAACGAGGCTGCCGGTTAAGGAGCCTCGCTTTTTTATGAATCCATATAGGGTAATGGTCAGCGGGGATTAGTGTGTAACCCCGTCTTTATTATCTTGTTTGGAAGCAACGATGACTACTTTTCCTTCGTCAAGCACTTCCTCGTAACGTTCTGCCTCCATATCACTAAGGCCAAGGTTGCTCATTCGGTTACGAAGTTCATCTCCGCGTGATTTAAAGAGATTTCCGACGGTATCAAGGAAACCTTGTTCCTTCATGCCTACATCTTCTGTATTTGTATTCTCGGTAAGGTGTTTTGAACGGGTTTTATCATGGGCAAACAAATATACATCGTCTTTCGTATAACCTGATGTAACTAATTCATCGATTTTTTCCTTTGCTTGTAAACCGTTTTCCACTACATGTACTTGATACATATAAACTCCTCCTTGAATTTAGTGAGATTCTCTTGAATATAGGTAATTGGAATCTTGTTTATTACAGTTGCTGTGCAGCTATAGTAATATATAACCTCATTTGGGCACTGATAAACATTTATATAAAAGAAAATTTTAGTAAGTGGTGAAGCGGAACACCTTCTGAATGCGGTAGGTCAAGTATTTAAAGACAGGCAGTTTCTTCTGGTATTCACTGTAATCCACCGTGTATGTTCCATTTTGATTTGTCCAGAGTCTTTGAAAATAGCTATCGACGTCCTTGGAGACATCCGCATCATTTGGAGCATGGATTTCAACATTCGCTTCTAGATTATAGTCATCTAGATTGCGTGACGTATAATTAGCCGATCCTCCAAGGATAACCGTTTCATCAGCTCTTTGGATCATCATCAACTTTGTATGGAACTGTTCTTTAGCTGTTTTGTACCAGCGGATCGAGATGTTTTCATCCCCCAGTTTTTCGAATTCGGCGGCAACCGGAAGATTGGGAAGCCCGATTTTTTCACTTCCGAAAGCGTTTTGGTTCGGATCTAGTATCATTTGAACCTTCACACCCCGTTTAGCTGCATCCGTTAATGCCTCGACAACCTCGCGATCAGCAATATAGAACATGGCAAGATGGATGTTGTCCCCCTTTTTTGCATCCTTAATTGCCTTAAGGACATGTTTATTAATTTTTCCTTCCGTTAGCAGTTGTACCGATATCGGTCCTTTATCTGCTGATGTCCCTTTAAATTCAGGAAATGACTTCGGTCCTCCCGAGAATTTCGAAGCGGCTTCTTCGGCTTTAACAAAATCCCCGATGATATTCCCATCCATCTGGAATGCAATATTGGAATGGAATCCACTTGCGTCATGAGGATTGGCAGATGAGATGATGGCCGTTTTTTCAGTAGCGACCACTTTTCGGTGATTGGCTTTGATATTCATCAGTCTAAGATAAGAACGCAAGGTGACCTTTGGTGCGCTTTTAGCCATTGGATTCACAATCCAGCCTTTCCCGCTTTCACCGAACCATTGGAAAAAGGTCCGATATACACCTGAATAGAGAGGATTCGGATCCCGGAGGCGGTCTAAGTTGGTAACAATGACATCAATGCCATTTTTCTTCATCGTTTCCAACGCCTCTAGCTGGTAGGCATTATAGGAAGTATTCACTTCGTCAGTAATGAAAATGACCTGGAGGCCAGGTTTCTTTTTCTTTTGTTCAACGAGATTATCCTTCAGAGTCTCGGTTAGCTTCGGGAAGTTTATCTTTTCATCATAAAAAGCATTAAACAAAAACATGTCGATTACGATATAAGAATCAGCCTCTTCTATGGCTTGATTTATGGTTTTGAAAATTCGCTGCTCATGTTGTAGATCCCCTTGTTCATCGTGATAGGAAAGGTCATAGATGAAATCGATATCCTCGACATGGTGAACCTTTCCTTCATAGGAAATACCATCGGGGAGAGGCTTGTAGCTGTTATAGGCGATTACGAGTGCAAGGACGATCAAAATGCTGATAAGCAGATAAAATCGTTTTCTTTTGTACCATTTTTTCATAGGGAATCCTCCACATGGTTAAATTAGCTTGCTAACTTTCTATTTTCCCACTTTTGGGGTATATAGAAACATAAATCGTAATCTATGGAAAAAGGCAAGGCGATGAAGTTTGATATAATATAGTTTCAAAAAGTGGAGAGGGGCTGTGGCAGATGGCAAAGCAGTTATTAACAAATGATTGGTGGCCTCTATTGGAAGAGGAATTCAAAAAAGAATATTACCAGGAGTTAAGGGGATTCATAAAGCAAGAGTACAGTCAGCAGGTCATTCATCCCGATCAGGACGATATTTTCAATGCACTTCACTATACTCCTTATGAAGACGTAAAGGTTGTCATCCTTGGACAGGACCCTTACCATGGCCCTGGTCAAGCACATGGCCTTAGTTTTTCAGTTAAGTCGGGGGTCCGGATCCCGCCTTCTTTAAGAAATATTTTTAAAGAGTTACACACAGATCTGGGCTATGAGGTTCCGAATAATGGTTACCTAGTCGAATGGGCAAAACAGGGAGTGCTTCTATTGAATACCGTCTTGACTGTCCATGAGGGAGAGGCCCACTCACACCGCGGAAAAGGATGGGAAATCTTTACGAACCAAGTTATTCGCCTATTGAATGACCGTCCGAAACCTGTTGTATTCATCCTGTGGGGGAAACCTGCACAAACCAAAATCCCATTAATTGATGAGACCCGTCATAAAATCATTAAGTCTGTACATCCGAGTCCGCTGTCGGCATCCCGTGGTTTCTTTGGCACCAAACCTTTTTCCACAACAAATCAAATGCTGGTGGAAATGGGGGAATCCCCAATTGATTGGAAAATCTCGAACCGATGATATGGGCAAGAAAACGAAACGGGTGAATTGTATGGCGTGCCACCATTTCTATATAACTTGGGATCCCAGTTTTCCAAAGGGCTGCCGTGCTTTTCAATTTAAAACATCAAACCAGCCTTCTCTTGATGTCTTTCATTCTTCAGGACAGCCATGTTTGAAATTTCAAGCCAAGCCAATTAAGAGGTAGGAAATATGCAAGGTGTTTTCTTCTCTAATTTTTGCTATGCTAGTTATGATAGTTTTGACCTGTATATAGACGAGGTGGTAAAGTTGGATATTTCATCAAGACAAATGTTGGATAAAATCGAAGAGCTTGTTTTAAAAGCGAAACAGGCAAATTCAGAGGATAAGGTGCAGGGGTATGTAATCGCCATTAAGTCCCTTTGTGAAGTAATGGTGGATGAAAAAGCGGCGAACATCAGCATGCCGAAGCCAATCACATTGACCCAGCCCGTTATGCCGGCTACACCGAATGTAGAACCGGTTAAAATGGATGAAGCCAATGGGGAGTCCTTGTTCGATTTTTAAATGAGGGAAGGGGAGCGAAATAATTGAAACTGTTCATCATTTTAGGTGCATTGAATGGGTTTATTGCTGTGGCACTAGGTGCATTCGGCGCACATGGACTGGAAGGGAAAATTCCTGATAAATATTTAGAAACCTGGCAAACCGCTGTTCAATATCAAATGTTCCATGCAGTGGGTTTATTGGTAATCGGTTTATTGGCTGGGAAAATCTCAAGTCCGCTGATCAACTGGTCCGGCTGGCTTATGCTAATAGGAATTATCCTATTTTCCGGAAGCCTATTCGTTCTAAGCGTTACGCAAATCAAAGTCCTTGGGGCCATCACACCGCTTGGCGGGGTTTCATTCTTGGTTGCTTGGGTTTTGATGATCATTGCTGCATATAAATACTTGTAATGAAAAAATTCATTCCAATATAAGAAGAGCCTCAAAATCAAATGGATTCTGAGGCTCTTCTTTTTTTGGATTTTCTTCACCTTGGCGAATAGGTGGCAAGCCCAGCGCCTCCAAATGGATATTCATATTCGATTTCTTCATCAAACGTTATATAATCTAAGTATACCATCGGGATTAAGTATCGTTTTCCCGTTTGAGGGTCGCTTATGATCAAGTGATCGCGTCCTGCAGCCTCGATGATTCCTTTGAAGATCTTAGCATTCCATTCCTTGTTGTTTTCAAATGTTGTATAAACAGTGGCTAATTTCCCTTTATTCAATCGCAAGATGTTCTCGATGTATGACGCTTCGATCGGGAGCATGCCAGGTATCTGTGGTCCGGAAGTGGCTGGACTCACCTGCATCGGCATTTGTTGTGGCGTGCCTGCCATAGTGGGCTGTTGTGGCTGGAATCCTTGCTGTTGATATCCTTGCTGCGGGTAACCTTGTTGCGGGCTAGGATTCTGCTGCCTTAGTTCAGGCTCATTATTCTCATAGGGATAATAGGGGCTTCCCCCGTACGGGTAGTTACCATAAGGATTATTTTGTGACATTGCATTCCCTCCTAAATTCAAGGTTTAGTTGATGCTGTGGAATTTGGACAATCCAAGAGTGTGGACTGGGAGAAACTGTGCGATTTATAGCGACCGGTAGTATTGTATATGTTTTCTGGACAATCCCCGGGTGGCTTAAAAAAACACAATGAAAGTTAAGCGATGCATAACGGCTGCCGTTCATGATATAAATCTTATTCTCTTGCCGGCCAATGAATAGAAGTAACGTTCCTTCACCTCGCTGGAGTCAGGAATTGACTTGATCAATTTTCCTGAAGCTGAATGGGACTGTGAAAAAATAAATTCATCACTATTGAAAATGTATGGGATGTGGATTGGATTTATTCCACAGCAGGGGAAAAATAAAAAGGAGTGGACGCAAAAAAAGCTTCCGGAAACCGGAAGCCCATCGTCTTATACGTATAGGAATGAAGGTACGTTTTCTTCCGGCAGGATATTGCCTACAAAGAAAGAACCAAATGCAGCGTAACGTGCACTCACTTCATCAAAACGCATTTCATAGATTAATTTTTTAAATTGAAGGACATCATCTGCGAAAAGTGTAACGCCCCATTCATAATCGTCAAAACCGACAGAACCCGAAATGATTTGTTTTACTTTACCGGCATAACTGCGGCCAATCAAGCCGTGGGAACGCATTAAGCCTTTGCGCTCTTCCATGGAAAGCATATACCAGTTATCATCGCCATCACGACGCTTGTCCATTGGATAGAAGCATACGTGTTTCGCTTTTGGAAGTATCGGATAAAGTCTTGAACGAACATGAGGGTTCTGGTAAGGGTCCTCACCATCTCCTCCAGCTAAGTAATTGCTCAATTCCACGACGGAAACGTATGAATAAGCGGGAACAGTATATTCGGCAAGCTTCGTTTTATTGAATTCGTTTTCAATTGCATTCAATTCTTCCATGGTTGGGCGGGCAAACATAAGCATGAAGTCCGCTTTCTGACCTACGATGGAATATAGGGCATGGCTGCCTTCATTGTCGCTTTGTGTCATATTCCATTTATCCAGTAAACCTTGGAATTCCGAGATGGCCAATTGGCGTTCGTCGCTTGATAACGTTTTCCAAGAAGCCCAGTCGATTAGACGGAAATCATGTAAACAATACCAGCCGTCCAGTGTTTGTGCTGCTTCACTCATTACGATCACTCCTAAGTCTTATTATAACTTTAATATAACATAGTTTCAGTATAAGGAAATTTATATCAACCCGCAAACACCATCACTGTTTTTCGGTGTTCAAACAATTTTCAAATTTGCGGCGGATTGGCTGGGTACCAAAGTGGCTGGAAATTACCTGGCTGCTAGAGTATTCTTAAAAGAAGACGACTATGGATTTTCACCGGATGGTTAAATATTGAAGGAAAGAGGGAAAACGTATCTAAAAAAGGAGGAAGAGCCAATGGGTGATTTATTTGAAATACTGGAAGCGAAAGTCATGGGGCATAATTTAAAGATCGTTTTTCCAGAAGGTCTGGATGAACGGATTTTGGGAGCGGCAGCAAGGCTTGCCAAAGCTAAGCTGGTGACACCGGTATTGATCGGGGATATCGGGTTGATTCAAGAGAAGGCAAAAGATATGAAAATCTCCCTTGATGCAATCGAAATATATGATCCGAAGAATTATATCATGATGGATGAAATGGTTGAAGCGTTCGTGAAGGTCCGTGAGGGTAAAGCGACAGGGGTACAAGCACGTGAAATATTAATGGATGAGAACTACTTTGGAACCATGCTCGTCCATATGAAACTGGCACATGGAATGGTGAGTGGTGCAACGCATTCGACTGCCGATACGGTTCGCCCCGCCTTAAAGATCATAAAAACAAAGCCAGGCGTCCAAAAAACATCGGGAGTATTCATCATGGTCCGGGATGAAGAAAAATATGTGTTCGCGGATTGTGCGATCAATATAAACCCCGATTCCCAAGATTTAGCTGAAATTGCTATCGAAAGTGCGAAGACTGCACAAATGTTCGATATCGAACCGCGTGTTGCGATGCTGAGCTTTTCGACGAAGGGGTCCGCAACATCCCCCGAAACCTTAAAAGTGGCCGATGCTGTCGATTTGGCAAAAGAAAGGGCCCCTGAAGTCATTCTTGATGGGGAATTTCAGTTTGACGCGGCTTTCGTTCCTTCGGTAGCAAGAAAAAAAGCGCCGGACTCCCTTATCCAGGGGGATGCGAATGTTTTTATTTTCCCAAGTCTCGAAGCAGGGAACATTAGCTATAAGATGGTACAGCGCTTGGGTGCCTTCGAAGCGGTCGGTCCGATCCTACAGGGGCTGAACCGTCCGGTGAATGACCTTTCGAGGGGATGCAGTGAAGAGGATGTATATAAACTGGCTGTCATTACAGCGGCACAGGGATTTGTGGCGCAGTATCAATAGGCAGCCTGAGGATTAAATGTAGAGGGAGATTCGTATGAGTGAAACAGATTCATTATTAATGCAGCAAGAGTGGAGGATTATTGATCAATCTTCCGTTGGGCCTCAGTTTCCAGCCCTGGAGTCCTTTGCGATGGATGATACATTTTGTGCTTCCGTAGGGTCAGGTAAATCAGCGGCCGTAGCGAGGGCGTGGGTACATCATCGAACCATCGTCATGGGTATTCAGGATACGAAGTTGCCTTTTCTTAAAAAGGGGTTGGATCATTTAGAAGAACATGGTTTTCAGGCCATCGTGAGGAATTCCGGGGGGCTGGCAGTCGTGCTGGATGAGGGTGTCCTTAATTTGTCGCTCATTTTTCCTGAAAACGAGCAAAAAATTGAAATCAATCGTGGATATGATGCCATGTGGGAGCTTGTCCAATTGATGTTTGCCGATTTCCCGGTCACGATGGAGGCAAGGGAAATCGTCGGTTCCTATTGTCCTGGAAGTTATGATTTAAGTATTAATGGGCAAAAGTTTGCCGGGATATCCCAACGTAGGATCCGCAATGGCGTAGCGGTGCAAATCTATTTGTGTGTCAATGGAAGCGGGGCTGAACGTGCCAGCCTCGTGAAGGGTTTTTATGATGCAGCTAAAGGAAATGCAGAAACCAAATTCGCTTATCCTGATATCGTCCCTTCGGTAATGGCGTCCCTAACGGAATTGTTGGGCGTGCAATTGAGTATTCAGGACGTTATGCTTAGATTCCTGCATGTGTTGAAGGAACATAGTGAAAGGATATTCTCTGACACTCTTTCCGTTCAGGAATGGCCGATGTATGAGGCATACTTGACAAGAGTGGTGGAACGTAATGATAAAGTATTCGCTGCATTAAAGGATTGATATAAAAGAAACCGTTCCAGTAATTCAGGATCGGTTTTTTTCATTAAATACGACTTTAGCATTCACTGAAACTGTAAAAGGCCTGTATGATAGGCGGAGTTCTTGAAACAATGAAAAAAAAAGAGCCTTGTCGGCTCCCTTTTTTTAGATAAACATGGGTGAAACGGCCTTTGGCATGTGGTTGATCTATTATAACTGAACCCCACATTATCTTATTATTCGGCCATTTTTTCCAAATTGCCATTCCGGTCCATCTTGAACTTCGTTGCCGGACGTTCCTCTTCCTCTAACAAGACCAGCTTTCTTGCCCGATTCATGATATTCATCAAAGTTTCATAATCTTCCTGCATCAAGCCGCTGTTTTGTTCCAGGTGGCTGATTTTATTCTCCAAATCTTCGTTTCGCTTTTTCAGTCCTTTAATTTCAAGCTTCAATCTTTCATTTTCGGTTTTTAATACTTCAGCTTGAAGCATGCGGACGTTCATGGATTCCAAATAAGCGATGACGGCTTCAAGGCTCATGGCCGTTTCCAGAGTCACTGGCGTGTGCTGTGTCTTAGGAGCGAGGGCTTCAGCCATAACGAATTCCTCTGCTGCTTCATAATTGGTTGTATCGACTTCGGATTTCACCTCTAGTTCCTCTTCTTGTACATGGGGAACCATTATGTCGGAAATCGTTGGGGACGGCGGTGTATAAAGAAGCCGTTTTTTCCCTCCTTGATCTTTTCCAAGGATCCTTTGCCGCTGCTTACGCTGTTTCTTGGCAAGGGAAAGCGCTTTATCATAATTATGGCGGACAACTGCATTCCAGCGGAATCCGCATGCTGCAGAGGTGCGATTCAACTTATCTCCTACTTCTTCAAAAGCATTAAGCTGGGTGCTGCCTTCCCGCACATGGCGCAATACCGTTTCAGCCAAAAGTAAATCATCTTCTTCTGTCCAGGCGTCTTGACGAACCTTCATTTCTACATACTCCCTTTCTGGTAACTTTTAAAATAAGTAACTATATAAAATATCGTGTGGCAGTGATTTATGGAGTGTTCTACTAGCATTTTGGACAAAATCTGGATTTTTTATACAAAAAGGTTAAAAGGATACTAGTTTTTTGTTTAATTACATCCTTTTACAGTGGCTGCCCTTTCCTATTCACATGATCAAGCCCTCTTGATATTCATAAGTAGAAGCGGTAAAATACCCTTTAGTCATATAAATGGATGAAAAATAGTTTGTCATGGAAAGGATGGTGACCGGAGGATGTCCAATGAATTCAGAGTGTGCGATGACTGCTTGGCGGTAAACGTTAAAACATTGATCCCGCGTCTTGAAAAGCTTGATCCCGACGCGAAAATTGAAGTGGGCTGTCAATCCTATTGCGGTCCTGGCAGAAAGAAGTCTTTTGCCTTTGTCAATAACCGTCCAGTTGCTGCACCGACAGAAGACGAGTTACTAGATAAAATCAATAAAAAACTAAAGTAGGATCCATGATATATAGGTAGAGTGGATTGTTTGCTTAAGATAAATGGAACAAGTGATCATCACCCAGAATTCAACACACTGCGGTGATTTTTTATTTTCTTATTTTCAAGACAAAATCAGACTGAAACTTCCGTTTTCTTACAAAGGGACCTCTCTTGCTAGCAAGGTGGATGTTAGGGTTTTTTGTCAAAACACGCTATAATGAGTGCATCGAGATTATGAAAAAGAGGGAAGTTCATGGAATATTCCGGCGAAAAATTACAAGAAGAAAAGGTATTCAAGGACCCGGTGCACCGATATATACATGTTCGTGACCGGGTTATATGGGATTTAATAGGGACGAAGGAATTCCAGCGTCTTAGAAGGATCAAACAGCTGGGAACGACTTATTTGACCTTTCATGGTGCGGAACATAGTCGGCTTAGCCATTCGCTTGGAGTATATGAGATTGTCCGGAGAATCGTGGATGATGTTTTCGAGGGCAGACCGGAATGGAAACCTGAGGAACGGTTACTATCCTTATGCGCAGCACTGCTGCATGATTTGGGACATGGTCCTTTCTCTCATTCTTTTGAAAAAGTGTTTGACCTGGATCATGAGCAATTCACGCGGCAAATAATCCTCGGCGATACGGAAGTGAATAAGATCCTCCTTAGAGTTGGACGTGATTTTCCTAAAAAAGTGGCAGAAGTCATAGCGAAAACCTATAAAGGCAAATTAGTAGTCAGCCTGATTTCAAGTCAGATCGATGCCGATAGAATGGATTATTTACAGCGTGATGCTTACTTCACTGGCGTTAGTTATGGACATTTCGATATGGAAAGGCTTTTGCGTGTAATGAGGCCAAGGGAAGAACATGCCGTCATAAAACAAAGCGGGATGCATGCGGTTGAGGATTACATCATGAGTCGCTACCAAATGTACTGGCAGGTTTATTTCCATCCAGTTACGAGAAGTGCGGAGGTCATACTTACCAAGATTCTACATAGGGCGAAGCATTTATATGAATCCGGTTATGAGTTTGCTCAAGAACCGCACCATTTTTATTCATTGTTCAAGGGAGAAGTGACTTTAACGGACTACTTGAAAATGGATGAAGCGGTGATGCTCTATTATTTCGAAGCATGGGAAGAGGAGAACGATGCGATTTTAAAAGATTTATGCACTCGCTTCGTTAACCGTAAACTATTTAAATATGTGGAATTCCATCCATCGAACAGTCAAATGAACAGGTTGATGGAATTAAGGACGCTATTCAAGAAGGCAGGCATCGATCCGGATTATTATCTTGTCGTCGATTCTTCATCAGATCTGCCGTATGATTTTTACCGGCCAGGTGAGGAAGAGGAGAGACTGCCGATTCACTTGCTGAAAAATAATGGCGAAATTCGTGAATTATCGCGTGAATCCGAAATTGTCGATGCAATTTCAGGGAAAAGAAGAACGGATCATAAGTTGTATTATCCAGCGGATTTATTGCGTGATGAATCTACGAAGAAAAATATAAAAAAACAGATTCGTAAGCTTTTGGAGCTATCGGATTAAAGTGGTACATTTTTGGTGAGGAGTGACGAGCCTTGTTTAAGGATCATGCAAACATTATCAATGCAATTTCTACTGCAGGTGAAATCTCGGGTCGGAAAAAGTTGCAAAAAATCGTTTATATCGCGAAGAAGCTTTCCTTCCCATTTCATGAAAAGTTTCAATTTCACTTTTACGGACCGTATTCGGAGGAGTTGACCTTACGGATTGAAGAGCTCTGCGAAATGGGTTACTTGAATGAAGTGAGGGAAAAAAAAGCAGGCTATTATCAATATTGTTATTCGATAACGGATGCCGGCCAGGATTTCCTATCCATACAGGAAGTGGAGATGCCGGCACTTGAGGCATGCTTATTGGATATGAACGAACAGAATGCCCGGTTTTTGGAGCTGGTTTCAACGGTGTTATACTTCGACACGCTTGAAAAAGAGGAAGTCACCGAGAAAATTTTCACGCTGAAAAGCAAACAAAAATATACGCTTGAAGAAATTGATGAGGCATATGAATATATTGAGCAGTTAAAAACAAAAGCTAAGCCGAATTGACGGCTTAGCTTTTCCCCATTATGTAAAGCTTATAAATCGCTTTTACGGACACCGGCTACTGCTAAATGATTTTTTGACATTTCTTCAATGAAAATCGTCACGGCTTCAGCTGGTGCTCCAGTTGTTTCCGTAACGGCTGCAGTCACCTTTTCGACTAAAGCCTTTTTTTGTTCGTCTGTACGGCCTTCAAGCATTTTGACTGTTACATATGGCATCTCTTTTCCCCCCCTTCCTCTCTTATCTTGTAGTGTTTCACAATGGAAAAAGAATTGCAAGACACGGAAGTCAGAGTTTTTTCACTTCTTGGACTTTTGATGTATACTAACGGTAATAAACAATGGGGGAGAAGCTATCGATGCAATTCTTGGAGCAAATAGAACGGTTTTTGGTTTATCCTTTGGAGCAGCTTCCATATGTCATTGTGTCACTGTTAATCGCATTTACGGTTCATGAATTTTCCCATGCTTATGTGGCCTATAAGTTCGGTGACCCGACTGCAAAGAATGAAGGAAGAGTCACATTGAATCCGATTTCCCATTTGGATCCGATCGGAACATTGCTGATATTAATAGCCGGATTTGGTTGGGCGAGACCTGTACCGGTTAATCGTTTTCATTTCAAAAATCCAAAATTGGCAGGAGTGCTCGTCTCTTTTGCCGGTCCGTTCAGTAATTTGATTGTTGCAATTTTGGGGTTTTTGATTTTTTACGGATTGCTTGCAGCAGGAGTTGGACCTGATTTACCGTTTTTCGTCGAGCCGTTCTTAAAGATACTCATAAATTTAAATGTCCTTTTATTTGTATTTAATCTGATACCGCTGCCGCCGCTCGATGGTTATAGGATCGTACAGGATCTTGTTTCAGCTGACTTGCGGGCAAAAATGACCCAGTATGAACAATATGGCTCCCTTATTTTTTTGATTCTGATCATCACACCGCTGGGCGATTATACAATCAGACCGATTATGGATACTGGTATTAAATTTGTAGGAGGCATCCTGAGTCAATTTTTTTCACTTTTGTTTTTTAATCAATAATAAGGAATGACAAACGATAAAGGGGGATACAAACATGGAAGAACAACCAAAGAAAAAGGTCGGCTTCAATATTATAAAAAACGACCCTACAGAAGGTCATGGCGGATATGGAGCAGGGGTTTTGACGCTCGATAATATTTCTCCGGTCATCATCGATGTGGATGCAGGTGAAGCAGAGGTCGATATCGGCGCGATGCATGCAAGAAGTGCAGTGGAAAAAGGGATCAAGTTTTTAAAGACTAAAGAGGAAGTCCCGAATGCCAAACCTTACTGGCTTGTTTGGGTGACCATTGAAGCCACTCAAAACGGTCCTCACTATGCAGGTGTGACGGCATGTGAAATGATGGTCGACAGGTCAATTAGACGCGGTTACAAATCGCTTCCGGAGCATGTTAACCGGATGGATAAATCGCTGAAACGAAAAATCATCGTCGAGGACATGGACGATAAATCAAAGCGTGTGCTTGCAGACTTCCTGAAAAACCATGATGCAGGAATGTGGGAGCGTTCTTCAGATCAGCTGAAGGAATCATTGACGGTTTGAATCTTGTTTAATGGATGAAATGTTAAGTTTAGTGAAAAATGCACTTGTAGGAAAGCGATAAAATCAGTAAACTTAAAGACAGCAGTTTAGTCACTGTGGAACTAGGACAGAAAAACCCCCGAAGCCGCTGCCGGCTTCGGGGGTTTTTCGTTATCCCCAAGGTTTTAAGACTTTTTTGTACCACGGGGCCTTTTTATGTTCTTCTTTTGGGGCATGTTTCGGATCCTCACCCTTAAAGTGCTCGGCACAGTATTCGACAGGCTCGGTTCCTTTAACATAATAAGTCAATCTTGAGACAGGACAATCCTTTGTGGCCAATTTTCCGCTTACGGGATTTACCTTCACCCCGATTACGTTTTTGGTTTCCTTAAACGATTTTGCCGGTTTCCCTTCTAGACCCTTTTCCATATAGGAAGCCCAGATTTTCTTTGCATAGCCTTTTTCAGCAGGGATCTCGATCTTTTTGCCTTGATCATATCCAGTCCATACTCCTGCTACAAGCTCCGGTGTGTAACCGATCATCCAGCTATCCGTCGGGGTGGAGCCTGATTTGCCGGCATATGGGCGGGTCAGCTGGGAACTGATGGTGCTGCCGGTCACTTTCGTATAGCCATTTAAGGTTTTATCGAAAACACCTGTTAGCATCTGGGTCATGACAAATGCCTTGTCCTCATCCAAAATCTGTTCCGGTTTCTCATTTTCATCAAAAATCACTTCACCTTTTTGATTTTCAACCTTTTTGATAAACACGGGCTTAACCTTCTTGCCGCCGTTGGCCAGAATGCTATATGCGTTCACCATTTCAATCGCCCTTACACCCGACGTACCGAGTGCCAGGGAAGGAACCGCATCCATCTTTGCCGTGATTCCGAAACGATGCGCCGTATCGACCAATGTCTGTTCCCCAAGGAACAAGTGCGTTTTTACGGCGAAGATATTATCGGAAAGAGCAATGGCTTGGGCCATCGTGATTTCGCCTTCCGCATATTGATGGTTGTAATTATGCGGTGTGTAAGATGAGTGACCATCATCGAAAGAAAATGTAGTTGTCTCACTCTTTAAGGTGGTGGACGGTGTGAACCCGTTCTCCAGCGCTGAATAATATAGCAATGGCTTCATGGTTGAACCAGGCTGGCGAACGGCCTGTGTAGCTCGATTGAATGGCGACTCGGAATAATCTTTACCGCCGACGAGCGCACGGACCTCCCCGGAATCAGGATCCATTGCCACGATCGAGGCTTGAATGCCTGAAGATTTGGGTATGGTATTGGAAAGAACCTCTTCGGCGGCATCCTGCTGGGTTTCGTCCAGAGTAGTATAGACCTTAAGCCCGCCGAGCTCGATCGTCCGGTCATCCAAATGAAGCTGGGACTTTAAAGCTTGTTTGACGGCATCTTGGAAATAGGGAGCGGTCTTATTGGTGACCATTCCGTGCTCGCCCTTTAATGTAAGGGATGTCCGTAACGCTTCCGCAATATTTTTTCCTGAAATGTAGTTTTTGTTTTTCATGGCTTGCAGGACAACTTTCTGCCTGGATTTCGCTTTTTCAAAGTTATCCAATGGTGAATAGTTTGACGGCCCTTTTGGTATTCCGGCCAGCATGCTCGCTTCAGGAAGAGTCAAATCCTTGGCATCCTTGCCAAAGTAATATTGACTTGCAGCTTGGGCTCCATATGCGCCGTGGCCATAGTAAATCGTATTTAAATAGCCTTCTAGAATTTCCTTTTTGGAGTAGTTCATTTCTAAACGTATCGTATAAAAAGCCTCATTAAACTTACGCGACCACGTTTTGTCATGCCCAAGAAACAGGTTCCTGGCATACTGCTGGGTTATGGTGCTTGCACCCTGGACTTTGGACATTGCCTTAATATCAGCAAGGATGGCACCGCCGATCCGCTTTATATCAAATCCATTATGAGTGTAAAACTGGCGGTCCTCAACGGCGACAGTCGCTTGGATGAGCTGTGGTGAAATCGACTCCATTCCGGCCCAATAACGTTTCTGGCCATTATCAGTTTCACCGATCACATTTCCATTATCACTATAATAGAGAGTGGACTGCGGTACGACCAAAGGGGGAGGACCTAATATTTTTGCATAAATCAGTAAGGAGAGAAGCAATACAAAGAGTATCGTGAGCCCGATTGTGGCAAGGATGATGATGGCCCGTACATATTTAGTTGTCCTTTTAAATCGTTCGCTTGGAATCAATTCCATTGCTTTCACCTCTCTTATCAGGTAAGAATCTAGTATCTATTACTATTATGGAAAAAAAAGAAAATTTTAAACATAAGAACTGCATTTATGAAATTTATCTTGCAATTCTGCTAGATTCGTCTATAATTTTTCTAGCTAATGACTATACCGATTTTGGGGAACCTATAAGGTAACTGACAATATGAAATGGAAAAGGAGCGTTAATAAATGAGCATTTGGTTTACTGAAAAACAAACAGAGAATTTTGGTATTACGATGAAAGTGAATCGTACTTTACATACGGAGCAAACCGAGTTTCAAAAGCTTGATATGATTGAAACGGAAGAGTGGGGCAATATGCTATTGCTGGATGACATGGTAATGACTTCACAGCGCGATGAATTCGTTTACCATGAAATGGTAGCCCATGTTCCTTTATTTACCCATCCTAATCCAGAAAACGTTTTGGTTGTAGGCGGAGGGGACGGAGGAGTTATCCGTGAAATCCTAAAACATCCAAGCGTAAAAAAAGCTACATTGGTTGATATCGATGGGAAAGTTATCGAATACTCAAAGAAATTCCTGCCTGAAATTGCAGGCATGCTTGAAGATCCGCGTGTAGACGTACAAGTTGGGGATGGTTTCATGCACATCGCCAAAAGTGAAAATGAATATGACGTGATCATGGTTGACTCGACTGAACCTGTCGGACCTGCTGTCAATTTATTCACAAAAGGTTTTTATGCCGGGATTTCCAAAGCTTTGAAAGAAGACGGGATTTTTGTGGCACAATCCGACAACCCTTGGTTTAAAGCGGACTTAATTCGCGATGTACAACGAGATGTGAAAGAAATATTCCCAATCACCAGCCTGTATTTAGCGAATATCCCGACATATCCAAGCGGCCTTTGGGCATTCACGATCGGGTCGAAAAAATATAATCCATTAGAAGTGACTGAAGATCGTTTCCATGAAATGGAGACTAAATATTATACAAAAGAACTTCATAAAGCAGCATTCGTTCTGCCTAAATTCGTTCAAGATTTAGTGAAATAAGGGAGGCATGGACCATGAAATTCGATGAAGCTTATTCAGGCAATGTATTCATTAAAAGCCACCCTGTTTTTGAGGAATCAGAAGCTGTACTATACGGCATGCCGATGGACTGGACGGTAAGTTTCCGTCCGGGTTCTCGATTCGGCCCTACCCGGATTCGTGAAGTTTCGATTGGTTTGGAAGAGTACAGTCCATATTTAGATCGTGAATTAGAGGAAGTTAAATTCTTTGATGCCGGGGATATTCCATTACCATTCGGCAATCCGCAGCGCAGTATCGATATGATTGAAAAATTTGTCGACAGCGTGTTGGATGCAGGTAAGTTCCCAATGGGCATGGGAGGGGAACATCTTGTCACATGGCCAGTCATTAAAGCCATGTTCAAAAAGTATCCCGATATGGCCATAATCCATATGGATGCCCATACAGATTTACGTGAGGATTATGAAGGGGAGCCGCTTTCCCATGCGTCCATCATCCGTAAATCCGCAGAACTTATCGGCCCGAAAAATGTATACTCTTTCGGCATTCGTTCCGGTTTGAAGGAAGAATTCCAATGGGCAAAAGAAAATGGCATGCACATCTCTAAATTTGAAGTTCTTGAACCTCTGAAAGAAGTACTGCCGCAGTTAGCTGGTCGTCCTGTATATGTGACGATCGACATCGATGTTCTTGATCCTGCGCACGCGCCAGGGACAGGAACCGTTGATTGTGGAGGCATCACTTCCAAAGAGCTTTTGGCTTCGATTCATGAGATAGCACGGTCCGAGATTAATGTAGTCGGCTGCGATTTAGTAGAAGTGGCACCGATTTATGATCCATCCGAGCAAACTGCGAACACGGCGAGCAAGCTGATTCGCGAAATGATTCTAGGTTGGGTTCAAAAAGGTTAATGATGGAAGACTTGACTGTTCCCGTTTTTTTTGCGGGAATGGTCTTTTTTTATCCATTCAGGAAAAGAATTTTATACTGAAGGACCCTTTTTGAATAATTCCGCCCCAATGAGTCATTATTGCGTTAAAATCAAATGAATGGCAACAACATGATTTCGACAGTTTATCCCCACACTTTTGGTTTTACACTTTATTTTCCGCTCCAAGTTGAAACTTCCTTGAAGAATATTTATACTTATAAAGTTAAGAACGACATGATGAAGGAAGTGTAGCTTTGACTCTTCATGATATAGATAAGCATGCTATTAAAGTGACTTTACAGACAAAAATCATGCACGGCTCAGAAACGGAAACGTATGAGCTGGTGACATTTGGTACAAAAATGTATAAAGGTGCAGATTTATATTTGCAATATAAAGAGGAAAATGAAGCCGGTCAAACACAAACGACCATCAAGCACAAACCGGATGAAACGATCCTGCTTAGAAATGGCGCCATTAAAATGAGGCAGCTTTTCCGCCTGCAGGAAGCGACAAATGGACATTATGAAAGTATATATGGCAGGTTAGGATTACGGACGACCGCGAAGAAGATACATCATCAATGGGATGAACAGACCAAACAAGGGAAACTTGTCCTTAAATATACGTTACATATGCAGGGAAGCGAACCCGGTCAATATGAGATGACGATTTCCTACAAGGAGGAAGCATAGCGCATGAATATAGTAAAAGAGGTACAGGAAAAACTGAAAGAAGAGATTAAAGCGGCAGTCATTAAAGCTGGGTTGGCAACGGAAGAGCAGATTCCAAATGTTGTATTGGAACTGCCAAGAGATAAGACACACGGAGATTATTCCACGAATATGGCCATGCAATTAACGAAGATTGCAAAGAAAGCGCCAAAGATGATAGCAGAGGCAATCATCGAAAACTTTGACAACTCAAAAGCATCCATCGAAAAAATTGAGATTGCAGGACCTGGTTTCATCAACTTCTACATGAATAATTCCTATTTGACAGAATTGGTTCCTGTCATTTTGAAAGTGGATGAAGCATATGGGGAAAGTGACTTTGGTAAAGGCGAAAAAATCCAAGTGGAGTTCGTTTCCGCGAACCCGACCGGTGATCTTCACCTTGGTCATGCCCGTGGTGCAGCAGTAGGTGATACATTATGTAATGTCCTATCTAAAGCAGGTTATGATGTTTCACGTGAATACTATATCAATGACGCAGGAAACCAAATTAATAATTTGGCCATTTCCATAGAAGCCCGCTATTTCCAGGCACTTGGCCTCGAAAAGGATATGCCGGAGGGCGGCTATCATGGCGAAGATATCATTGGCATCGGTAAAACGCTTTCCAGTGAATTTGGGGATAAATATGTAAATGCCGATGAAAAGGAACGTTTTGAATTTTTCCGTGAGTATGGCTTGAAATATGAAATGGAAAAACTGAAAACGGATTTGGCTAATTTCCGTGTCGGATTCGATGTATGGTACTCCGAAACATCTCTATATCAAGACGGTAAAATTGATGAGGCACTCAAAGTGTTGAGGGACAGGGGCCATGTCTACGAGGAAGATGGGGCTACATGGTTCCGCTCTACTGAACTAGGCGATGATAAAGACCGGGTGCTTATTAAGCAGGATGGGTCTTACACATATCTGACACCGGATATTGCCTATCACCGTAATAAATTGGAGCGCGGCTTTGAAACGCTGATCAATATCTGGGGTGCAGACCACCACGGCTATATACCGCGTATGAAAGCGGCGATCGAAGCATTGGGGTACAAACGCGAGCAGCTTGAAGTGGAAATCATCCAGCTTGTTCACCTGTACAAGGATGGCGAGAAAATGAAGATGAGTAAGCGTACCGGTAAAGCAGTTACGATGCGTGACCTTATTGATGAAGTGGGTCTCGATGCAACCCGTTATTTCTTTGCGATGAGAAGTGCGGATACTCATATGGATTTCGATTTGGATCTTGCAGTTTCACAGTCCAATGAAAACCCGGTTTATTATGCACAGTATGCCCATGCCCGGATTTCTAGCATTTTACGCCAAGGTGTGGAACAAGGGATCAGCTATGAGGGCGTCACTGATTTCTCTGCCCTGGCTACTGAAAAAGAAGTGGAGCTTTTGAAGAAATTAGGAGAATTCCCGCAGGCAATTGCGGAAGCAGCCGAAAAACGGATGCCTCACCGCATGACGAATTATATATTTGACCTGGCTTCTACATTCCACAGTTTCTACAATGCAGATAAGGTTTTGGATGTTGAAGAGATGGAAAGAAGTAAGGCGCGTTTAGGACTGGTCAAATCCGTCCAAATTACCTTAAAGAATGCATTAGCCATCATCGGGGTATCGGCACCGGAAAAAATGTAATGGAAAAAGCGGCTGTTTCTAACGAAACAAGCCGCTTTTTTTTAGGTTAATTAGCACTCGACGGCACCGCCGCTTACCCTTTTTACACCACGAACCTTAGCTATATCTTCAATCAGCTGCAACATTGCCCGATCCTTCATCTTGGCCTCGATCATGAAATCGACGTCCTGTCCAAGACCCTTCAGCACTTTAAAAAGGGGCATGATGAAGTCCAAATCGATATAATCTGCGTGCGAGCGAAATGCACCTGCCGATTTTGGGGATGAAATATGAATCTTTGGTACCGCTCCTGCTTGTCTCCAAGTGGTGAATACCTCGGTGAGCAGTTCGTTAAGCGGCTCATCTGAAAGATTTGCGAGATGATGGTGATAATCGAATACAAGTGGGATGCCTTCCCCCTTACATACGCTCAGGGTTTCAGATGCTGTATAGGTTTTATCATCATTCTCAAAAGTCATTCTTTCCTTGACGTGCATAGGCAGCGATTTAAGGTTGTCATGAACCCTTACAAGGGCGGACTCTTTATCACCATAGGCCCCACCGACATGGATATTGATGAAAGAGGTGTCCGCAATGCCCATTGCATCAAGCATTTTATAATGGAACTCCATATCTTTTACGGCATTTTGTGTAATCTCGGGTTTTGGGCTGGTAAACAGAGTAAACTGATTGGGATGAAAGCTGATCCTCATCTTGTGTTCAGTGGCCCAATCGCCAAGCTGTTTCCACTCCTTTTTTAAAGGTGTAACGAAATCCCATTCTAGTTCGGGATGTGTGGCTAAAGGAACAATGGAACTGGACATCCGGTATATTTCTATTTGGTGTGCCGTGTTATATTGAAGGACCCTTAAGGTATTTTCAATGTTCTGCCTTGTCACATCCAGGAGTTTTTCCATTCCTTTTTCGGCGCCAAGTGAACTATATCGCTTGTAAGTAAGTGTCTTAGCCGGAGAAGCTTCCCATAAACAGGTGGCATTGGATACGAATCCAAATCTTATTTTCATTATATTTTTCTCCTTGAGGAACTGGATGTCAAAGAAAAGGAGAAAGGATGGCAGCAAGCGATTCTTTTGCTGAACGGACTACATTGATGTTGGAAAGCGCGTCCCCGTTTAGCGGCTTGGATTCGGCTAGGTCCACCGCCAACTCCTTTTCTACATCTTCTATGAATGTCCGGTCAAATACGATGCAATTGATTTCACTATTTAAAAAACAACTGCGTTTATCAAAATTAGCCGTACCGATATCACACATTATATCATCGATCAGAATCACTTTAGAATGGTAGAACCCTCTTTGAAACTGCATGATTTCAGCCCCTTCTTTTATTAGTACCCGGAAATAGGGAAAAGAAGCCTCCTTGACAAGGGCATGGTCTGAAATCTCAGGTACGATGATCGTAACGGAGACATTGCGTGCAAGTGCTTCCCTTAATTCTTGAAATAAAGTTTCACTGGGAATGAAATATGGAGTCCCGATAATGATTTTTTTAGTGGCTTGCCGAATTATGTGTGTAAGTGACTGTTCAAGATCACTGCCATTCGTGACGACAAACTGCTGTGCCTGCGTTCCGGGAGTCAATGTCGGGAAATAAGCAGGCGTTCCTCTGTAATCCTCGTTTGTATCATAGAACCAATCCGAGAGGAAGACTTCCTGAAGGTCCTTTACCCCTTCCCCGGTCAGTTTTAAATGGTAATCTCTCCACGGGTTCAGCTTCTCCCCTTGGTTTATATACTCCTTACCGATATTAAAGCCGCCAAGATAGCCGATTTTTCCATCTATCACCGTAATCTTACGGTGATTTCTTTTTTGTATTGTATAGAAAAGGAAGGGGAGTTTCGGCTTAAAGCTGAAAGAAAAATGAACACCGCTTTTAGTTAGCTCCTGAATGATTTGGCGGGACATCTTTTTACTTCCTACCCAATCGGCTAAAAGACGCACTTCCACGCCCTCTTCCGCTTTTGATTGTAGTAACTTCAAAAAGTCCTTGCTGAATTTATCATTTTTTACAATATAAAAAAGAATATGGATTGAATCCTTAGCTTGCTCTACTTCCTTCATGTAATCATCAAACAGGAGTTTCCCTGATGTGAATACAGTCATGTCGCTGTTCCGAGTCGGGTATTTTATGTTGGTTGCGTGCTTCAAATAACGCTTATGCCCTATCTTGAAATCAACCCAGCACCAAGAGAAGATCAATAAAAATATAGAGGCAATCGTAGTGATTATCTTCAAAAAAATCCCCCCTAAATGATTATATTTAGTTTGGCTCTAATTCCCTGTTAGTAACCATTAAAAAGTGGGGAGAGGATTTCATTTTTTTAGAATGAAGAAGGGTAATACGAGAAACTGTCGAATTATAATATTAAGATGCAGAAAAATTAAATGGTTTTAGAAAGAAAAAAGTTGACTGAATGCTCATTCATTATATAATGGAATTAATTAAATTTCAGAAAAATGCCAAATTTCCCAAAAAGGTACCTGGCATTTTGCAATTTACTAAAGAGGGGGAAAGTCTGCATGGAAATGAATGGTTTACTGTGGATCAACTTAGTTGCATTCCTGCTTGTAACCGCTTACGCCGCCGGTTTGTTTGTCTACTTGATAAAGACCCGTATAGCTTATATAAAACTTGGCAAAAAAGTGGAATTTGATAACCGTGTGAAAGATCGTCTTGTTAAAATAGGGGTTTATGTATTTGGACAGAAGAAGCTCTTTAAAGATAAAAAGAGCGGGATCATTCATGCCATGTTATTTTATGGTTTCATTTTAGTGCAATTTGGTGCACTTGACTTTTTCGTTAAAGGCTTAAGACCGGGGTGGCATTTACCGTTTGGCCCTGTTTATCCAGCCTTTACTTTTTTTCAGGAAATTGTGACGCTTACCGTTCTTGTTGCAATCCTGTGGGCGGCATACCGCCGTTATGTCGAAAAGCTCGTTCGCTTGAAAAGGGATTTCAAAGCAGGTTTGGTTGTCATCTTCATCACCGGTATCATGATCACCGTATTACTGGGGAATGGAATGGGAATGATCTGGCATGGACACGATGCAACTTGGTCAGAGCCAGTCGCATCAAGCATCGCTTTCCTATTCGGCTGGATGGGGTCAACAGCGGCAACAGTCGTTTTTTATGTAGCTTGGTGGCTGCATTTACTGATCATATTATCTTTCCTTGTTTATATCCCGCAATCTAAGCATGCACACTTGATTGCCGGTCCAATAAATGTTTTCCTGAACCGGCTGGACAATCCGGGGAAATTGAAACCGGTTGATTTGGAAGAAGAGGTTTTCGACAAAGAAGGCAACCAATATTACGGTGCCAAATATATTGAAGATTTGACGCAGTACCAAATGGTGGACCTCTATGCCTGTGTGGAGTGCGGGCGCTGTACGAATATGTGTCCGGCTACAGGCACCGGTAAAATGCTGTCACCGATGGATATCATAATCAAGATGCGTGACCATTTAACAAATACAGGCGCTGCCGTTACAACGAAGCAGCCATGGGTGCCATCTTTTGTTTTTGGGAATACGAAGGGAAATAAGATAGCTTTGGCTGGTGCCGCACAGGGGGCGCAGGAATCTGCTGCAGCAACCGAGGCTTACAGTCCGAGCCTGATTGGCGAAGTCATAACGGAAGAAGAGCTTTGGGCTTGTACTACATGCCGGAATTGTGAAGATCAATGCCCGGTAATGAATGAACATGTCGACAAAATCATCGATATGCGCCGTTACCTAGTGTTGACAGAGGGCAGACTTGATCCCGATGCGCAACGTGCCATGACGAATATTGAGCGTCAAGGAAACCCGTGGGGACTGAACCGTAAAGAGAGGGAAGATTGGCGAAGCCTTCGGGAAGATGTCAGCATACCTACCGTGAAGGAATTGAAAAAGGCAGACGAAGAATTCGAGTATTTATTCTGGGTAGGTTCAATGGGATCGTACGATAACCGTAGCCAGAAGATTGCCCTTTCCTTTGCTAAACTATTGAATGAAGCGGGCGTCAAATTTGCAATTCTCGGAAATAAGGAGAAAAACTCAGGGGATACTCCGCGTCGATTGGGTAATGAGTTTGTCTTTCAGGAGCTTGCAATGAAAAATATAGAAGAATTCCAGAAGAATGAAATCAAGAAAATCGTGACGATCGATCCGCATGCATACAATATCTTTAAGAATGAGTATCCGGATTTTGGCTTGGAAGCGGAAGTGTACCATCATACTGAACTGTTAGCCACACTTGTCAGTGAAGGCAGGTTGGTGCCTCAGTATCCCGTGAATGAGACGATTACATTTCACGATTCCTGTTACTTGGGAAGGTACAATGAAGTTTACAGCCCGCCTCGTGAAATCTTGCAGTCCATCGATGGTGTGAAACTTATTGAGATGGAGCGTAATCGCGAGAAGGGAATGTGCTGTGGAGCTGGAGGCGGTTTGATGTGGATGGAAGAGGAAACAGGAAACCGCATTAATGTGGCCCGTACCGAACAAGCGCTAGCCGTCAGTCCAACAGTGATCAGTTCAGGGTGTCCTTATTGCCTGACCATGCTATCTGATGGGACGAAAGCAAAAGAAGTTGAGGAAAATGTTAAAACGTATGATGTAGCTGAACTACTGGAAAAAGCGGTCATTGGTGAAAATAAATCGATTGCCTCTTAATTTTAAATTGCCTGCTTCTTCTAAATGGTTAGATCAAATGGAAGCAGGCAATATTTTCAAATTTTATAAACTAAATATTTTCATTTTTGAGAATAATGTGTAATATAATATATTATAAAGCGCTTACAACACTATTTTTTTTACTCCAAATTGAGCGAGCGTTCAATCAATGTTACTTATAGGGGGAAATAATGATGGCGAAAACAGTGATTATTAGCGGTGTGAGAACACCTTTTGGTAAATTTGGCGGTGGTCTTAGCAGTTTGACGGCATCACAACTTGGTGGAATAGCGATCAAAGAGGCACTTGTTCGGGCAGGGATCGAAGGCGGCCTGGTAGACGAGGTCATCATGGGGAACGTGCTTCAAGCAGGCCAAGGCCAAATACCGTCCCGTCAGGCGGCCCGACATGCTGGATTGCCTTGGGAAGTGAAAACGGAAACCATTAATAAAGTATGCGCATCAGGACTTCGCAGCGTCACATTGGCTGATCAGATCATTCGCTTAGGAGAAGAAGAAATCATTGTTGCCGGCGGAATGGAATCGATGAGCAATGCGCCTTATATCCTTCCGAAAGCAAGGTGGGGACTAAGGATGGGTGATGGGGAACTGAGGGATACGATGATTTCGGATGGACTAAGCTGCAGCTTTACGGGCGTCCATATGGGGACTTACGGAAACAGTACTGCCGAGGATCTTGAAATCACCCGTGAGGAACAAGATAGCTGGGCTTACGAGAGCCATCAAAAAGCGATAAAGGCAATCGATGGCGGTATTCTCGCAGAAGAAATCATTTCCGTACAGGTGCCGGTACGAAAAGGCGAACCAATTACCATCGAACATGACGAAGCTCCTAGAAAAGATACAACTGCCGGGAAGTTAGCTAAATTAGGTCCAGCCTTCAATAATGAGGGGACCATTACGGCAGGTAATGCACCAGGTGTCAATGATGGGGCAGGTGCACTCGTATTGATGAGTGAGGAACGTGCGGAAAAAGAAGGGAAAACACCTTTTGCCTATATTTTAGGTCATGCAGAAGTAGCGGTGGAAGCAAAGGACTTCCCTAAAACGCCAGGTTTGGTCATAAATGAACTCCTTAAGAAGACAGATAAATCGATAGAGGAAATTGATTTGTTTGAAGTGAACGAAGCATTTGCAGCGGTTGCACTGGCCAGTGGGAAAATTGCCAACATCGAGCCGGGAAAAGTGAATGTTAATGGAGGGGCTGTAGCATTAGGTCACCCAATCGGGGCGAGTGGTGCCCGCATCATCATAACGCTGATGCATGAACTGAAACGCCGCGGAGGGGGATTGGGCATCGCAGCGATCTGCAGTGGCGGCGGTCAAGGAGATGCCATTTTAATTGAAGTGCCTAAGGAAGGATAATAGTTTCATAGATAAATGAGGGGGGATTTTCATGGGCATTCAAAAAGTGATGGTCATTGGTGCGGGACAGATGGGATCTGGCATTGCCCAGGTCTGTGCAATGAGCGGTTACGAAGTTCTTTTACACGATTTAAAAGTTGAATATGTGGAAAAGGGGTTAGGGACAATTACCAAGAACCTTTCCCGTCAGGTTGAAAAAGGGAAAATGGAATCCGGGGAGAAAGATGCAATCCTTTCCCGGTTGACTTCATCGACGAATTTGAAAAATGCGGCTGAGGTAGATTTAGTGATTGAAGCTGCGGTGGAAAACATGGAAATAAAAACAAAAATATTCGCCGAGCTGGATGAAATCACACCGCAACACGTCATTCTTGCCTCCAATACTTCTTCGCTTCCGATAACCGAGATAGCCGCTGCCACGAAAAGGCCGGAAAAGGTAATTGGCATGCATTTTATGAACCCCGTTCCAGTCATGAAGCTGGTTGAGGTCATTCGAGGCCTTGCTACATCGGATGAAGTTTATAAAGAAGTCGAAAAGATGGCTGAATCCTTGAACAAGGTACCGGTGGAAGTCAATGATTTTCCAGGTTTTGTAGCTAATCGGATTTTAATGCCGATGATCAATGAGGCCATCTATACACTATATGAGGGCGTAGCTACTAAAGAGGCGATCGACGACGTAATGAAAATGGGAATGAACCATCCGATGGGCCCGCTTACTCTAGCTGACTTCATTGGGCTGGACACGTGCTTGTATATAATGGAAACCCTTCACCAAGGGCTGGGAGACGATAAATACCGACCGTGTCCGCTGTTAAGGAAATATGTAAAAGCTGGGTGGCTAGGCAAGAAATCAGGACGGGGCTTTTACGAATATAACTAATCATGGAAAGATGTGCAGCTATGGGGGGATGAAGGATGGATTTCAAGTTTACAGAAGAACAGGAAATGATGCGGAAAATGGTAAGCGCTTTTGCGGAGAAAGAGATCACTCCTCATATCGAGGCAATGGAAACAGGCGTGTTTCCAAAAGCGATTCTGCAAAAAATGGGTGAGCTTGGTTTGATGGGAATTCCGATTTCAGAAGAATACGGTGGCGCGGGTATGGACTTCATGTCTTATATCATTGCCATCAATGAGATTTCCAAAGTAAGTCCCACTCTCGGTGTCATACTGTCCGTACATACTTCTGTTGGAACAAATCCAATCGTTTATTTTGGAACGGAAGAGCAGAAGCGAAAGTATGTGCCCAAGTTAGCCGCTGGTAAATATTTAGGCGCCTTTTGCTTGACTGAGCAAAGCTCAGGTTCCGATGCTGCGAGTTTGAAATCGAAGGCAGTGGCAGTCAAGGAAGGCGGAGAATATCGAATAAATGGGTCCAAGGTTTTTATCACCAATGGCGGGGAAGCGGATGTGTTTATTGTTTTTGCTTCAACCGACCCTCAGAAGGGAAGCAAGGGAATCTCTGCTTTTGTCGTGGAAAAAGGGACGCCGGGCTTAATCATCGGCAAAGATGAACGTAAAATGGGCCTTCATGGCTCGAGCACCGTGCAGGTAACGTTCGAGGATATGAAAATCCCTACAGCCAATCTCCTTGGCAAAGAAGGTGAGGGCTTTAAGATCGCAATGGCCAACCTGGATGCTGGAAGGATCGGGATTGCCGCTCAAGCGCTGGGAATTGCTGAGGGTGCCATGGAACATGCTGTCAAATATGCAAAAGACAGGGTGCAATTCGGCAAACCTATTGCACAACAACAAGGAGTTGGTTTCAAACTGGCCGAAATGGCAACGGGCATAGAGGCTTCGAGGCTACTGGTCTATCGGGCGGCTTATTTACGCTCGCAGGGATCGAAGTGCGGTAAAGAGGCGGCAATGGCTAAGTTATTCGCTTCGAGAACGGCTGTCGATGTGGCGATAGAAGCGGTCCAAGTGTTCGGAGGCTATGGATATACAACCGAATATCCGGTTGAACGCTATTTCAGGGATGCAAAGGTAACTGAAATTTATGAGGGTACCAGCGAAATACAGAGAATGGTCATCAGTAAGAATCTATAATCACGAAAAATTTGGAGGGCATATTCATGCAATTTAAACTAACGGAAGAACATGAAATGATCAGGAAAATGGTGCGCGACTTTGCCCAGAATGAAGTGGCTCCGACCGCTGCCGAGAGGGATGAAGAAGAACGATTTGACCGTGAGATCTTCGATAAAATGGCTGAGCTTGGATTGACTGGGATTCCATGGCCTGAGGAATACGGCGGAATCGGCAGCGATTACTTAGCATATTGCATAGCGATTGAGGAACTTTCCCGCGTTTGCGCATCCACTGGGGTGACTTTATCAGCCCATACTTCGCTCGCAGGATGGCCAATATATAAATTTGGGTCTGAAGACCAAAAACAAAAATACCTTCGCCCGATGGCACAGGGTGAAAAAATCGGTGCATACGGACTGACTGAACCTAGCTCAGGCTCAGACGCAGGCGGTATGAGGACGACTGCAAAGCTTGTAGGTGATGAATATGTCATAAGCGGTTCAAAAATCTTCATTACGAACGGCGGGATCGCGGATACATATGTCGTCTTTGCATTGACGGACCCTGAATCGAAACAAAAAGGAACGAGTGCTTTTATCATTGAAAAGGACTTCCCAGGCTTCAGTGTTGGTAAAAAAGAGAAGAAGCTTGGAATCCGTTCATCACCGACCACGGAAATCATCTTTGATGAGTGTCGAGTGCCTAAAGAAAATCTCCTTGGAAAAGAAGGAGAAGGCTTTAAAATTGCGATGATGACGCTTGATGGCGGCCGTAATGGAATTGCAGCCCAAGCTGTAGGCATAGCCCAAGGTGCATTGGATGCCGCGGTTGATTATGCAAAAGAGCGCGTCCAATTCGGCAAGCCAATTTCTGCACAGCAAGGAATCGGTTTTAAATTGGCGGATATGGCAACGGGTGTTGAGGCTTCAAGGCTATTAACCTATCAGGCAGCGTGGTTGGAATCAGTGGGCCTTCCTTATGGAAAAGAATCGGCGATGTCCAAACTTTTTGCTGGTGATACAGCAATGAAAGTGACGACGGAGGCCGTGCAGGTTTTCGGGGGTTATGGATATACAAAGGATTATCCAGTGGAGCGGTATATGCGCGATGCGAAAATAACCCAGATTTACGAGGGTACACAGGAAATTCAAAAGCTGGTCATCTCACGTATGGTTACTAAATAAGGTTGAAACTGAGGTTTTCCGATGAGGCACTGCCTTTACCGGAATTCCCTTTTCAATTTCTTCAGAATGTCTTTGAAAATTGAATAACGGGCTTTCAAAAGGAGTTTGGAAATGGAAAAAAGAGAGGTTCTTGCATCTGTAAAGGATGAGCGGCTGGTTGAAAAAAGGCGTACACAAATGATTAAAGGAGCAGTTACCCTTTTTAAGGAAAAGGGATTTCACCGTACGACTACCAGGGAAATTGCCAAAGCTGCAGGCTTTAGTATTGGCACGTTATACGAATATATCCGAACCAAGGAAGATATATTATATCTCGTTTGTGACTTTATCTATGATGAAGTCCAGGAAAAGCTTCAGAAAGAAATAGAACAGAGTGACGGGACACTTGAAAGTTTGAAGCTGACGATCGCCTATTTTTATAAAGTGATGGATGATATGCAGGACGAAGTGCTGGTCATGTATCAGGAAGTGAAGGCCCTGACGAAAGATGCTTTACCATATGTTCTGAACAAAGAAATTCGTATGGTTGGCATGTTCGAAAAAGTGATAACGAAATGTGTCGAGAATGGGGAGCTCTCGTTAACGGAAAAACAAATAAGCCTTGTTTCACATAACATTTTCGTTCAGGGACAGATGTGGAGTTTTAGAAGATGGGCTTTGCATAAACAGTATACGCTTCAAGAGTATGTTGAACTGCAGACGCAATTATTGATTCAAAATGTATCGGGTTCCAAAAAGCACTGATATAAATAAGTTTCAATAAGGAGGAGCTATATGAGTACAGTTGAGGTGTATAAACCGAAGAACCATATTAGATTCGTCACAGCTTCGAGTTTATTTGATGGGCATGACGCATCCATCAATATAATGAGGAGAATCCTTCAGTCCAGCGGGGCGGAAGTTATTCACCTAGGTCATAATCGTTCGGTAGAAGAGATCGTGAATGCGGCCATCCAGGAAGATGTTCAAGGCATAGCCATGTCATCTTATCAAGGCGGACATGTGGAATATTTTAAATATATGTATGACCTGCTGAAGGAAAAGGGAGCCGAGCACATTCGGATTTTTGCCGGGGGCGGCGGGGTCATCATCCCAAGGGAAATTAAAGAACTGCATGATTATGGGATTGCCCGTATTTTTTCGCCTGATGAAGGACGGGAATATGGGCTTCAAGGAATGATAAACGTATTGATGGAGGAATGTGATTTCTCGACAGTCAAACCATCTTTACAAGAACGTTTTGATGAATTGATTGCTGGGGGAACAAATGCCATTGCCCAATTTATTACCTTTGCCGAAAATAGACTCGATGTTTTACAGGAATCAGCGGCAGCGGTGGAGAGTCTTTTTGAGCAGATCAAGACTTCCGAAAAGAAGGTTCCCGTTCTAGGAATTACAGGGACTGGCGGCGCTGGAAAAAGTTCATTGACGGATGAATTGATACGAAGGTTCATTAACGAAATTCCAGACGAGAGAGTCGCCATCCTATCTGTGGACCCGACCAAACAGAAAACGGGCGGTGCCCTGCTGGGTGACAGGATCAGGATGAACTCGATCTTTTCAGAGCGCGTTTATATGAGGAGCCTAGCCACGCGCCATTCAAAAAGTGAGTTGTCTTTGGCGATAAAAGATGCCATTTCAGTCGTGAAGGCAGCTGGCTTCGATTTAATCATCGTCGAAACGAGCGGAATTGGTCAGGGAGATGCAGAAATTGCAGAAATATGCGATGTATCCATGTATGTAATGACGAGTGAATTCGGTGCACCTTCTCAACTTGAAAAAATCGATATGATTGATTATGCAGACTTGATAGTCATTAACAAATACGAACGCAAAGGCTCCGAGGATGCAAAAAACCAAGTTCAAAAGCAATACCAAAGGAGCCGTACACTTTTTGATCAAGATCCATCGGAAATGCCAGTATACGGTACGATCGCTTCCCAATTCAATGACCCGGGCACCAATGCATTATTCGCTGCCCTGATTGAAAAGCTTAATGAAAAATCAGGGACGGTTTGGAGTACGTCCTTTTCGAAAGAAGCGGATGTTTACAAGCAAAATGTCATCATTCCTAATGACCGTCGGTATTATTTACGTGAAATCAGTGATACGGTCAGATCGTATCATAAGCGTGCGGCTGACCAGGTACGTATTGCCCGGAGGCTTTTCCAGCTTGAAGGGGCAATTGATGCAATTAAGGAAAATGATAACAACGATGAGATGGTGTCTTCTTTAGAAAAATTGAAAAAGGAAACCGCTTTGAATTTATCACCTGAATCTAAAAAAATCCTTTCTGGATGGATGGATTTAAAAGAAAAGTATGCAGGAGAGCAGTTTGTAACGAAAGTCAGGGATAAAGAAATCGTAACAAAGCTGAAAACCAAAAGTTTATCAGGTTTAATGATTCCGAGAGTATCACTTCCTAAATACGTGGATTATGGAGAGATCTTAGGGTGGGTATTCCGTGAAAACGTTCCGGGCTTCTTTCCTTACACAGCGGGAGTCTTTCCATTCAAGCGTGAAGGGGAAGACCCGAAGCGGCAATTTGCCGGTGAAGGATCGCCCGACCGAACCAACAGGCGTTTTCATTATTTGTCAAAGGATGATACCGCTAAACGGCTTAGTACGGCTTTCGATTCTGTAACTTTATATGGCGAGGACCCTGATCACCGGCCTGATATCTATGGAAAGGTAGGGGAAAGCGGAGTCAGCATCTGTACGTTGGATGACATGAAAAAGCTGTATGCAGGCTTTGACCTTTGCCACCCCTCAACATCTGTTTCCATGACCATCAATGGACCGGCACCAATCATTTTGGCCATGTATATGAATACTGCAGTCGATCAGCAGATTCAACGGAAAGAAGAAGAGTTGGGCCGTCCCCTTACTGAAGCCGAAGCTGAAGAAGTGCAGGCTTATACCCTTCAAACGGTACGCGGAACTGTTCAAGCGGATATTCTGAAAGAGGACCAAGGTCAGAATACATGCATCTTCTCTACGGAATTTGCTTTAAGGTTAATGGGGGACATTCAAGCATATTTCATCGATCGGAAAGTCAGGAACTACTACTCTGTATCCATTTCCGGTTATCACATTGCAGAAGCGGGTGCCAATCCCATTTCACAGCTGGCCTTTACATTAGCGAATGGCTTTACTTACATCGAATATTATTTAAGTCGAGGAATGAATATTGATGACTTTGCCCCGAATTTGTCGTTCTTCTTCTCAAATGGACTCGACCCGGAATATACGGTTATCGGGAGGGTGGCGAGAAGGATTTGGGCGACAGTCATGAGGGATAAATATGGTGCGAATGACCGTAGCCAGAAGCTCAAATACCATATACAGACTTCTGGGCGCTCCCTTCATGCGCAGGAAATTGATTTTAATGATATCAGAACGACGCTTCAGGCTTTAATGGCACTGCAGGATAACTGTAACTCCCTGCATACTAATGCGTACGATGAAGCCATCACGACGCCTACCGAAGAATCCGTGCGCCGCGCAATGGCCATACAAATGATCATTACAAAGGAGCATGGTCTCTCAAAAAATGAAAACCCGATGCAAGGTGCCTTCATCGTAGAGGAATTGACGGATCTGGTTGAAGAGGCCGTCCTGCAAGAGTTCGATCGCATCAACGATCGAGGCGGTGTCCTGGGTGCAATGGAGACGCAGTATCAGCGCGGGAAAATTCAGGATGAATCGATGCATTACGAAATGAAAAAGCATACGGGAGAATTGCCGATCATTGGTGTCAATACGTATTTGAATCCAAATCCTCCTTCCGAAGAAGCGGTGAATAGCATGGAAATTGCCCGTGCAACAAAGGATGAAAAAGAAGGGCAAATCATGAATCTCCGGGCATTCCAGGAAAGAAATAAGGAGTTCTCGGATGAGGCGCTAACTAAACTGAAATTGGCAGCAATGAATGGGGAAAATATCTTTGCCGAACTCATGAACTGCGTGAGAGTGGCCAGTCTGGGTCAGATAACGAGGGCGCTTTATGATGTAGGCGGTCAATATCGAAGGAATATGTAAATCAAGAAGGGGCCCGAACGTTTAGGGGCCTCTTTTTTAAATAATTCCCCTCTTTTTTAACAAAATGAAGATTTTACCTTATAATTATTTGGAAAAGGGGCAAAAATGAAGAATCAGCCCTATTGGAGTTGAGGAAATGAACCTGAAAATGATTGGATTAATCATAGGTTACATTCTTGCCATCATTTTTTTATTTGAACTGTATGAGCATCAACTGGGCGCCATTTCTTTTTTTATTCTGACGGTTGTCTTTTTTACTGCAGCCTATCATCAGAAATCCAAAAAGAAAAAGGAATGATCTATACCTTTTGGTTTCCTTTGAATGATAGACAATTAGGTAAATGTGTGAAAGTATCATATAGAACTAGCATAAACCCATTTAGATTGTTTATAATGGAGTATATGTCTAGCAGGAATTGTCGTTATTTTATCGAAATACTGTTTTAGATTATTTTTTTATGTGAAAAAACACGGAATTCAGTGTTTGAATAGAGAAGGGAAGTGCGGAATTTGAGTTTAAAACAATACTCAAAAGAGCAATTGTTGGAAATGTCCTTGATAGAGATGGCATATGATTTGTTAGTGGAAAGAAATGAACCGATTCCATTTAAAGACTTAATTAGTGAATTAGCTTCGCTGCACCATTTATCTAAAGCGGAAGTGGAAAAGAAAATTGCACAATTCTATACGGATTTAAATGTGGATGGCCGTTTCACTTCACTTGGAGATAACCGCTGGGGATTGAAAACATGGTACCCGGTTGACCAAATTGAAGAAGAAGTCGTACATGTTGTAAAACCTAAAAAGAAAAAGAAAGCCAAAAAGGCTGCCGTCGTTATCGACGATTTCGATGAACTGGAAGACGAAGACCTTGACTTTGAAGAAGATATCGATGATCTGGACGAGGATGAAGATGACGACGATGATGATATTCTAGGTTCTCCAGTCATCGACGAAGTGCTTTTGGATGATGACGTGGATGATGACGACGATCTGGAAGAAGAAATAATCGAAGATGATGCATTTGTCCTGGAAGATGATGAAGATGAAGATGAAGATGAAGACGCAGATGACTTGGATGAAGAGGATGAGAAATAAATAATCGCCCTTGACTTTTTGAGGCGAAATTTGTAGAATCATTTTTGGGCTCCTTAAAAAAGGACACAATGATTAAATTATATCGCTCCCTTACTTTTATTGTAAGCGGAGCGTTTTTGTTTTTAATGATGGAATGAATAAATGACATCATTTTTTTATTTTTAAAAATGATTTCTCGTAGAATTGTAAAAACTATAGAGAACATTATTATGTTTACGTCATTTAAGGAAATTTATTCTTGTTCATGTATCCTGCATGACTCTCTCTAAAGACCTTTAAGTGATTAATGGTTTGTACTGGTTTACGGTTTTTTAGCTTTTAACCGCCCATGTGGCGGAAGATTCGATTCAGGTTCCGATTCAATGATATGAAGAACAGAATTGGAAGAAAACATTCTATAGGAGGATATAAGATGACAAAATATATTTTTGTGACAGGTGGAGTAGTTTCTTCCTTGGGAAAAGGGATAACGGCCGCTTCTTTAGGTAGATTATTAAAAAATAGGGGATTGAATGTTACGATCCAGAAGTTTGACCCTTATATTAACTTGGATCCTGGTACGATGAGTCCATATCAACATGGTGAAGTGTTTGTAACGGATGATGGTGCTGAAACGGATTTGGATTTGGGACACTATGAGCGTTTCATTGATATCAACCTTGGTAAACACAGTAATGTGACTACAGGAAGGATTTATTCAACCGTCCTTAGGAAAGAACGCCGTGGCGATTATCTAGGTGGAACGGTTCAAGTCATTCCCCATATCACGAATGAAATTAAAGAACGCGTTTTCCGTTCAGGCAATGAAACGAATGCTGATATAGTCATCACTGAAATTGGCGGTACTGTAGGGGATATCGAATCTCTTCCATTCCTTGAAGCGATTCGCCAAATCAAGAGTGATATCGGCATCAATAATGTTATGTATATCCATTGTACACTGGTTCCTTACATCAAAGCTGCTGGTGAAATGAAAACAAAACCGACACAGCATAGTGTAAAAGAATTACGCAGTCTGGGCATTCAGCCAAATATCATCGTTGCACGTACAGAAAGCCCGATTTCACAAGATATGAAGGATAAAATCGCTTTATTCTGCGATATCGATAAAAAATCCGTTATCGAATGTCTTGATGCGGATACACTTTACTCCATCCCTCTTGCGCTCCAAGCACAAAATATGGACCAAATCGTTTGTGACCACTTGCAATTGGACTGTGGCGAAGCGGATATGGAAGATTGGAAGGAACTAGTCAAAAAGGTGACTTCTTTATCGAAGAAAACGAAAATCGCCTTAGTCGGAAAATATGTTGAATTACAAGATGCTTATCTTTCTGTAGTGGAAGCACTTAAGCATGCTGGTTACGCATTTGATGCAGATGTTGAAATCGACTGGGTGAATTCCGAAGACGTAACTAAAGAAAATGTTGCTGAACTTCTTCAAGATGCAGATGGAATCCTCGTCCCTGGCGGATTTGGAGATCGTGGAATTGAAGGGAAAATTGCAGCGACCGAATATGCCCGCACGACAAAAAAACCATTCTTCGGAATATGCTTAGGCATGCAGTTGGCGTCCATCGAGTATGCACGCAACGTCCTGGGATTGCCAGAAGCGCATTCAGCTGAAATTAAGGAAGATACTCCAGATCCAATCATCGATCTTCTTCCGGAGCAGAAGGATGTAGAAGATTTGGGCGGAACACTGCGTCTTGGTCTGTATCCATGTAAGCTTATCGAAGGAACTAAAGCGTACGAAGCGTACAACGACGAGGTCGTTTATGAACGCCACCGTCACCGTTATGAATTCAATAACCACTACCGTCAAGCTATGGAAGAGGCAGGATTCGTGTTCTCCGGTACAAGTCCAGATGGTCGTCTAGTTGAAATCATTGAATTAAAAGATCATCCTTGGTTTGTGGCTTCTCAATTCCATCCGGAATTCACGTCACGTCCTAACCGTCCGCAGCCGCTATTCCGTGATTTTGTCGGTATGTCATTAAAGCACGGCAAAAACCTTTAATAAATAAAAAAACAGCCCATGTGGCTGTTTTTTTTGTTTTGGATGAAGACATCATTCTTCATCTTCATATTCTTTTATGATTTCTTCAAGAGTGAATTTAATCCCATAATAAGCGAAAAGAGCGGCAATGAGGGTAGGGTACCCATATCGATTTCCAGTTTCATCGGGAATCAATCCCCGTTGGATGCGTAGATCAATATGAACGTCAGCCAACTCCAAAAGAGAATCTTCTTCAGAAGGGACGGATGTAGAAACTGCAACAAATGGTATATCTTTTTCCTTGAGTTGTTTTGCCAGCATCAATGCTTCAGAATCGGCCGAATGGCGGCTGAATATAAGAAATCGATCTTCCCTGGAAATGGTTTCTCCTAATTCATATCTTTTTGCCTTGGGAAAGGGTTCTGCCCCATTCAAAGCCTCGGCAGTGACGCCCTGCATTTCACCAAAACCATGAATGAACACAGAACCGTCCCCAACCGCAGCCTGAGCGAGCAAGCGTCCGGCATCCTCCATTTCAAATGCCTCATTTTCAATCATTTTTTTAAATAAACCGCTTATCTGTGTCGAGAAAATTTTTAACATGATCAGGGACTCCTTTAAAAAATAATATACTTATTATAATGGACTTTCCTTTGCATTGACAGGTTTCAGGGCTATTGACCCGGAAGGACTGAATTTACTAAATCGGTCGAAAAAACAAAAAAATTGAAATTCCTTTTAGCCATAAGGCAGGAATTTTGTTACAATTATCGAATATGAACATAGAAATCATGATGGAATAAATGCGTTGGACCTCAAGTGATTTAACGCAATCTATGTAACTACCCTTTTTCGGGTATTATGGCCGAATAGGCTAATATATTTTATTGATGAATCGGGAAGGGGAGAGGTGATAAAATGCCAGGGAAAATATTGATTGTTGATGATCAATTCGGGATTCGTATTTTATTGAACGAGGTTTTACATAAAGAAGGGTATGAAACATTTCAAGCGGCTAATGGCATTCAAGCCTTGGAAGTGCTAAATAATCATTCACCTGATCTGGTATTGCTGGATATGAAGATTCCGGGAATGGATGGCATTGAGATCTTGAAAAGGATGAAAGTCGTCGATCCGGACATCCGGGTTATCATCATGACGGCATATGGTGAACTTGATATGATTCAGGAAGCAAAGGATTTAGGGGCAATGACACATTTTGCAAAGCCGTTTGATATTGATGATATTAGAAAGGCCGTTCGAGAATACTTACCGATTCAATCAAGTTAACGGTCTTGAAAATTTAATATTATTGACGGGGAAATTGCCGCGGCTATCTTTTTTTAGATGGGCCGTGTTTTTTTGGAATAAAATTTGAGGCATGGAATAGTGCTAATTGTTGCTGTTTTTTTGATGTATTGATATCCTAAAAGAGGAGAGATATTCTGATTTATAAGCGTATGCTACTTTGTTTTTAGGGAATATCTAGAAAGAATTAACTTTAAAAATCATAACATCCACTAGTAGGAGGAAATCAAATGCCTTTAGTTTCTATGAAAGATATGCTTAATAAAGCTCTTGATGAAAAATATGCAGTAGGTCAATTCAATATTAATAACCTTGAATGGACTCAAGCTATTTTAGCCGCTGCAGAACAAGAAAAATCTCCAGTCATCCTTGGTGTTTCCGAAGGTGCTGCCCGTCATATGGGTGGTTTTAAAACGACTGTCATGATGGTTCAAGGATTGTTGGAAGACATGAAAATCACTGTTCCTGTGGCGATTCACCTTGACCATGGTTCAAGTTTTGATAAATGTAAGGAAGCTATCGAAGCCGGATTCACTTCAGTAATGATCGATGCTTCACATCATCCGATCGATGAAAATATCGAAACAACCAAGAAGGTTGTCGAATTCGCTCACGCACGGAATGTTTCGGTTGAAGCGGAAGTGGGCACGGTTGGCGGACAAGAAGATGATGTAATCGCTGATGGAGTCGTATATGCAGACCCTCAAGAATGTGAACAGTTAGTTAAAGAAACGGATGTCGACTGTTTTGCTCCAGCTTTGGGATCCGTTCACGGACCATACAAAGGTGAACCTAACCTAGGCTATAAAGAAATGGAAGAAGTACGTGATTTAACGAAGAAACCACTTGTTCTTCATGGCGGTACAGGCATACCCACGAAAGATATCCAAAAAGCCATTTCACTTGGAACATCAAAAATCAATGTGAATACGGAAAATCAAATTGTGTTCACAAAAGCGGTTCGTGAAATTTTGAATAATGATTCTGAAGTGTACGATCCACGTAAATACATGGTACCTGGCCGTGAAGCCATTAAAGAAACTGTCATCGGCAAAATACGTGAATTCGGTTCAAACGGCAAAGCATAATTTAGAAACGTAACATAAGGGTTCCATCCCCTTAAATGTAAGATGATAAAGGCTATATTCCCATTGGGGGGGCTCCCCCCTAATGGTTTCTTTTAGATGCAGGGCTGAATCCGGGCTCCATTTTTAGAACAATTAGAATTCAGAGGCATATAGGGAAATAAAAAATCGATTACATACGGAGGATATTTTATGAAATTCTTTATAGATACAGCAAACATGGAAGAAATCAAACAAGCGCACGAACTTGGCGTTTTAGCAGGCGTTACGACTAACCCGTCCCTTGTTGCAAGAGAAAAGGGAGTTTCTTTCCATGACCGGCTAAAAGAAATCACAAGCCTTGTTAAAGAATCCGTTTCTGCTGAAGTCATTGCGCTTGATTTTGAAGGAATGATGGCTGAAGCCAAGGAACTCGTTGCCATTGCACCTAATATCACGATTAAAGTGCCAATGACCCCAGACGGCTTGAAGGCTGTTTCAGCACTTACAAAACAAGGTGTCAAAACGAATGTCACGCTTATTTTCAGTGCCAACCAAGCTTTATTGGCAGCTAGGGCAGGAGCAACTTATGTATCGCCATTTTTAGGACGCTTGGACGACATCGGCCAAAATGGACTTGATTTAATTTCGGATATTGCCGACATATTTGCGATCCATGATATCAATGCTGAGATCATTGCAGCTTCCATCCGCCATCCAATGCATATTACAGAAGCGGCTCTTAAAGGGGCACATATTGCAACAATCCCTTATAAAGTTTTAATGCAATTATTCCACCACCCATTAACGGATAAAGGGATTGAAGCTTTCTTGAACGATTGGAATTCACGTACTGAAGCATAATGCCTTGCCGCTAAGTCGCTATAGATTGCACCTTTTTAATAAAATTAACATAAATTAGAAATTTTTATCTTTTTTTTACATGAATTTTCTACTTTTGTGTAAACTAAAGAACTAGATAGTAAATGTTGTCGGATTATGCAATTTTCCTGTGGTAAAATATTACTTTTGAAAGTAGCTTCTAAGTGCTTAGCGTGGAAGGGAGTTTATTATGGAAAAACTTAAAATTGCCGGTGGCTATCCTTTAAAGGGAAGCATTCGTGTCAGCGGAGCAAAAAATAGTGCGGTTGCCCTTATTCCGGCAACAATTTTAGCGGACTCTCCCGTAACGATTGAAGGCCTGCCTGATATCTCGGATGTACAGATGCTGAAAGCGTTAATGGAGGAAATTGGCGGTGAGGTATCCTTTGATGAAGGAGAAATGACAGTCAATCCAAGCAGGATGATTTCAATGCCTCTCCCCAATGGAAGGGTCAAGAAGTTACGTGCCTCTTATTATTTGATGGGGGCAATGCTTGGTAAATTCAAAAAGGCAGTGATCGGCTTGCCTGGAGGCTGCCATTTAGGACCCCGTCCGATAGATCAGCATATTAAGGGGTTCGAAGCACTAGGCGCTCAAGTGACGAATGAACAAGGAGCCATTTACCTTAGGGCGGACGAGCTCCGGGGAGCACGCATATATTTGGATGTCGTTAGTGTAGGGGCAACGATCAACATCATGCTTGCCGCCGTTTTGGCCAAAGGCCGCACTGTGATTGAAAATGCCGCGAAAGAACCGGAAATCATCGATGTTGCCACACTGTTGACCAATATGGGAGCGAAAATAAAGGGTGCAGGAACGGATATCATTCGTATTGATGGTGTGGAAAGTTTGCATGGGTGCAAGCATACGATCATACCGGATCGGATTGAGGCCGGTACTTTCATGATTTTAGCCGCTGCTGTTGGTGAAGGGATTCTAATCGATAATGTCATTCCCCAGCATTTGGAGTCATTGACTGCCAAATTGAGGGAAATGGGGATTAATATTGAAGCGGGTGATGACCAGATATTTGTCTCACCGGGAGAAAAATATAAAGCCGTTGATATCAAGACATTGGTTTACCCTGGATTCCCAACAGATCTTCAGCAACCTTTCACTTCCCTCTTAACAAAAGCAAGCGGTTCTAGCATGGTGACCGATACGATATACGGGGCACGGTTTAAGCATATTGATGAACTGCGACGCATGAATGCGAAGATCAAAGTCGAGGGCAGAGCAGGCATCGTCGATGGTCCTGTCCAACTTCATGGGGCAAAAGTGAAGGCAAGCGATTTACGTGCCGGAGCAGCTCTTGTAATCGCTGGTTTAATGGCTGAGGGGATTACGGAAGTGACTGGGCTTGAACATATAGATCGCGGATATAGCCATCTTGTTGAAAAACTTTCTGGTTTGGGAGCGACGATTTGGCGTGAAGAAATGACGCAAGAAGAAGTGGAGCAGCTTAAAAGCTGATCCCTTTTCTTGTTACCTCATTGTGTTACTATATATGATATAATGTGTTATACTAATATATAAATAAATCATGCTAGTGTACATGAGGGGGAACCGGAAATGGAAAGAAGTTTATCGATGGAGCTTGTCCGCGTAACAGAGGCGGCGGCACTGAATTCAGCTCGTTGGATGGGAAGAGGAAAGAAAGACGAAGCAGATGATGCAGCAACAACTGCAATGCGGGATGTTTTCAATACTATTCCCATGCAAGGAACGGTTGTAATCGGTGAAGGGGAAATGGATGAAGCGCCAATGCTTTATATTGGCGAAAAACTTGGTACTGGTCTTGGGCCGCTAGTGGATGTTGCTGTTGATCCTTTGGAAGGAACGAACATCGTTGCATCTGGCGGCTGGAATGCATTGGCTGTATTGGCGATAGCCGATAAGGGGAACTTGCTTCATGCCCCGGATATGTATATGGATAAAATAGCTGTCGGACCCGAGGCTGTTGGCCAGATTGATATCAATGCTTCCGTCTTGGACAATCTGAAAGCGGTAGCCAAGGCAAAGAATAAAGATATCGAAGACGTGGTTGCAACAGTATTGAACCGTGATCGTCATTCGAAGATCATTCATGAACTTCGTGAGGCGGGGGCACGTATCAAGTTGATCAACGATGGAGATGTAGCGGGAGCCATAAATACGGCCTTCGATCTTACCGGTGTCGATATCTTATTCGGTTCTGGCGGGGCTCCAGAGGGAGTTATTGCAGCCGTTGCCTTGAAATGCCTTGGAGGGGAAATTCAGGGTAAGCTTGTTCCTCATAGCGATGAAGAAGTGGAACGCTGTGGAAAAATGGGCCTTGATTTAGGAAAAGTCCTCAGAATGGAAGACCTTGTTCGCGGAGATGACGCAATTTTTGCTGCAACAGGTGTGACTGATGGAGAACTTTTACGCGGTGTACAATTTAAAGGACATTACGGTGAAACACAATCCGTGGTCATGCGTGCTAAATCCGGTACCGTTCGATTCATTGATGGGCGTCACAGTCTTAAGATTAAACCGAATGGCTTGATTGACTGATAGCGTGTTTTAGAAAAATCACTTTTAAAAAGCGAGCGGTTTCATCGCTCGCTTTCTCTTTAAAAAAATTTAAGTTGAATAATTAAAATAAAAAAAGTAAAATAAAGCTTGGTCTACTATTAATAAATTGAAAATCTGCCCTTTCACTCCAAACTTCAAGAAGCCTTCAAATAATTTTCTTCTTTACATGTAAAAATGTATCATCCTTTCTAAGAAAACTCTGGTCGGGTACATGGATTGAGGTTTTTCTTCCATCTAACAAACCATTTCTTTTTCAGTATGGGTGAAAACGTTTAATTAATAAAAGTGTGGTGTCATAATGAATTTAACTATTTCTAATTTAGAAAACATGAAACTAAAGGATCTATATGAGCACGCGCGTGAATATAAAGTTTCCTATTACAGCAAACTTTCAAAAAAGGAACTTATATTCGCTATCCTGAAAGCACAAGCTGAGCAGGATGGTCTCCTATTCATGGAGGGCGTTTTAGAGATCATACCTTCAGAGGGCTTTGGTTTCCTGCGTCCAATTAATTATTCTCCAAGCTCGGAGGATATTTATATTTCTGCTTCACAGATCCGCAGGTTCGATTTGCGAAATGGAGATAAAGTGTCCGGTAAGGTAAGGCCTCCAAAAGAAAACGAGCGCTATTATGGATTGCTGCATGTCGAAGCAGTCAATGGCGATAATCCGGAATCGGCTAAAGAGCGTGTCCACTTTCCGGGTTTAACGCCGCTGTATCCAAACAGGCAAATTAAACTGGAAACGACACCGAAGAACTTATCGACCAGGATCATGGATGTGCTGGCACCGGTCGGTTTTGGGCAGCGTGGTCTGATTGTCGCACCGCCAAAAGCCGGTAAAACGATGCTTATCAAGGAAATCGCCAATGCGATAACCACAAACCATCCCGAATCGGAATTGATTGTGCTGTTGATCGATGAACGCCCGGAAGAAGTGACGGACATTGAACGTTCCGTCGCAGGAGACGTGGTAAGTTCAACTTTCGATGAAGTGCCGGAAAACCATATCAAGGTGGCTGAGCTGGTATTGGAACGAGCCATGCGCCTTGTGGAGCATAAACGGGATGTCATCATATTAATGGACAGCATCACCCGGCTTGCCCGTGCATACAACCTTGTCATTCCGCCGAGCGGGCGTACACTATCAGGGGGTATTGACCCTGCTGCATTCCACCGTCCAAAACGCTTTTTCGGTGCGGCGAGGAATATCGAGGAAGGCGGCAGCCTGACAATCCTTGCTACAGCATTGGTAGATACGGGTTCAAGAATGGACGATGTCATTTATGAAGAATTTAAAGGTACGGGCAATATGGAGCTGCATTTAGATCGTGCACTTGCCGAAAGACGCATCTTCCCGGCAATCGATATTCGTCGCTCGGGCACTCGTAAAGAAGAATTGTTAATTCCGAAGGATCGCCTGGATAAACTATGGGCCATTAGGAAAACGATGTCAGATTCACCTGATTTCTCGGAGAAATTCCTTCGCCGTCTAAAACAGACAAAGGGTAATGAAGAATTTTTCAGTAAGCTGGATGAAGAGATGACAGAAATGAAAAAGGGGCCAGCGAGCGTAAAACGTTCTTAAACCCTGTAAGAAACAAACAGTTGCACAACTAGTCTTAAGTTGTTATAATGAGTTCATGTGTTTTTACAATAAATGTGAGGGTGCTATTCCCTCAACTTGAAGTATATAACTCTGTTTCGAATGATTCAGGGCATAAGGAGCTGAAAAGAATGAAAACTGGAATTCATCCAAATTATAAGCTTTCAAAAGTAATTTGCTCTTGCGGAAACACTTTTGAAACTGGTTCAGTTAAAGAAGAGATCAAAGTTGAGACTTGTTCAGAATGCCACCCATTCTATACTGGTCGTCAAAAATTCGCTGAAGCTGGCGGACGTGTTGATCGTTTCAACAAAAAATACGGTATTAAATAAGCCGGACTTTTTAAAAAACAGGCAAGTATTTTTCTTGCCTGTTTTTTCTTTTCCATAAACAAGTAAGAATTTATATAAAGCCGGGTCGACTTCAATTATGGCCAAGGGATCGACAGGTGGAAGGGAGTAGCTGTTTCCATGTATGTAATGAAACAAACAGGCTGGATCGAGCTTATTTGCGGAAGCATGTTTTCAGGTAAATCTGAGGAATTGATTAAACGAGTCAGCCGTGCTCAATTTGCTAAAGAGCAAATAGCTGTATTTAAACCAGCTATTGATAATCGCTATGCGGAAGAGGCTGTCGTATCACATAATGGCTCTTCTGTGATGGCAAAACCGATTGCCCATTCAACGGATATTTTTAAGTATTTGGACAAGCCCCTGGATATCATTGCAATAGATGAAGTGCAATTTTTTGATCATGAAATTATCGGGGTTGCCCAGCATCTTGCGGACAGCGGTTATCGAGTGATCATGGCTGGACTCGATCAAGATTTCAGAGGTGAACCATTCGGTCCTATGCCTGTTCTATTATCGCTTGCAGAATCGGTGACTAAGCTGCAGGCTGTGTGTGAAGTGTGCGGATCGCCTGCGAGCAGGACACAGCGATTGATAGATGGGGAGCCGGCCTCCTATGATGAGCCGATCATCCTTGTGGGTGCATCGGAATCATACGAGCCCCGCTGCCGCCATCATCACGAAGTTCCGGGTAAGCAGGCTGTTGGGATTAAAGAACATATTTGAATGATGGTGCCCTATGATCCACTGAGATCGTAGGGTGCTTTTTTTATGAAGAAATGGTTGGGAATGATTATAAGGGGCGGAAAAACTGCTGGAGGTTGCATGACCAATACATGGAAGGGAAATAAAAGATGAATATTGCCCCATTTTGGGCAGGCTAACGGGGAAATGTTCTTCTTAACCAGTCAAAATGGAGGGAAAAAATATGAAATCGAAACTGCTTATTATGACGGCCTTTCTGTTTGCTGTACTAACGGCATGCGGCCAAAATGACAATGCAATAAATAATGATTCGGAATATGGGGATCAATCCCGTGATGGCAGGGATTTTGTTGGCAAGGGTTTAAATCAGGTATCCAATAAGGATTGGGACAATGAAACGGAACGACCATCAGATCAGGTCCTCAACACACCTCATCATACATCCAATAATTCTCCATCCATGGGGCAGCAAATTGATAAAATCCGCGAAGTCATCGAATCGGAAACTAATTATGAGGCGGGCTCCGTTTGGTTTAATGGAAATACCATACATGTTACAGTCCATGATAAAGGCAAAATCAAGACGGAAAAAGAAAGAAATGAGGAATTGCAGCGAATACAAGGCATGATAAACAGGGTTGTGCCACAATATAATTTAGATGTCAAATTAAAGAAATAACGACATTTTTGAATCCTCTTTGACGTTGATTATTCACCTATACTATAATTAACCTAGAAGTGAACTGAGCTGGGGCACTAAGTACTTATTTATAGTTAGAAGAGATGGATTACTTCCAATTCGTTTCAGATGTTTTGGAAAATTTATGAGGTGAATAATTTGTTTGATCGTTTACAAGCAGTAGAAGATAGATATGAAAGATTGAATGAACTATTGAGTGACCCGGAGATCATTAATGACTCTAAGAAGCTAAGGGAATATTCTAAGGAGCAATCCAGCATTCAAGAGACCGCATCGACTTATAAGGAATATAAAGCGGTTCGTGAGCAACTCCAGGAAGCGAAAGCTATGATGGAGGAGAAACTTGATGCGGATATGCGTGAAATGGTAAAAGAAGAGATCAATGAACTTGATGAGACCATACAAGGCCTTGAGGGTAAACTGAAAATATTGCTTATTCCGAAGGACCCTAACGATGATAAAAACGTGATCATGGAGATCCGCGGAGCAGCAGGCGGAGATGAGGCGGCCTTATTTGCGGGTAGTCTATACCGAATGTATAGCCGTTTTGCCGAGGTGCAAGGTTGGCGGACCGAAGTCATTGAAGCTAGTCCTACAGGGCTTGGCGGTTACAAGGAAATCATATTCATGATTAATGGAAATGGTGCTTATTCAAAATTGAAGTTCGAAAATGGAGCACATCGCGTTCAGCGGGTACCTGAAACTGAATCAGGCGGACGGATTCATACATCTACAGCCACGGTTGCCGTATTACCTGAAGCTGAGGAAGTGGAAGTTGAAATCCATGATAAGGATGTACGTGTCGATACCTTTGCATCAAGCGGTCCTGGAGGGCAAAGTGTCAATACGACAATGTCGGCGGTGCGCTTGACTCATATTCCGACTAATACGGTTGTATCCTGTCAAGATGAAAAATCACAAATCAAGAACAAAGAAAAAGCAATGAAGGTTTTGCGCGCCAGGGTGTACGATAAAATCCATCGCGAAGTACAGGCGGAATATGATCAAAATAGGAAGCTTGCCGTTGGAACGGGCGATCGGTCCGAAAGGATTCGCACTTATAACTTCCCGCAAAACCGCGTTACCGACCACCGTATTGGTTTAACGATTCAAAAACTGGATCAAATCATGGAAGGTAAATTGGATGAAGTCGTTGATGCATTAATCATGGAAGACCAATCTTCAAGGCTGGAAAATGCAGATGAGTAACTCTGCCGTGAAAGTGTTCGGAGCCCTTAAATGGGCTTCTTCTTTTTTAAAGGAAAATGATCGTGATGCCAATGCTGGGGAAATTCTGTTACAGCACTTTTTAAAACAAACTCGCTCCCAAATGCTGGCCAACCTTCATGATGAGCTTAGTGAAGCGGTTTTTGGGCAATTTAAGGCCGCTATTGAGCTGCATGCTGAGGGAACGCCCATCCAATATATTATCGGCCATGAAGAATTTTATGGACGGACCTTCTTTGTGAATGAAGAAGTGCTCATACCGAGACCTGAAACAGAAGAATTGATTTATTATACTTTACGTAAAATCCCAGCCATTTTTATGGAGGGACAGAAGCTTTGTTTAGCTGATATTGGGACCGGCAGCGGCGCAATCGCCATAACAATGAAACTTGAAAAGCCAAACTTATTGGTGACCGCCACGGACATAGCGGAACCATCGCTTGAGGTGGCGCGGAAAAATGCCGAAACGCTTGGTGCCGAAGTGGAGTTCACGCAAGGTGATTTGCTTTTGCCTTTCATAAACAAAAAACAGAAGGTGGACGTCCTTTTATCGAACCCGCCATATATACCAGATGATGATCATGAATCAATGTCAGTAGTCGTGACAGGTCATGAACCGCATCGTGCATTATTTGCCGGTATCGATGGGCTGGATTTTTACCGCCGCTTTATGGAACAGTTACCTCTGATCATGAAGGTGCCTGGGCTGATCGGTTTTGAAGTGGGTACTGGACAGGGTGAGGCGGTTGCCGATTTATTGAAGCGAGCCTTTCCTGCTGCAGAAGTATCCATTGCAAATGACATTAATGAAAAAGATCGAATGGTCTTCGCTGTATTAAAGTGATCCGTCTTCCTATGTGAGACGGATTTTTTTATGGAAACCATCCTCATTATCCTTTGGAATCTATATTTCCAGCTATCAACATTTTTTATTTTTTTACTAGTTTAAGATAGCTGGAAAATGGTGAGACTAATTCATGTGAGGGGGCGAAGGCGATGAAAACTAAACATTTAGCCATTATTTATCTATTAATCTTAACTATAGGAACGATCGTAAGTATATATATGCCTAAAGCGGAGATGGTCGGTGCAGAAGATACGAAGGTGATCCCGGATGAGGCGATTCGTCTGCGGATACTTGCTAATAGTGATGCAGAAAAGGATCAAGCGGTTAAACGGCTGATTAGGGATGAGGTAAATGAAGATATCACAAAGTGGGTCGAGGAACTTACTTCTTTGGATGAAGCGAGGGATGTGATCACCTCGCATCTGCCGGATATCCAAGCGACGGCTGAGGCAGTTATAAAGGAACAGGGTATGGAGCAGTCAGTTAAAGTGGATTTTGGACAAGCGGAATTTCCGACAAAACTCTACGGGCAGTATTTATATCCGGCAGGGGATTATGAAGCGGTGATTATCACGCTTGGGGAAGGGGAAGGCGCAAATTGGTGGTGTGTTCTATTTCCCCCATTATGTTTCCTGGATTTTTCAAATGGGACGGCTGTAAGTCAAAGTCCGATTGTCGAGGATGAGGGTGAAGGATCGTTGAATTCGGAAGGGAAGGCGCATGCTGCAACAAATGAAGAGGGTGAGCCCGTTGCAGCGGAAGAAGTTGAAGAAGAAGTGCTGGTTGAAAAGGAAAAAGAGCCCGAGGAAGTGGTTGAAGAAAAGGTAGTGGAGGAGAGCGTAAGAGAAGTATCGGTAGGAACGCTAAAAGAAAAGGTTACAGAGCCGGAAGTAAAGGAAGAAGTGACAGAAGTAAAAGACAAGGAACAAGTGACGAAAAAAACCATTGATGGGAATGTTGAAGAAAACCAGGTTGAACTTGCGGCATCAGATAAACAAGGTCAACAATTATATGAAGGGGAAAAGGAGCCTGAGGTGGAAGTGAAGTCCCTGTTTGCAGAAATCTTCAATGATCTATTTTAAAAAGGGGGCAGATGCCCTCTTTTTTTAAAATCAGATAATTTCGTAAACATATCCACAGGGTTATTAACAAAAAATCAAAAAAGTCTGTCATTAATCATTAATATCCACAAACTTATCCACGGATTCGATGTGGTTATCCCCAATTTGTGGATAACACTTGAATTATGTGAATACTTCTTTTATACTTTCAAAGTATCTTAAAGTGAATTTATTACAATAATTTGAGAATATCGTTCATATAAAAGCAATTATATAAAATAAGAAACGTTAAAAGGCGATGGTGTTCAAGATGAAAACGAAAATTTGGTCAGTGGATAAAAATGTGGATAATTTACAAAGTTATCCCCAGATTACAAAATCAGCTGAATTATTAAAGGCAAATCAAGTGGTGGCTTTTCCTACAGAGACTGTTTATGGACTGGGGGCGAATGCCAAAAATGACGAGGCAGTCAAAAAAGTGTTTGAAGCGAAGGGGCGTCCGAGTGATAATCCTTTGATCGTTCACATAGCCTCCGATGACCAGTTGTCAGATATTGTAGAAGAGATTCCGGAACAGGCCAAGAAGCTGATGGCAGAATTTTGGCCGGGTCCTTTGACTTTGATCATGAAACGAAAACCGGGCCAGCTATCAAACCTTGTGACAGCTGGATTGGACACAGTGGCTGTCAGGATGCCAGATCATCAGGTTGCCCTAGGCCTTATTCGTGCAAGTGATTTGCCCATTGCGGCTCCAAGTGCAAATACTTCCGGGAAACCAAGCCCCACTTCAGCGAAACATGTTGAAGATGACTTGATGGGCCGGATTGCAGGTATAGTCGATGGCGGGACTACGGGTGTGGGCTTAGAATCCACAGTACTTGACTGCACTGTGGAAGTACCTGTTATTTTAAGGCCTGGCGGGGTGACCCTGGAACAGCTGGAAGCGGTAATAGGTGAAGTCAGGCAAGATGTCGCGTTGAAGAATCAGGAAACAGCGCCAAAAGCCCCGGGCATGAAGTATACCCACTATGCTCCGAAGGCCCCCCTATATTTAGTCAAGGGTAATCAAACTTTCCTTCAGCAGCTTGTGGATGCAAAAAGAACTGACGGGTTAAAGGTGGGCATCATAGCGGCTTACGAACATCAACAGGATTATAAGGCGGATTATGTGGTTGTCCCAGGTTCATTAGCGGATTTACATACTGTTGCAACAGGCTTATATGATGCTTTAAGACAGTTTGACGAGCTGGAGGTCGATGTCATTTTTAGTGAAATGTTTCCTGACCATGGAATAGGAGCGGCGGTCATGAACCGGCTTGAGAAGGCTGCAGGTCATCAAATCATCAAGGAACATGTGTAATAAGAACTGATTTATCCTTCTATTTCTTTTCGGACATGCATAACATGTAGTAGGCACGTCCGAGGGGGATTTGAATGAATACATTTGCTGGAGAAATCATCACCTTATTGCTAATGGCATTCGCGCTGGGAATGGATGCCTTTTCAGTTGGCCTTGGAATGGGAATGTTTAAGCTAAGGTTGAGGCAAATACTTTTTATAGGGCTAACAGTAGGTATTTTTCATATTTGGATGCCCTTGCTTGGAATGGGGGCGGGCCGATTCATTTCAGAAAAATTCGGGACCTTTGCTACATACGCTGGCGGTCTATTGCTGATCATTCTTGGTATACAGATGTTTATCCCTGGTAAAAAGGATGGAGCTGGTGCCAGGGAAAATAAGATGCTGGCTCCTGTCGGAAAAGGTCTATTCATTTTTGCCATAGGGGTAAGCCTGGATAGCTTCTCGGTAGGATTGACACTGGGAATTTACGGTGCAAAAACGATTTTAACCGTTCTTTGTTTTGGGTTTGCAGCCACCCTATTAACGTGGGCTGGCCTTTTACTGGGTAGAAAAATGCAGGGCTTGCTTGGCGTGTATAGTGAGATTCTTGGCGGAAGCATCCTGTGTGCGTTTGGATTGAAATTATTGTTCTCTTTTTGATCCGCTTGAATTCATATCGTTCCTTCCTCAACTGTTCCGATTACTGGAGCGGTTTTTATTTTTCTTCGGACATAATGAGAGTGATTTTTTTGACTATAATAAACGGGCGATAGCTTATAATGAATAAAAAAGGAGGCGTTAAAATGATCCGAGTATTATTTGTATGTACAGGTAACACATGCAGAAGCCCGATGGCAGAAGCGATACTGAAACATAAGAATATTGCGGGTGTTGAAGTGAAGTCCGCAGGCGTGTATGCTTCATCAGGCCAGGATGCTTCGCTGCATGCTAAAAATGTATTGGTTGAAAATGACATAGTGCATAATCATCATTCAACGCCCTTATCCGAGAAGGAAATGGAATGGGCAACTCATATTTTCACCATGACGGAAGGGCATAAATCTGCCATTACCCGTGCATACCCCCAGATGATCGATAAGACTTTTACTTTAAAGGAATTCGTTATTGAGGATAAATATGATAGAGATATAATAGATCCGTTTGGCGGTTCTGAAGGCATTTACCGGGAAACGTTCAGGGAGCTGCAGGAATTAATAGAAGAATTAGTCAAAAGGCTTAAAGAATGAACGGGTACATAATGTGGTCGCTGAAGTAAAAAGATATTACTAAGCTTGTTGACCGTCAGTGCAAAGTGTAAGAATCAAGGCAGTCTCAAGGCTGCCATTGCAGAATAAGCATCTGCTGGAGCGGAAGAAGTGACGGCCAGGACAAGCGAATAAGCTCTAGTCGTGGAAAATGTCGAAAAATCGGCAATGGAAATTTTAAAGTTAAAGCGGAAAAGGGTTAACAGGACCCTTACCCGCTTTCACACTTGACATTTTACTGCAGGAAGCCCGAGTTGGTTTCCTGCTTCTTTGCGGGGAAAAAGGGTGGACATCCTTTATCTTTTCATAATTTTGTGACACAATAAAATCAAACGAGAAAGCTAAGGAGGATTATGATGAAAGTTGCGATTGCTTCGGATCATGGTGGTATACATATCCGTGAAGAAATAAGGAATTTATTGAATGAGTTACAGATTCCATTTGAGGATTTTGGCTGTGAATGCAGTACGTCGGTGGATTATCCTGATTATGCCTTGCCGGTTGCTGAAAAAGTGGCGCGGGGTGAGTTCGATCGGGGTATTTTAATCTGTGGAACAGGAATTGGAATGAGCATTGCTGCCAATAAAGTCAAAGGAATACGATGTGCATTGGTTCATGATGTCTATAGTGCGAAATTGACCCGTCAGCATAATGATACCAATATGTTAGCGATGGGGGAACGTGTCATTGGCCCGGGTCTGGCCAGGGAAATTGTCCAAACATGGCTGACTTCGGAATTTGAAGGCGGGCGTCATCAAAACAGGATCGGTAAGATTGCGGAGTATGAAGGTAAACATAACTAATTTCTATGGTTTTTTGGAGAGAACCCTTTTCTACCGATAGCAAGTTTTTTTATTGAAAGGATGCGTTTTCATGAGAAGTGATGCTACATTTTCAAATGAGCTTGGGATATGGGAAAACCAGTTTCGGGAACTTTTACATGAGTTTCAAGAACAGACAGCTTTAAAAGAGAAACAGCTACTAGTGATCGGCTGCAGTACAAGTGAAGTGATCGGGAAAAGGATCGGTACTGAAGGTACGCTCGATGTTGCAGGGATGATTTTTTCCGTAGTTAGGGATTTTCAAGGGAAAACGGGTGTTCAGGTTGCCTATCAATGTTGTGAACATCTAAACAGGGCCTTGGTTTTACAAAGGGAAACCGCGGTTCGATATGATTATGAAGAAGTTTCTGTTGTACCTGTAAGAACAGCTGGGGGATCGATGGCGACGTATGCCTATCAGCAATGGAAGGATGCTGTCGTTGTCGAGCATATTAAAGCGGATGCGGGGATTGACATTGGGGACACCTTCATTGGCATGCATCTGAAGCATGTGGCGGTTCCGATTCGCTCTGCCATTAAAGAAATAGGGCATGCACATGTGACCATGGCAAAAACACGTCCGAAACTGATTGGCGGGGAGCGGGCCGTTTATCAGGACATTTCTGATAATAAGAGTTGTACTTAATGGATAAGGGGGACAGCATTTCTCGGATGGAGAATGCTGTTTTTTAATTGAATGAGTTCGAAATCGTAAAGCCACTTTATAGTGCTAATAGAATAGTGATTTTGCTTATGAAATATAGGGTGAAAGAGCTAATTAGCATAATTTTGATGTTAAATACGAACGTTATTAAAAGAAAAAACATTTAACGTTCGATAAAATTAGACTATCACTTCTAAATTAGACATGTTAAAATGGAGTAGAATTTTCTAATAACTATTGGTAAGGCTTTTTCATGCTTTTTTGAAGGCATGTTGCACATAAATACTAAAAAGCGAATCACGCACAATTTGAGGAGGAATTACGGAATGAATCGTTTAGCAAAGCAAGATGAGCAAGTGTTTAACGCAATTCAACTGGAATTAGGGCGTCAAAGAAGTAAAATTGAGCTTATTGCTTCTGAAAACTTCGTGAGTGAAGCTGTCATGGAAGCACAAGGATCGGTCTTGACTAATAAGTATGCGGAAGGATACCCTGGAAAACGTTACTATGGCGGATGTGAGTATGTAGACATCGTTGAAGATCTAGCGCGTGAGCGTGCGAAAGAAATTTTCGGAGGGGAGTATGTGAACGTACAGCCCCACTCTGGAGCTCAAGCCAATATGGCCGTTTACTTTACTGTTCTTCAAACTGGAGACACAGTGCTTGGGATGAACCTTTCGCATGGAGGTCACTTAACACATGGAAGTCCAGTTAACTTCAGTGGCGTTAACTATAATTTTGTTGAATATGGTGTAGACGAAAAAGATCACCGTATCGATTACAATGATGTATTGGAAAAAGCGCGTCAGCACAAACCTAAATTGATCGTAGCGGGTGCGAGTGCATATCCGCGGGAAATTGACTTCAAGCGATTCCGTGAAATTGCAGATGAAGTCGGGGCTTATTTAATGGTCGATATGGCGCATATTGCAGGTTTGGTTGCGGCTGGATTACATCAAAGCCCGATTCCTTATGCTGACTTTGTAACGACAACCACTCATAAAACACTTCGCGGACCACGCGGAGGGATGATCATCTGTAAAGAAGAATTCGGTAAGAAAATCGATAAATCCATTTTCCCTGGAATTCAAGGCGGCCCGTTGATGCATGTTATATCCGCTAAGGCTGTTGCATTCGGCGAAGCGCTTCAAGATGAATTTAAAGTATATGCACAACAAATCATCGATAATGCTAAACGTTTGGGCGAAGGTTTGAAGAAAGAAGGGTTCACCCTTGTTTCTGATGGAACGGACAATCATTTGATTCTTCTTGATGTGCGCTCTACTGGATTAACGGGAAAAATCGCAGAACATGTTTTGGATGAAATTGGTATTACCGTGAACAAAAATGCGATTCCTTATGACCCGGAAAAACCATTCGTTACCAGCGGTATACGCATTGGGACTGCGGCGGTGACATCACGTGGCTTCGGATTGGAAGACATGGATGAAATAGCTGCAATCATCGGACTTGTTTTGAAAAATAATGAAGACGCAGCTAAACTTGAAGAAGCAAAACAGCGTGTTGAATCATTAGCGAGCAAATTTGAATTATATCCTTCATTGTAATATCGTAGCTGCTCCCTTTTAAAGGGAGCGGTTTTTTTTATCTTATTGTAAGGCTGGTGTTAGAAGAATCCGAATAGTGAAAATAGGTCTGACATCTAAACCTTTATTGAAGATTGAACCTTTTTTCTGTAAAATAGGTTGAAGTGAATTTTAAAAGACACGAAAATTTTTCTATTCGATTAGGGAAATCATAAAAAAGCGCAAAACTAAGCAATGGAATTGGAGAGATGCTAAATGGGAAAAGTTTATGTTTTCGATCACCCGTTAATTCAACACAAATTAGCCTATATACGTGATATAAATACAGGAACAAAAGAATTCCGTGAACTAGTGGATGAAGTTGCATCATTGATGGCATTTGAAATCACGAGGGATATGCCACTGGAAGAAGTGGAAATCCAAACGCCTGTAAGCACAGCGAAAGTGAAAATGCTTTCTGGTAAAAAAGTGGGTATCGTCCCGATTTTACGTGCAGGCATAGGGATGGTGGACGGGATCATTAAGCTGATTCCTGCTGCAAAGGTCGGACATGTTGGACTTTACCGTGATCCTGAAACATTGAAACCGGTGGAGTACTATGCCAAAATGCCAAGCGATTTGGCAGAAAGGGAATGCATTGTCGTTGACCCGATGTTAGCCACTGGCGGATCAGCCATCGAAGCGATCCATTCCATTAAAAAGCGCGGTGCAGTCAATATTAAATTCATGTGTTTGATTGCAGCTCCAGAGGGTGTAGAGGCATTGAAAGAAGCCCATCCTGATGTTGATATTTATATTGCGGGTCTTGACGAAAAACTGAATGAACACGGGTATATCGTTCCAGGTCTTGGAGACGCGGGAGATCGTTTATTCGGCACAAAATAAGGAAAGAAACTGAGGTGTCACGAATGAATGAACCGATAAAAGTCATGACCATTTTCGGAACGAGACCAGAAGCTGTCAAAATGGCTCCCTTAGTACTCGAATTTCAAAAACACCCAGAAAATTTCAAGCCGATCGTTGCTGTTACGGCTCAGCATCGGCAAATGTTAGATCAAGTTCTCGAACTATTTTCCATACAGCCGGACTATGACTTGGACATAATGAAGGAAAGGCAAACGCTTGCTGACATTACAACAAGAGCATTAAATGGTCTTGATTCAGTAATGAAGGAAGCTAAACCTGATATTGTTCTTGTACACGGTGATACAACCACGACGTTTGTCGCAAGTCTGGCAGCTTTTTATAATCAAATTGTCATTGGGCATGTTGAAGCGGGGCTGCGCACATGGAATAAGTATTCCCCCTATCCGGAAGAGATGAATCGGCAGCTTACTGGTACTATGGCAGATTTGCATTTTGCGCCGACATCGAAAGCGGAGGAGAATCTGCTTAACGAAAACAAGAAGGATAATATCTTCGTGACGGGGAATACGGCAACAGATGCTTTAAAAACTACTGTGCGTTCCACATATTCCCACCCGGTTTTAAATGGACTTGGAGAAGACAGGCTCATTTTGCTTACCGCCCATCGCAGGGAAAACCTTGGAGAACCCATGAGGAATATCTTTAGGGCCGTAAAGAGAATCATTGCAGAGCATGATGACGTTCAAGTAGTATATCCTGTCCATTTAAATCCGCTTGTTCAGGAATTGGCAAACGAGATTCTCGGGGACGATCCGCGGGTTCATTTGATTGAACCGCTGGATGTATTGGATTTCCACAACTTCGCTTCAAGAGCCTATCTGATTTTGACTGATTCTGGAGGAATCCAGGAAGAGGCACCGTCACTTGGTGTACCTGTCCTAGTTTTAAGGGATACGACTGAACGTCCTGAGGGGATTGCTGCTGGAACCTTAAAACTGGCGGGGACTGATGAAAAAAACATATATAACTTGGCACATGAATTGCTTACCGATCAAGAGATGCACGAAAAAATGTCCAAAGCTTCCAATCCTTATGGGGATGGAAATGCTTCGGTCCGCATCGCTGAAGCCATCCGTTACTATTTTAAGCAAGCAGACATGCCGCCAGCTAGATTTGACTTATAAAAAAGGAAAAGCCATGCGCTTTTCCTTTTTTTATTTGCATACTCCAAGGTTGTTGAGAAAAGATAACTGCTAAGGGGATGATTATGTTGGGAAAGAAAACGTTTATAGTGTTTGTTTTCCTTTTTATATTTATTTATCAAAATGAAAAGGGATTTGCATCCGTCATTCTGCCGCCTTTACCAAAACTATCTGAATCTAAGGAAGTAACGGTTGTTGTCACGATGGATAAGGTGTTTCAACGAAAAAAAATCGAAAAACTGATTGAAAAATATCCGTCCCTTCAATTAAGGAATGTTTATTCAGTTGCCCTGAATGGATTTTCCGTTCAGGGGAAAATGAATGAGATAGAACAACTCAAAAAGGAGGATGAAATTCAGGCTGTAACGGAAGTATCCGTTTATCAAGCGGTGTTGGATAAAAGTGTCCCATACATAGGAGGGGGAAGGGCCAGGGGTTTCTTTGATAAGGAGAATCACCGGATTACCGGGAAAGGGGTAAAAGTAGGAATCATAGATACCGGCATCGATTATACACATCCGGATTTGCAACGTGCTTATAAAGGAGGGAAGGATCTGGTAGATGGTGATGAAAATCCGATGGAAACCAAAAATCAAGGCGACCTGGATACATTACATGGGACTCATGTGGCGGGCATCATTGCAGCCAATGGAAAAATGAAAGGCGTTGCACCAGAAGCGGAGATATATGCATATCGAGCTTTGGGACCAGGCGGTGCAGGAGATACAGACCAAGTCTTGATGGCTATTGAGTCAGCCATGAAGGATAAGGTGGATGTATTGAATCTCTCTCTTGGCAATAACGTAAATGGCCCTGATTTACCTATTTCCCTTGCATTGAATAAGGCTGTGGAAAGCGGCATCGTTGCCGTGACATCCAACGGGAATTCCGGTCCGGCTGTATGGACCGTAGGCTCACCCGGAACAGCGGAAAAAGCGATTTCCGTTGGGGCATCGACTCCTCCCTTAAGGGTTCCGTATATGATTTACGGGCTTGGGTCGAAAAAGCATCAATCGCATTTAACCTTGTTTCAAGGCTCTAAAAAATGGAACCTGACGTTTTCCGAGGATGTCATATTTGGGGGGCTGGGCAATGAAGAGGACTTGAAACATGTTCGGGATAAGATTGTGTTGATGGAACGTGGCACTCTTACCTTCCAGCAGAAAGTATCCAATGCAGAAAAGGCAGGTGCAAAGGGGGTAATTGTTTATAATAATACAAGCGGGACCTTTACTGGAAGCTTGGAAAAAGAAATGAACATCCCGGCTGCTTCTATTAATAGAAGAGATGGATTGCAGCTAAAGCAAATCATGGAGCAAGGACAGAGCAAAACCGTTCAATTTGTTTATAAGAACGAGCAGGATAAGCTCGCAGATTTTAGCTCCAGGGGCCCGGTAACCGTCTCATGGGGAATAAAGCCTGACGTATTGGCACCGGGAGTGGAAATTGAAAGTACCATCCCTAAAGGATATATGTCCTTGGATGGAACAAGTATGTCCGCACCGCATGTTGCAGGAGCATGCGCCTTAATCCTGCAAAAACACCCCGAATGGAATCCTGAGCAAGTGAAATCTGCATTGATGAGCACTTCCAAACCATTAAGGAAATCTACGAATCAATTGTATCACACATACGAACAGGGGGCTGGACGCATCCAGGTCGACGAAGCATTAAAAGCGGACACGCTCTTGAGTCCGAGCTCATTGTCCTTTGGGATGTATACGAAAAAAGAAGGAATTGAAGAACATCATGAAACGATAGTCATAGAAAATACCGGAACGGAAATGAGGAAGTACTCCTTCATGGTTCCATTGAAAGAGACGGGACTTACTTGGGAATTGCCAAAATCCCTTACTTTGAATCCGAAGGAGAAAAAACGGATAAAAGTGGGGCTTCAGGTCAACCCAGCCAAGCTTAAAAAAGGAGTCTTTGATGGATACCTCATAATAATGGAAGGAACCAAAAAAATATCCCTTCCTTATTTATATGTAAAAGAAGAGCCTGATTACCCAAGGATAATGGGATTCGATTTTGGCCAAGGGGACCAGAAAGGCACATATCGATACGAAATGTACCTTCCGCGCGGGGCTGAAGAATTCGGTATTGCCCTTTATGAGGAAGATAGCTTGAAATTCGCTGGATATTTGGATTGGTCCAAATCGGCACCTTCCGGTTTGATCAAAAAAGATGTATTGAAAAAGAACTTACCGCCTAAAGGTGTGTATAAAGCGATAATTTTTGCGAGAAAGGGTGGAAGGGAAGATCGGATAGAAAAGACGTTACTTATTGAGTGAATAGAGGTTAATAAGTAAAATAAAATGGATGTCAATAGTATAAAAAAGATAATTTGTGAACAATTCGTTAATAATTACAAACCTGTGACAAATTTCACTAACCACTCATTGACAATGATTCTAGCCTATTGTATGCTAACTAAGGATGTAAAATGAGAGGGGTTTCATACGTTAATAACGTGTCAAATAGAAGATGGTTTTTGACCTTCTATTTGGACTTGTTACGGGCAAATTCCCTAGCTAAACACAGATACTACAATATTTCTAGGGAGATTACATGACAAAATGCTAGAATTGGAAAAAATGTTCAATAGGCAGCTAAAATACATGTTGTATTTAATGGGTATTTATATACTCGGGGTGGGCTTCACTTCACATGATTCAGTCTTCCAAGGATTATTGCTTGGAACTGCCTTCAGCCTATTTATATTCTGGTCAATGGTCAAAAAGAACAAAAAGTTCGCCCAAGAGGTTGCCGAGGGCAAGAAAACGCGCTCCCTTGGTAGTTTAACTAGAATGTCTGTAGCGGGTTTAGCTGCAATTATTGCATTGAGATATCCTGACGAGTTTCAAGTGGTCTGCGTGGTATTGGGATTAATGACAGTTTACTTTGTCATTATGATAGATTATTTTATGCAAAACATACGTAGGTAGTAAAGAAGAGAGGTGAATACTGTTGAATCATGAAGCCCCTATGTGGGAATTTATGGATACTGGAATACATTTCAACTTGGCTAATGTTCTTATGATGACTATCGCAAGTCTCATTGTCTTCATTATTGCTGTAGCAGCAACTCGAAAACTTGCGATGAAGCCAACAGGAATCCAAAACTTTATCGAATGGGTTATGGATTTTGTGAAAAACATCATCAACAGCAATATGGATTGGCGTACGGGTGGTCAGTTCCTTATGTTGGGAATGACATTAATTTTGTACGTATTTGTTTCAAACATGTTAGGATTGCCGTTCTCAATTGTAATAGGACATGAACTTTGGTGGAAATCACCTACATCTGATCCAGCAATAACTTTAACCTTGGCAGTTATGGTATTGGGTTTAACTCATTATTATGGTATCAAGATGAGAGGCATGAAAAATTATGCCAAGACTTATGTCCAACCAATGGGTTTCTTGTTTCCGTTAAAGATTATTGAGGAGTTCGCTAATACGTTAACTCTAGGATTGCGGCTTTACGGGAATATTTATGCGGGTGAGTTACTACTAACTTTACTTGCTGGACTAGGAACAAGTGGTGTTGTGGGTGCAGCCACTGCTGCATTACCAATGTTAGCTTGGGAAGGATTTAGTATCTTTGTCGGCTCCATTCAAGCTTTTATCTTTACTATGTTAACGATGGTTTATCTTTCCCATAAAGTAAGTGACGACCATTAATTATAAATATTGTTCATTATGAACATTATATTGATGAAAAAATAAAACAACATTTCAAGGAGGAAATTTATCATGACAGGTTCTTTAGGTCTTATAGCTGCTGCTATCGCAGTTGGATTAGGTGCACTAGGTGCGGGTATTGGTAATGGTCTTATCGTAGGGCGTACAATTGAAGGAATGGCTCGTCAGCCAGAAGCTCGTGGTATGCTTCAAACTACAATGTTCGTTGGTATTGCGTTAGTTGAGGCACTTCCAATCATCGCTGTAGTTATCGCGTTTATTGTAATGGGTAAATAAGATAACTTGAAAAAGTTCAATAATGGCGAAGATGATCCAAGGAGAACCTTCGCCATTGCTCTGTGTTAAATGACATTTATGACAGTGATACTGTCAATCGAAAATACAGAACTTCAATAGTGAATCTCATGAAGGGAGTGAACCGAGCGTGTTAACAAGCAATTATGTTCTTGGTCAAGCATTTAATGGTGGGGATATCATATACCAGCTTGTAATCTTTATTATTTTGTTAGCGTTGCTTAAGAAGTTTGCATGGGGTCCGCTAATGGGCATCATGAAAGAACGTGAAGAGCATGTTGCGAATGAAATTGAAGCAGCTGAAGTTAGTAGAAAAGAAGCACTGAAATATTTAGAAGAACAGCGTGAAATCGTAAAACAATCTCGTACTGAAGCGGGACAACTTATAGAGAATGCTAAGCAGCAAGGCGAAGCACAACGCGAAGATATCATTAAACAAGCGCGTGCAGAGGCTGAGCGTGTTAAAGAATCAGCAAAACGTGAAATCGTTCAAGAGAGAGAAAAAGCAGTTGCCGCCTTACGCGAGCAAGTAGCTTCATTATCTGTTATGATCGCCTCTAAGGTGATTGAGAAAGAACTTTCATCAGCTGATCAAGAAAAACTAATCAATGAATATATTCAAGAGGCAGGAGAAGGTAAATGAGCGATATAACTGTAGCAGGACGTTATGCTGTAGCTCTTTTCCAAATTGCGAAAGAGCAAAATCTCATTAACCAACTTGAAGAAGAGCTTCGCATAGTGAATGAAGTTTTCACAAATGATAAAGAGCTATTGAACTTCTTGGCTCATCCTAAAATGACTAGCGATGCAAAAAATACATTGCTTGCAAATGCATTTGCAAGTCTTTCGTCTTCGGTTCAAAATACTGTAATGTTAATGGTGGAACGTCATCGAACAGGTGAAGTGACTGCTATGGCACAAGAGTTCATTGAACTTGCGAATGAAGAAAATTCAGTAGCGGATGCGACTGTTTATACAGTTAATCCTTTAACTGAAGCTGAAGCGGAAGCTGTGTCTTCAGCTTTTGCTGCAAAAATCGGCAAACGTAATTTGCGTATCACTAATGTTACGGATAGCAATATTCTTGGCGGCATCAAACTTCAAATCGGTAACCGTATTTATGACGGCACGATAAGCGGGAAGCTTGATCGCCTTAGCAAACAACTATTAGGTTAATATTCACAGATAGGGGTGAAATTCATGAGCATCAAAGCTGAAGAAATCAGTGCGCTGATTAAAAAGCAGATTGAAAACTATCAGTCGGAAATTAAAGTAAGCGATGTAGGTACAGTAATCACTGTTGGTGATGGTATCGCTCGCGTTCATGGTTTAGATAATGCAATGGCTGGGGAGCTCTTAGAATTTTCTAATGGTTCAATGGGATTGGCACAAAACCTTGAGCAAAATAACGTAGGTGTTGTTATTCTTGGACCATTCAGAGACATTCAAGAAGGCAGTGAAGTACGCCGTACTGGCCGTATCATGGAAGTGCCAGTTGGAGAAGAATTAATCGGACGTGTCGTGAATCCGCTAGGACAACCATTAGATGGTCTTGGTCCAATCGCCACAACAAAAACTCGTCCAATCGAAAGCCCTGCAACAGGTGTTATGGACCGTAAATCTGTTCATGAACCATTACAAACAGGGATTAAAGCGATCGATGCTCTAGTGCCAATCGGACGCGGACAACGTGAGTTAATCATTGGTGACCGTCAAACTGGTAAAACATCAGTTGCGATCGATACAATCCTTAACCAAGCTGACCAAGACATGATCTGTATTTATGTTGCTATTGGTCAAAAAGAATCAACAGTTCGTGGAACAGTTGAGACACTACGTAAAAATGGTGCACTAGATTACACAATTGTTGTATCTGCATCAGCTTCTCAACCAGCACCACTTTTATATCTAGCTCCATATGCTGGTGTGACTATGGGTGAAGAGTTCATGTTCGCTGGCAAGCACGTTTTAGTGGTATATGATGATCTTTCTAAACAAGCATCAGCATACCGTGAACTTTCCTTGCTTCTTCGCCGTCCTCCAGGTCGTGAAGCATTCCCTGGGGATGTATTCTACTTGCACTCCCGCTTACTTGAGCGTGCAGCTAAATTGAATGACACTTTAGGTGCCGGTTCAATTACTGCGCTTCCATTTGTTGAAACACAAGCAGGCGATATCTCTGCTTACATTCCAACAAACGTTATTTCCATCACAGACGGACAAATCTTCTTACAATCCGATTTGTTCTTCTCAGGTGTACGTCCTGCGATTAACGCTGGTCTTTCCGTATCCCGTGTTGGTGGATCTGCACAAATTAAAGCAATGAAAAAAGTTGCGGGTACATTACGTCTGGACTTAGCTTCTTATCGTGAATTGGAAGCTTTCTCTCAATTCGGTTCTGATCTTGATGCTGCTACTCAAGCAAAACTTAACCGTGGTGCTCGTACAGTTGAAGTTCTTAAGCAAGATCTAAATAAACCAATTAAAGTTGAAAAACAAGTCATGATTTTCTATGCATTGACTAAAGGTCATCTAGATGATATTCCAGTATCGGATATCCTTCGTTTTGAAGAAGAATACTATGTGTTCCTAGATCGTTCTCATCCGGAATTATTAGATCACATTCGCACAACTAAAGGTCTTCCTGAAGACGCTGCTATCGTTGCTGCAATTAACGAGTTCAAAAAGAACTTCGTTATTTCTGAATAATAAGGTCTAACTAATTTATAAAGGGTGGTGAGAATGAATGGCCTCTTTACGCGATATTAAGTCTCGGATTACTTCAACGAAAAAGACGAGTCAAATTACAAAAGCGATGCAGATGGTATCTGCTTCTAAAATGAACCGTGCTGAAGCTAATGCTAAGGCATATGTTCCATATATGGAAAAAATTCAAGAAGTAGTATCAAGTATTGCGAACGGAAGTACGGGTGCATCTCATCCAATGCTTGTCTCACGTCCAGTGAAGAAAACCGGTTACCTGGTAATAACATCGGACCGCGGATTGGCAGGAGCATACAACAGTAGCATCCTTCGCCACGTTCATAAAACTATTCTTGAACGCCATAAATCCAATGATGAGTTCGTCATTATCGCAATCGGAAGGGTTGGCCGTGATTTCTTTGTCAGCCGTAATATGCACGTAGAGCTTGAAGTAACTGGGGTTCCTGATCAGCCGTCTTTCGCTGACATTAGCTCCCTTGCTAAATCAACAGTGAATTTGTATCTAAATGAACTGTGTGATGAGCTTTATATGTACTATAACCATTATGTCAGCCCAATCCAGCAGGATGTAACGGAAACGCAAGTCCTTCCTTTAGCTGACTTTAATACTTCCAATGCAGCATTGACTTCTTATGAATTCGAACCGAATGCAGAAGAAATTCTTGAGGTATTACTACCTCAGTACGCAGAAAGTTTAATTTATGGTGCTTTATTAGATGGTAAAGCGAGTGAGCACTCTGCACGTATGACTGCAATGAAAAATGCAACCGATAATGCGAAAGAATTGATCGACTCGCTTTCATTGCAATATAACCGTGCACGTCAGGCCGCAATTACTCAAGAAATCACGGAAATTGTCGGCGGTGCAGCAGCTTTAGAATAAAATCATAAAAGGGGACGGTCAGCCCGGACGAAGCTTGGCCGTTCCATAATCTCGATAGTCGTTATAAGCAACGTTAGGAGGGAAAACGATGAATATAGGACGCGTTACTCAAGTTATGGGTCCGGTTGTTGACGTGAAATTCGAAGACGGACAACTTCCTAAGATCTATAACGCGTTAAGAATCGAAAATACAGCGTCTGGTACAGGACTAACTCTTGAAGTGGCCCTTCAACTAGGTGATAATACAGTTCGTACTGTAGCAATGTCTTCCACTGATGGTTTAACTCGTGGTGCAGAGACTGTTGATACAGGAGCTCCAATTTCCGTTCCTGTAGGTGAAGTGACTCTAGGCCGCGTTTTCAACGTATTAGGGGAAAACATTGACCTATTTGAACCACTTACAGCAGAGGTGCGTCGTGATCCAATTCACAGACAAGCACCAACTTTTGAGGACTTATCAACAACAGTTGAAATTCTTGAAACTGGTATTAAAGTAGTAGATTTACTTGCTCCTTACATCAAAGGTGGTAAAATCGGTCTCTTTGGTGGTGCTGGTGTAGGTAAAACTGTACTTATCCAAGAACTTATTAATAACATCGCACAAGAGCACGGCGGTATCTCTGTATTCGCTGGTGTAGGTGAGCGTACTCGGGAAGGAAATGACCTTTTCTACGAGATGACTGATTCTGGTGTTATTAAGAAAACAGCGATGGTATTCGGACAAATGAACGAGCCACCAGGTGCACGTATGCGTGTAGCTCTAAGTGGTTTGACAATGGCTGAATATTTCCGTGACGAACAAGGACAAGACGTTCTTTTCTTCATCGATAACATCTTCCGTTTCACTCAAGCAGGTTCAGAGGTTTCTGCCCTTCTAGGCCGTATGCCTTCAGCGGTAGGTTACCAACCAACGCTTGCTACAGAAATGGGTCAATTACAAGAACGTATCACTTCAACTAATAAAGGTTCTGTTACATCTATTCAAGCGATCTATGTACCTGCCGATGACTATACGGATCCGGCTCCAGCTACAACTTTCGCTCACTTGGATGCAACAACTAACCTTGAGCGTAAGCTTTCTGAAATGGGTATCTATCCAGCAGTTGATCCATTGGCATCTTCTTCTCGTGCTCTTAGCCCAGAAGTCGTTGGAGCTGAGCACTATGAAGTGGCCCGTCAAGTTCAATCAACTTTACAGAAATATAAAGAACTTCAAGATATTATTGCGATCTTGGGTATGGACGAGTTAAGCGAAGACGAAAAAGTAATCGTTGCCCGTGCTCGTAGAATTCAAAACTTCTTGTCACAAAACTTCCACGTGGCTGAACAATTTACTGGTCAAAAAGGATCTTATGTACCAGTTAAAGAGACAGTCCAAGGATTCAAAGATATCCTAGCTGGAAAATATGACGAACTTCCTGAAGATGCTTTCCGTCTAGTTGGCCGCATCGAAGAAGTTGTTGCTAAAGCAAAAGAAATGGCTTAATTAAAGGGACCTAGGAGGGAATGAAATGAAGACCATTAAAGTCAATGTTGTTACTCCCGATGGCCCAGTATATGATGCAGAAGTTGAAATGGTAAGCACTAAAGCTAAAAGCGGTGAGCTGGGAATCATGGCTGGACACGTTCCAACTGTAGCCCCGCTTACCATTGGTGCTGTCCGTCTTAAGAATGGAAGCAACACAGACTATGTAGCTGTAAATGGTGGCTTCTTGGAAGTTCGCCCTGATGTGGTAACCATTTTGGCTCAATCTGCTGAAAGAGCTGAAACTATCGATCTTGCACGCGCTCAAGCAGCAAAAGCCCGTGCTGAACAAAGATTGCAGAACAATGATGGATCAAATGATGCCAAAAGAGCTGACTTAGCGCTTAAACGTGCCATCAACCGAATCCAAATTGCAGAAATGCGATAACTTTAATTTATGAAAACACCTGATCAAACCATTCGTGGTAAGATCAGGTGTTTTTTTATTCAAAAGGTTTTTGAGGATTATTGGCATTTAATATAGGAATTAGTAAAAAAAGGTCGAATTATAGAGTAAAGTATTTTCCATTTTAAACCTTAACTCGTCGACATGATTTTATCCTAATGTTATAATGTATACGCTTACATTTATTACTTCATATCCCCTCCTTTCACGTTGCTTCTAAAAGAGTGTTACCCTGCATAATATTTAAAACGCTATCCAAAAAGAAGACAAGCAAATTTGAATCGTACCCATTTAACATGATTTATCCATAAAGGGAGATGAACATGGGACAGCTGCATATTTACCAAAATAATTATTTAATTGTATTTGTTTTCCTTTGTCTCGGCATTTTACTACCTGTGATCGCTTTATTTCTTGGTAGACTGCTAAGGCCTTATAAGCCGACAGATATGAAATATACGACGTATGAAAGTGGGATCGAGCCTTTTCAGGATTCAAGGGTTCAATTCAATGTCAGGTATTATCTATTCGGATTGATGTTCGTCATATTTGATGTAGAAACGGTTTTTCTTTACCCATGGGCGGTTGCCTATGATGAACTCGGACTGTTTGCATTGATTGAAATGCTGTTTTTTGTCCTGATCCTAATGCTTGGGCTAATTTACGCTTGGAAAAAGAAGGTGTTAAAGTGGAATTGAAGCTGGATGAACTTACCCCCAAAGAAATGGAAGAAATACGCCATAGCATTTTTTTATCCACACTTGAGCAAATAAAAGGCTGGGCTAGAAGTAACTCACTCTGGCCAATGACTTTCGGTTTGGCATGTTGTGCAATTGAAATGATGGGTGTCGGTTCCTCCCATTATGATTTGGACCGCTTTGGTTCATTTTTTCGGACATCACCCAGACAATCGGATGTCATGATTGTTTCAGGAACGGTAACGAAAAAAATGGCGCCAATAATAAGTAGATTATACGAACAAATGCCAGAACCGAAATGGGTTATTGCAATGGGATCCTGTGCAACTGCTGGTGGACCTTATGTTCACTCTTACTCAGTGGTCAAGGGGGTAGATCAAATTGTACCTGTCGATGTATATATACCGGGTTGTCCCCCCAATCCAGCTGCACTTATTTATGGGATCAATAAATTAAAAGAAAAAATCCGTTACGAAGCGAAAACCGGAAAGCGGGTGATATAGATGAGTGAAAAGGAGGACTTGGCAAAGCAAAAAGCGGTGGCCGCGGCCAAGGCGAAGGCTGAAGCAATGGCCCGAAAAAAGGCGAAAGAAGAAGCGGCGGAAAAGCCTGAAGGCGAAAAGGATATAGCGAAGCAAAAAGCGGAGGCCGCGGCCAAGGCGAAGGCTGAAGCAATGGCCCGAAAAAAGGCGAAAGAAGAAACGGCGGAAAAGCCTGAAGGCGAAAAGGATAAAGCGAAGCAAAAAGCGGAGGCCGCGGCCAAGGCGAAGGCTGAAGCAATGGCCCGAAAAAAGGCGAAAGAAGAAACGGCGGAAAAGCCGGAAGGTGAAAAGGATAAAGCGAAGCAAAAAGCGGAGGCCGCGGCCAAGGCGAAGGCTGAAGCAATGGCCCGAAAAAAGGCGAAAGAAGAAGAAGCGGAGGAAAAGCCGGAAGGCGAAAAGGATATAGCGAAGCAAAAGGCGGAGGCCGCGGCCAAGGCGAAGGCAGCGGCAATGGCCCGAAAACAGGCGAAAGAAGAGGCGGAGGAAAAGCCGGAAGGCGAAATGGATAAAGCGAAGCAAAAGGCGGCAGCTGCGGCTAAGGCGAAGGCAGCAGCAATGGCCCGAAAACAGGCGAAAGAAGAGGCGGAGGAAAAGCCGGAAGGCGAAATGGATAAAGCGAAGCAAAAGGCGGCAGCTGCGGCCAAGGCGAAGGCAGCCGCCGCTGCCAAAGCGAAAGCGGCGGCTGCGAAGAACAGGACTGCTGTAAAGGAAAGCGAGGAAATTAACACCCCTAGCGAACTTTCCCCAAATCAGTCGAAACTCGATCAAATTGTTTCTGCTATTGAGAGCCATATAGGACAAGGGGCATTATTAGAGCACTATATTAATAGATTATCAAAAGATGTACCCACTTTAGTGGCCAGTCAGGATACATATTTCTCAATAGCAAAATTTCTGCGCTACGATGAACAGCTTAACTTTTCGTATTTATCTGAACTTCATGGTACGGACTTTGAAACCCATATGGAAATCTATGTACATTTACATTCATTCAAAATGAACCAATCAGTTGCCTTGAAGGTGAAACTTGATAGGGATTCCCCTGTTATTCCATCATTGGTCCCATTATGGGCAGGAGCAAATTGGCCAGAATGTGAGGCGTATGATTTATTAGGTATTAACTTTTATGAACACCCTGATTTAAAGCGGATTTTGCTTGGTGAAGAATGGAAAGGGTACCCCCTTAGAAAAGATTACCAGCCTTATGATGTGGAGGTGTAAGCCCAATGTTAAGGACCGAAGAAATGCTTCTCAATGTCGGGCCGCAGCATCCGAGTACACATGGTGTTTTTCGGCTTGTCATCAAGATTGACGGTGAAATTATAAAAGAGGCAACACCTGTCATTGGGTATTTGCATCGCGGTACGGAAAAACTAGCGGAAAATCTGCAATATACACAAATAATCCCATATACCGATCGGCTCGATTATCTGGCGGCAATGACAAATAATTATGTGCTTTGCCATGCAGTTGAGACAATGATGGGGGTGGAAATCCCCGAAAGGGCAGAATATTTGCGGGTTATCGCAATGGAATTGGGCAGAGTGGCAAGCCACCTTGTCTGGTGGGGTACATACTTGCTGGATATAGGTGCGACGAGCCCTTTCCTTTACGCATTTAGAGAACGTGAAATGATCGTTAATTTATTGACTGAATTGTCAGGGGCACGCCTTACATTCAATTATATGCGTGTCGGAGGTGTGAAATGGGATGCTCCTGAAGACTGGATTGCGAAGGTTGCCGAGTTTGTCCCTTATATGAGGGAGCAGCTTGCCGGTTACCATGAGCTTGTGACAGGGAATGAAATCTTTGTTAATCGGGTTAAAGGGGTGGGCATCTATACGAAGGAGGAAGCCCTGCAGTATTCGCTTAGCGGTGCCAATTTAAGGTGTACAGGTGTGAAATGGGATTTACGAAAAAATGAGCCATATTCCATTTACGACAGGTTCACATTCGATGTTCCTACAAGGGAAGAGGGTGATGCGTTTTCACGCTATCACTGTAGAATGGAGGAAATCGAACAATCACTGAAAATCATCGAGCAGGCGGTTGAGCAATTTCCAGAAGGGCCGATCCTTGCTAAGGTTCCTAAAATAATAAAGGTTCCCAAGGGTGAAGCATTTGTCCGAATTGAATCGCCAAGAGGAGAAATAGGCTGTTATATCGCGAGTGAAGGGAAAAAGGAGCCATACCGTTTGAAATTTCGCAGACCTTCATTTTATAATCTGCAAATTCTACCGAAATTATTGGAAGGGGAAAATATGGCGAACTTGATAACGATATTAGGTGCAATCGATATCGTTTTAGGGGAGGTTGATGGATAAATGATCAAGGATCTTCTCCACTCCGCTCCAAGCCTACTGAATTTTGGCATTTTTTTTGGTCTGGCAGTCCTGCTCCTGTTCGTCGTATTAGGGTTTGTAACCTATGGAATCCTTTCAGAGCGAAAAATCATGGGATTCATGCAAATGCGTGTCGGCCCAAACCAAATTGGGGGGAAATGGGGTCTCTTGCAGACGGTTGCTGACGTTTTGAAACTCCTGATCAAGGAAGATACGATACCAAAAAAAGCTGATAAGCCGTTATATATTTTAGCCCCGGTAATTGCTTTTGCTCCTGCTTTCATGGTCCTTGCCACCTTGCCGTTCACCAATGCCTTTCAATTTGCGGATATAGGTGTCGGACTGCTTTATTATATTGCGATTTCCGGTATATCGACCATCGGAATCGTCACTGCGGGTTGGGCATCCAATAATAAATATTCTTTGATTGGCGGAATGAGGGCAGCCGCGCAAATGATATCTTATGAGATCCCCTTGGTGATGTCGCTAGTCGGAATCGTTCTTCTAACAGGAAGTTTAAACTTGAATGATATAGTTGCAGCCCAGGAAAAGGTTTGGTTCATTTTTCTTCAGCCGATTGCGTTTATCGTGTTTTTTATTGCAGCGGTTGCCGAGTTGAACAGGGTTCCTTTTGACCTTCCGGAAGCGGAATCCGAACTTGTTGCAGGCTATCATGTTGAATACTCTGGATTTCGATGGGCCTTCTTCATGTTATCCGAATATGTGTATATGTTTGCAATGGCAACTCTAACCACTGTATTATTTTTAGGGGGATGGAATTCTATTCCGTTTTTGGATTTTATTCCGGATGCCATCTGGTTCGGTCTGAAGTTCAGTGCCGTATTCTATGTATTGGTCTGGATTCGTGTAACCTTTCCTCGTATAAGGGCCGACCAATTGATGGAATTCGGATGGAAGGTACTGCTTCCGGTTGCATTAGCAAATATATTTTTGACGGCACTAATAAAAGAATTGATTAACTTTTTTTAGAAACATAAGCTGGTCGGAAAGCGAGGGATTTATATGCTTGGTTTAGCAAAAGGTTTAACCTATACATTAAAGAACTTGACGAGGAAAAAAGTGACCTATGACTACCCTAATGAGCCGCTTCCGCTCCCTGACCGATTCCGAGGAATCCAAAAATTCTATCCTGAAAAGTGTATTGTATGCAATCAATGCGTGACGATTTGTCCAACGGATTGTATTCAATTAACTGGTAAGAAACATCCGGACCCATCGAAAAAAGGGAAAATCATCGATACGTATGACATCAATTTCGAGATTTGCATTTTATGTGATTTATGTACGGAGGTCTGCCCTACAGAAGCGATCGTGATGACGAACCAATTCGAGCTGGCCGAGTATAGCCGTGATCATCTATTTAAAAATCTGGAATGGCTGGATGAAAATGATGAAAATATCCGGAAGGTGAATAAAGTATGAGCTTGTCGGGTGAATTAATTGCCTTTATTGGTTTGGCACTCGTCGCGATATTGGGCGGGGTGCTGCTGATTACGTTAACAAAAGTGGTGCACATGGTAATTGCACTTGTTTTTACTTTCTTGGGCATTGCAGGCATTTATATGTTGCTTTCAGCCGAGTTTGTCGCCATTGTCCAAATCCTTATTTATTCAGGGGCAATCACGATCGTGATGCTATTCGGAATTATGCTGACAAAGCACCAGGAAAATGATGCACCCGCTAAAGGGGGCTGGGGGAAATTCTCCGTGCTCGCAGCGGTTGCTGGATTCGCCGTGGCGGTTTATCTGGGGATTTATAATCTGGATATACCTGTACAGCCAACGGCCTTGCATGAGGAAAATACAAAGCAAATAGGAATCGAACTTTTTTCAAAATATGTGATTCCATTTGAAGTGATGTCGGTACTCCTGCTTGTTGCTTTAGTCGGTGCCATCGTATTGGCTAAAAAAGATGATGAGGAGGGAGATCGATCATGACGGGAGTTCCCTTGTCGGCTTACCTTGTATTGGCACTCGTTTTATTTTGTATAGGGCTGTATGGGGCCTTGACGAAAAGAAATGCGGTCATTGTTTTGATTTCAATCGAGCTGATGCTGAACGCCGCGAACATCAATTTAGTTGCCTTCAGTAAATTCGGGGTAACGCCATCCATTACGGGTCAAGTTTTTTCCTTATTCACGATTACGATTGCTGCGGCCGAGGCTGCTGTAGGGCTGGCTATACTAATGTCCCTTTATCGCAATCGGAAGACGGTCAATGTCGATGAAATGGAAATAATGAAGAATTGAAGGTTTATATAAATGAAGAAGGGGATTTGATACGATGATGGAGCACGCATGGCTCATACCGATCTTTCCACTCGTCACGTTTCTGGTTCTGCTTCTATCAGGCGGGCGTTTGCGGGAACGAGGGGCTATAATAGGAATAATATGTACATTGGCTTCGTTTGTTTTATCGTTGCTTGTCCTGTTAGAACGATTTAAAGAACCTACGTATAATATATCGATAGACTGGCTTTCCTTCGGAGGGACGCAACTTACAGCCGGATTCGAAATCAATCAGCTTAATGCCTTGATGCTTGTGATCGTTTCCCTTGTCAGCCTGCTTGTCCAGATATATTCGAAGGGGTATATGAAGGGTGAAGTGCGATTCTCCATTTTTTATGCTTATCTGGGCTTCTTCACCTTTGCCATGCTTGGTCTAGTCATGGCACCCAATTTATTACAGCTTTATATCTTCTGGGAATTGGTCGGGGTGGGTTCTTTCCTGCTCATCGGGTTTTACTTTTATAAACTGGAAGCTAAGGCTGCAGCGAAGAAGGCATTCATCATGACCAGGATTGGGGATGTAGGGCTCTTAATCGGCATCATTCTTCTATTCTGGGAAACAGGCAGCTTTGAATATGGAGAGATCTTTCAAGCTGTTCAATCGGGCATGATATCAAGTGGAAAACTGACATTAATCGCTATTTTGATTTTTATCGGTGCGGTTGGGAAGTCTGGACAATTTCCACTTCACACATGGCTTCCGGATGCAATGGAAGGCCCGACTCCGGTTTCCGCATTGATACACGCAGCAACGATGGTTGCTGCAGGGGTTTACCTGGTAGCGGCCATGTTTCCGTTATTCATGGCTAGTTCTGCTGCGATGCAGGTCGTCGCAATAACAGGTGGAATTACAGCCATATTTGCCGCAAGCATTGCCATAGTGCAAAAGGATGTTAAGCGTGTATTGGCCTACTCGACAATCTCTCAGCTTGGTTTTATGATGCTTGCCTTGGGTACTTCGGGATATGTGGCCGGGGTGTTTCATTTAATGACCCATGCCTTTTTTAAAGCATTGCTGTTTTTGGCTGCAGGCAGTGTTATTCACGCTATACATACACAGGATATGGAAAAGATGGGTGGCTTATGGGGTAAGTTGAATTGGACTGGGCCGCTGTTCTTGACTGGCACTTTGGCGATATCCGGGTTTCCATTGCTCTCGGGTTTTTTCAGTAAAGATGAAATTCTGATGGCAGCCTGGGAGAATGGTAGTTATATATTGTTTGGTCTAGCGGTGGTTACCTCCTTTTTAACTGCGTTTTATATGTTCCGGCTGTTTTTCATGATATTTGCAGGCGATTCACGCAGTCAAGTCAAACAGGTCAAGGAGTCATCTTCCATCATGTTAATTCCGATGCTCGCATTGGCTTTGCTTGCAATAATCGGTGGGTATATCCAAACACCATGGTTTGGAACCTTCCTTGGGGAGTGGCTTGTGGAGGGAAATGAATCTCTTCTAGGCGCCAGCCATAGTGAGGGGCCTGTTTGGGTCATGTTGATGGCAGTGATTGTATCGCTGGCCGGGATATGCCTTGCTTATATGATATATGCTAAAAAGAAATTACCTCGGGATTGGCTTGTCAAAGAAAACTCCGGGGTCTATAGGGTTTTGGAAAATAAGTATTATATTGATGAGATTTACCATTTTACTGCAGGTTATGCAATCAAAGGCTTTAGTTTATTCCTATCTTATATTGAAAGGTTCATTGTCGGTGGCCTTGTTTCCACTGTAACAAGTTCAATAGAAGGGTTGGGGAAAATAGGGTCTAAACTGCAAACGGGACAGGTACAGCAATATGGCATGATAGCCTTTCTGGGACTTGCGGTACTGTTGGTGATTTTTGCAGTGACTGGGGGGTATCTAAGATGAATGTCTATTTGCTCTCGCTATTAGTGTTTTCACCGCTGCTGGGCATAGTGATGGTTGCCCTCATGCCGAAAAAAGAGGAAAGAACGATTAAACAATTTGGCTTTTTCGGAACACTGCCTCCCCTTTTCCTATCGTTCTTTCTATGCAGCCAATATTATTCGGGTGTGGCCCTATCCGAATTTGACATTAAATTGAATTGGATCAGGTTTGGGAACTTGGAGATGTATGATCCCAAACTCTTCACGGTTGACTTTGAGTTGGGGCTGGATGGCTTAAGCCTCATCTTCATATTACTGACAACAATCATTTCATCTCTTGCCGCAATCGCGTCCATTTATATAAAAAAAGATTGGAAAGGGTATTATTTGTTATTTTTGATCCTGGAGATCGGAATGCTCGGTGTCTTCACGGCAGAAAATTTGATCCTTTTTTTCATCTTTTTTGAAATGACATTGATTCCTGCTTTCTTTTTAATTGGTAGATGGGGCTTTCTTGAGAGGGAAAAAGCTTCTTATAGTTTTCTGATTTATAATGGCATTGGTTCGGCCGTTTTATTGGTGGCCATTTTGATTTTGTTTGCCAGGACAGGTACGACAAACATTGCGGCATTGACACAGATGATGACAATGGGCGGTGTTTCGCTTTTTGCACCCATATCCGGTTCGATGAAATATGGTTTATGTCTCGCCTTTCTCGTTGCATTTGCGATAAAGCTGCCGGTCTTTCCCTTTCACAGCTGGATGGTGCGGGTCCATGCAGAAGCGCCTCCATCCATAGTCATGATACATGCGGGTGTCCTATTGAAAATAGGGGCATACGGAATCATCCGGTTCGGAATGGGGATATTTCCGGAACAATATAAAAGCTTGGCCTTTACCATTGTCCTGTTTGGGGTCCTCAGTTTTTTGTATGGTTCCTTTCTAGCGTTGGTACAAACGGATTTCAAGCTCGTTTTAGCCTACTCGTCCATCTCACATATGGGTATCGTCATGATGGGGCTGGGAGCCTTGAATGAAGCGGGCATTCAGGGAGCCATTTTTCAAGTCATCTCACACGGGCTAATTGCCGCTTTGTTGTTTTTCCTGGTGGGAGTGTTGTATGAGCGGACGGGAACGACGATGCTTCCTAAGCTTGGGGGCTTGGCCAAGTCGATGCCGATTTTTTCGGGGTTCATGTTAGCTAGTGGGCTGGCTTCACTTGGTTTGCCTGGCATGTCCGGCTTCATCAGCGAATTCATGGTATTTCTTGGTTTATTCAAAAGTCAGTCGTTGCTTGCGGCAATAGGGGTGATCGGGCTGGTATTAACCGCTGTTTATGTACTGAGGGCGGTCATGCTGATGACTTTCGGAAAAAATGATAGCTTGATAGAAACAGAGAAACGGGATCTTAGGGGCTGGGAGTTTTTGCCCGCATTGGTTCTTCTCGGTTTGATAATAACTGTTGGGGTATACCCAAATTTGTTAGGCGGGCCTCTTCAAGGAACGATTGAAGCCATGATGCTAGCTCTAGGGGGGCGATGAAGGATGGATTGGAACACGATGCTTTCTTATGATTGGGGAGCGATGATGCCGGAATTCATCATCCTAGGAACGGCCATGTTTCTTTCGATATTGGATTTATTTTGGCCGAAGCACTTTAATCGGAGAAAACTGGCATGGCTCGCGTTAACCGGAATCATTTTGGCCTGTTTGTCACTGATTAGCCTGCTATCCTTTGAGACAGTCAGTATCTTATCCGATACGTTTCGTTTAGATTCATTTGCAAAAGCTTTTAAGTTGCTGCTTTTATTCGGAGCGGCCCTAATCATGCTTCTGGCTGAAGGATATGAACCGCAAGAGGGGCTGCGGGAGCATCGGGGGGAATTTTATTATCTGTTCCTGACCGCTTTGCTTGGAGCGATGGTCATGTCCTCAAGCGGTGATTTGATAACGCTGTTCGTTGGACTGGAACTTCTTTCACTTTCATCTTATATATTGGTCGGAATACGGAAGCATGATCGGAAGTCCAACGAAGCGTCCATGAAGTATGTGATAAACGGAGGCATTTCCACAGCGATCACTTTATTCGGAATGAGCTATTTATATGGAGTGACCGGTTCCGTCAATCTAGGTGAAATGAGCCGGACGATGGCTGCAATGACGGACGGCCAGCTGCAATACATTATGGGACTCGCTTTCTTCATGGTATTTGTCGGTGTATCCTTCAAGATAGCTGCCGCCCCATTTCATATGTGGGCACCGGATGTCTATGAGGGGGCTCCGACACCGGTCACAGCCTTCTTGAGCGTAATTTCGAAAATGGCGGGTTTTGTCATCATCCTGCGCATTTTTCTCTCGTTGTTCCTAACAGCTTCCGGTGACACGTTCGGAGCGCTCGACTTTTTGGAAAAAAATAATATTTATATAGCTTCATTGGCGGGGCTGACGATCATCATTGGAAATGTGGTTGCATTAAGGCAGCAAAATTTAAAACGATTGTTCGCCTATTCAAGCATCGCCCATGCGGGTTACCTGCTTGTAGCGGTGGCAACATTGGGCGGGGGATATTTCCTGCTGGATACTGTCTGGTTTTATCTAATGGCTTATGTATTGATGAATATAGGTGTATTTGCAGTCATTCAGCTGCTCTCCAGTCAAAGTGGGTCAGAAGATATTAGTATTCTTGCAGGGTTGGGGAGGAAATCACCGTATCTTGCCATGGCATTCACTGTATTTATCCTGGCACTTGCTGGAATTCCCGGGACGACAGGTTTCATTGGCAAACTCAATATTTTTCTAGGCACATTCATAACGGAGCCTGGACATTTTGTCCTTGCTGGAATCATGATTGCTGGAACCATTGTTTCCTATGTGTATTATTTCGGATTATTGGTGCAGGTCTTTTTCCGACCCAATCATTCGGAGAAGGTCATTAACATCCGTCCGGGTCTTTACGCCGTGTTGATCATTTGTGTGATAGGCACCATTCTTTTCGGGGTGGCACCAAATATTGCTTTTGATTTTATTCATGATCAATTTGGTGAATTTACAGACTTTATTTCGAGTAAATGATATAATGCCTGTAACAGAGGCTTGTTCCATTGGATCAAGCCTCTATTTACAGTTTTAAAAAGATTTTTTGCAATTCTTCCTTTTAAATTCCAAATATGCAGGGGTTTTGTGTTAGAATATAATTTGGGTGTCTTTTAGGAGGTATGTACATGTTTTCAGCAATGGGACAGCAGGCTTTAACAGGGATTATTGCACACTTGTTTTTCATCGCAGTTACCTGGTGGGCTTTACAGGCATTACATTTTGATAAAATGTTAAGATCCAATTCGGTCATCAAGGCCAGGGTTTTATATATTTTATTAACGGTTGCCATCGGTTCAGCTGTAAGTAATTTCTTCCTCGACTACCTGGGATTTGCAAACCAACTCCCTTATATGTTTAGTAATGACTGATAAGCTGTAAGAGTTTTCTTATAGCAAAATATGATTCTACTCTTGTATTCGCTATTGCTCCCTGCCAGTTTAAGGGGAAGTTGTCACCAATTGTCGGAAAACTTGAAGTATGATCTCTCTCCTTGTGGAAAGAATGTGTAAAAGGGGAGGGATTTAACATGTTTAATTTAAACAAAAAAATGTTAACATACATAGTATTTCTCGGTTTGACGGTGATTTTAATTGGGAATAGTACGATTGTGGCAGAAAGTAAACCAGATATAGTTAAAATGGTGGGACTGTTACAAAAAGATGAAGATTTGGACATAGGGGATTGGTCTGTACTCACTAGAGAAATAAATAAAGAGATTACAACTAAACAAGAGTTTGAAAGCGAAGTTACAGCTTTAAAACGAAAATACCCTCAATTTCAATGGCACCGGAAAGATGATGCTTCCGGCTGGAAGGCTGAGGCGTTAACTTACAATGTCGATTCAGGTCTGACCGAGTCTATCAAAATAATGACAACGGAAGAGAAATTTGATAAAGTTACCTATGTTATTTACGAAGTGGAGGGGAAAGAGTGGAAGAAAGCCAATGCGGCATTTTTTACTGCTACGTTCCAAAACAGGGTGAATGACCTATTTATAGGAACTCCTTCAATTTTTTCTTGTATTAAAGGGTCTATCAATGATAATATGGATTCGGTTTTAAACTCTAAAACTGAAGACCTGTTAGATATGTTCCAAGCAAGGGAAATTGAGAGTGTGCATGAAACAAACTTTACATCTATATCTGCACATTCAACATTGTTTAAACAACCATTGACAAAAGAAAAATTAAATTTGCAGTTTGGGCTACGGACAGAAGGATTGGGTGACCGAACGAACTTTGTAGTTGGCACACCAATCATAACGTTTGAATATTAATATAGAGAAAATGGACGCGGAGGGGAATACTTTTGGAAAAAATCATCGTCCGCGGCGGAAAAAGGCTTAGCGGGACAGTTAAAGTAGAAGGTGCTAAAAACGCCGTTTTGCCAGTTATCGCTGCAACATTATTAGCAAGTGATGGGAAAAGTATCATTAAAGATGTTCCTACGCTCTCCGATGTATATACAATCAATGAAGTATTGCGCAACTTAAATGCAGATGTTGCCTTTCATGACAATCAAGTAACTGTAGATGCATCAAGAGAGTTATTAGAAGAAGCACCATTTGAATATGTACGTAAAATGAGAGCTTCCGTTTTAGTGATGGGCTCATTACTGGCAAGGAATGGCCGGGCCCGCGTTGCTCTTCCTGGTGGCTGTGCCATCGGATCACGTCCTATCGACCAGCATTTAAAGGGTTTTGAAGCGATGGGAGCAAAAGTGAAGGTCGGCAATGGTTTCATTGATGCCGAGGTAGAAGGCAGACTTAAGGGTGCAAGAGTGTATCTTGACTTCCCGAGTGTGGGTGCCACTGAAAACATCATGATGGCAGCAACACTTGCTGAGGGTATAACTATTCTTGAAAATGTGGCCAAAGAGCCTGAAATTGTAGATCTTGCGAATCTCCTTAATAAAATGGGTGCCAAAGTCAGAGGTGCCGGTACCGGTACGATGAGAATCGAGGGTGTCGATAAATTATATGGCACTGAACATACGATTATACCTGACCGTATCGAAGCTGGTACATTCATGACTGCGGCCGCTCTTACTGGCGGCGATGTTCTTGTTCAAGGAGCTGTACCTGAACACCTTACTTCCCTTATTGCTAAAATGGAGGAAATGGGCGTTAAAATTCTTGAAGAAGAAGATGGATTACGCGTTATCGGTCCAAAAACCTTAAAGGCCATTGATATTAAAACAATGCCGCATCCTGGTTTCCCGACTGATATGCAATCGCAAATGATGGCATTATTACTGCGTGCTGAAGGAACAAGTATGATTACGGAGACCGTTTTCGAAAACCGTTTCATGCATGTTGAGGAATTCCGTCGCATGAATGCCAATATTAAAATAGAAGGTCGTTCCGTAATCGTTAATGGACCAACTAACATTCAAGGAGCTGAAGTAGCTGCAACAGATTTACGTGCCGCAGCAGCGCTCATCCTGACTGGATTGGTTGCAGATGGCATTACTCGTGTTACAGAACTGAAGCATCTTGACAGAGGGTACGTGAATTTCCATGGTAAATTGGCATCCCTAGGTGCAGATGTGGAACGTATTAACGAAGATGTACCTGCTGAAACAAAAAAAATTGCAGATTTAAACGCATAAATAGCTTAGCTTATAGAACCATTCACGTTCGAGTCATTGAACCGTGAATGGTTTTTTTGTCTTGATCCGGCTTCATCGGCTACAGTTAACTAGATGTCATTTTTCTATTCATAAAAGCTTGTCCCCCGACATACATTTGTTATGTAAAGATACCTGCTGGATACGATTAAATACGGCAGAGAAAACAAGTGTAGGGAGGCTCAGGAATTTGAAAGCAATCAAACCGATGATCGTACTATTCATAGCAGTAGCGTTCGTAATTATCATGATTCCGGCAGTGCTTGTGCTTCCATTTTCAAATGATAAGACAAGTGGGCAGTTGACCGAACAATTAGAAAAGAAAGTGAAGAATGAGGGTAAAGAGGTAGCTGCAAATGAAATGAGTTCCGTAGAAGTTGCCGTTTATCGAACATCTGCAAAAAAGATTGAAAAACTGCCGATTGAATCTTACTTGACTGGTGTGGTTGCGGCTGAAATGCCAGCGGATTTTGAAGAAGAAGCGCTGAAGGCTCAAGCATTGACAGCGAGAACTTACATTGTCAATCAGCTTATAAGCGAAAGTCGGTTGGGCTTGCCGGATGGTGCCGATGTAAGCGATACGGTCATGCACCAAGTTTATAAGAATAATGATGAGCTGAAAAAACAGTGGGGCTCTGATTATAAATCGAAGATGCAAAAAATTAACAAGGCTATAAAAGAAACTGCGGGTCAAATTTTAACCTATGAGGGAAAACCGATTACTGCCACTTTTTTTTCGACCAGTAATGGCTACACGGAAAATTCCGAGGACTATTGGCAAGCTGATTACCCCTATTTAAAAAGTGTATCCAGTCCGTGGGATAAAGAAGAATCACCAAAGTTTTATAATAAAGTTGTAGTGAATGCTGCAGATTTTGAAAAAAAACTGGGTGTAAGTCTTTCTTCGGGAACATCAATAGGGACTGTCATTGAAAGAACATCAGGTAATCGTGTAGGTGTAGTGGAAATCGCAGGAAAGAAAATGACAGGAAAACAGATTCGTGAGAAGCTCGGGCTGACATCATCCGATTTTGACTGGGAGCGTCAAGGCGACCAGATTGTCATCACGACAAAAGGATCCGGACACGGAGTTGGAATGAGCCAATACGGGGCCAATGGCATGGCCAGGGAAGGTAAAACCTATGAAGACATCGTGAAATATTATTATAAAGGCGTCAAAGTTCAGTCTTCAAATAAGTGGCTGAATACGATGACAGCAAAAAAATGAGAGATGGGAATCCCCATCTCTCATTTTTTTGCGCTTAATTTTTCTATAACGGTCAAAAAGCCCCGTTCACGCTTGAAATAATGATATTGGACATGAAAATAGACTGCAGCTACTCCTATGATATCTTTAATGACATCTATTAAGGTAGAGGAGCGGTATGGGACGAAGGATTGGTGATATTCATCAATAACTCCGTAAAGGCAAGCCACAAGTGCCGCCAACAGGCTTAAACCAGGTTTCAGATTTTGGTTTGCAGCAAGGGCGGAAACAAATAAAATATACAAAAGGGCAAATTCGACCAGATGAAGTGCCTCTTTGATAAATCGGTCAATTGAGGATGAGGGAAGATCAAGAATCATATCATCGGGGTTGCTCGACATTATCCAAATGGCAATCATATATAGGAAAGGCAATAACGTTAACACAAGTTTAAAAGCTTTTTTCATGATTTAAACATCCTTCAACAGTAAGATACCAAACATTTTACCATTCTACGAATAAAATCGGTTTCATTTCCACAAAATAAATCTAAAAAAATTTTTTCCTGAATGTATATAATCTTAACAAAATGTTCAGAATGATTGCTGAGGTGATTAATATGAGAGAGGAAGAAAAGAAACCAACTTCCACAATCCGACGTATACTAAAACAACGTTGGGCATTATCAGCAATCTATATCGCAAGTGCAGCCATAATCTTAGCCGCGGCCTTCTTATTACAAAATAGTTTTAACGATTCAGCTAAAGATGGCAAAGAGGAATCAGCTGAAACAGGAAAAAACTATGGTGAGCCTTCTGTAGAAGTTAATAGTAATCTTGAGACAATCAAGATGCCTGTAGCCGATGCGAACAAAACGGTTATCAAGAAACAGTTTTATGATGTGAATGCGGATGAAAAAGCACAAGAAGAAGCATTGGTTTTCTACAACAATAGATATGAGCAAAACAAAGGTATAGACATTGCAATGGAAGATGGAAAGACTTTCGATGTAAAGGCTTCCTTAAGTGGAAATGTAACGAAAGTTCAAGACGATGCGTTACTTGGAAATTTAGTTGAAGTAGAACATGAAGATGGCGTTGTTACCCGTTATCAATCTGTTAAAGACATTAAGGTTGCAGTCGGTGACAAAGTGAAACAAGGACAAGCAATTGCTACAGCTGGGAAAAGCCAAATCAATGAAGAGGCTGGCGTACATGTACACTTCGAAATCAGAAAAGATAACATTGCGTTAAACCCACTTGATTTTGTTGATAAACAAGCTTCTGCGATTCAATCGGCAACTGAAGCCGAAGGCAGTGAACTTGAAGATTCTGCTAATAAAGAAGAAAAACCTGCAGTCGAAGGTTCTGAAGCTGATAAAGAAGAAAAACCTGCAGTTGACGAATCTGAAACTGGCACGGAGCAAGCTCCTGCAGTTGACGAAACTGACGAGAGCACTGATTTAGAGAGTGGCACTGATGAGGAAGGCTCTGTCCCTGGTGAAGATACAACTGAAGAAAGTGATTCCTTAAAAGATTCGTTGAATCAATCTAATTAAGATCAAGATTTTTAATAAAATCAAAACAAAAACCTAGAGCGTTACGAATGACAACAACTGAAAATTTGGTAAAAGGAAGCCGTTCACTTTGAACGGCTTCCTTTTTTTGAGGAAATATTGGCCAATATGCTGAAACCTTTGAATTTCTGACAAATTTCTCGGGAAATAATTTACGCCTAATGACAATAAACAGATGAAAATCAGAAATAAATCCAAACCTCCTGTCCCATTAGGCATATATTCTTAACCAAGCTAATAAGATGTTATAAACCATGCAAAGAGAGTGTTTGAGGTGAGGAATCGTTTATTACAAATTATCTAATAGGTGAATAATTCTATCTTTCATTGTTTATAGGGCAGCGGTATTCGATTCGAAAAATACGAATCTCATTTCACACTTCTCACATCCAATTTGGGGAGGTCGAGTGGTGTGCACGATTACATCAAAGAAAGAACTATCAAGATAGGAAAGTATATCGTGGAAACTAGAAAAACAGTCCGCGTCATTGCAAAAGAGTTCGGAGTCTCTAAAAGCACGGTTCATAAAGACTTGACTGAGAGGCTGCCAGAAATTAATCCTGATTTGGCTAACGAAGTGAAGGATATATTGGATTATCATAAATCCATTCGCCACCTTAGAGGTGGAGAAGCGACAAAATTAAAATATAAACGTTCTGAAAGAGAAGAAGAAATCGTTAAATGATACTTGAATCATTCCGGCTATTGGAAGTGAATCGGGCAATCAGGGATAAGGGGGCATGAAAGTGAATGTCCGTTTTTTTTCTTAACCTTGATTGCGGTTCCATGCCGGGGTTTTTTTTTGGGGAAATGCGAAATTTAGTACATAAGGCATCAATTTTTTTTACATATTGGCAAAAAAGGGAATAATAGTATTTATTAGTGTTTATTTATAATTCATACTTACTTGTGTCAATGCAATATGGTAAAATAAACAATTAGGACAGAAGTAGGTTATATGTGAGGATATTCAAGGAGGATTTAAGAAATGTTTGCTAGAGATATTGGGATAGATCTTGGAACAGCCAATGTTCTTATACATGTCAAAGGTAAAGGAATTGTGTTAAATGAGCCTTCGGTAGTTGCGATTGATAAGAATACGAACCGTGTTCTTGCCGTCGGGGAAGAAGCTCGTAAAATGGTAGGCCGTACTCCAGGAAACATCATCGCAATCCGTCCTTTGAAAGACGGTGTCATTGCGGATTTTGATGTAACAGAATCGATGCTTAAGCATTTTATCAATACATTGAATGTGAAAGGCTTCCTTTCAAAGCCTAGAATTTTAATCTGTTGCCCGACCAACATAACAAGTGTCGAACAAAAAGCGATTAAAGAAGCTGCTGAAAAAAGCGGCGGAAAAAAAGTATTCCTTGAAGAAGAACCAAAAGTGGCTGCAATCGGTGCCGGTATGGATATTTTTCAACCAAGCGGCAATATGGTCGTAGACATTGGCGGGGGTACAACGGATATTGCCGTTCTTTCAATGGGGGATATCGTTACATCTTCTTCAATTAAAATGGCCGGTGACAAATTCGATAATGAAATTTTAAATTATATCAAGCGGAAGTACAAGCTCCTTATTGGTGAGCGTACAGCGGAAAACATTAAAATCCAGGTTGCAACCGTATTCCCTGGATCCCGTAATGAAGTCATCGATATCCGTGGGCGCGATATGGTATCGGGATTGCCTAGAACCATTTCGGTCAACTCGGAAGAAATTGAGGAAGCTCTTCGCGAGCAGGTTTCCATCATTGTACAAGCTGCAAAAAGCGTGCTTGAGCGGACACCGCCAGAACTTTCTGCAGATATCATCGACCGCGGCGTCATTTTAACAGGCGGGGGAGCATTGCTTCACGGGATTGATTTACTTCTTGCTGAAGAACTTAAGGTCCCAGTACTCGTTGCCGAGCAGCCAATGGATTGTGTAGCAATCGGAACCGGTATCATGCTTGATAATATGGATAAATTGCCACGTCACAAATTCAACTAAAAAGCGGATGGAAAGCCGCACCATAAGATAGGGGTCTAAGGTTCAGACAAACGTGAGGCATAGTGAAAGTGCGTGCAGTTCTAGTACAGATGAGCAATAGGCCCTCTTCTTTTAGTCGAGAATTTAACACCATTCCTTTAAATCTGACCTAGCCTACGATATAGGTAAATTCTTCTGCCTAATGCTGTCCCTTTCCTTAAGATACTGATGTTCATGACCGATAAGATAGATATGAGGAATTGAACGGGATTAGTTATGTAAATTGAGGAGTGAAGAAGATGTTAAGAGGTTTTTATACGGCTGCTTCGGGGATGCTTACACAGCAAAGGCGCACAGAATTGCTCACAAACAATATGTCCAACGCGAATACTACAGGATATAAAGCGGATCAAATGAGTGTAAGATCTTTTCCTGAAATGCTCATAAGCAACATAGGTGATAAAACGGTTCCTACGGAGAGCAAATTGAGCATGTCTAACTTATCCCAGGTTGGAGGGCTCAGTACGGGTGTTTACGTACAGGAGGCGAATCCTTTATTTGTCCAGGGCACATTGGAGGAAACCCAGCTTAATACGGATATTTCCTTGGTCGATGAAAACCTTCCGATCAATGAAGAAACGGGCCGGAAAGGATCGGTTTTTTTTACTGTCCAGGATGGTGATGGTGCTATCCGTTATACGCGTAACGGAAGCTTCACCCTCGATGGGCAAGGTTATCTGACTACGCCTGCCGGTCATTATGTATTGAACGAAAATAATGAAAAGATCCAGCTTGATAGCGATCAATTCACAGTAGCGGAAAACGGTGTTATTTTAGAAGGAAATGTTCAAACCGCACGTATGGGCATCGGTTATTCGGATGACCCGTCATTACAGCTCATGAAGGATGGGGAAGGCCTGTACAAGGCAGTGAATGATGGGGATTTACCTAGTGCATATGCTGCTGCAGATGTCGGTTTTTCTACTAAGCAAGGCTTTCTTGAAGGCTCCAATGTTGACCAATCGAGAACGATGACAGAAATGATGTCGGCATACCGCTCTTTTGAAGCGAGTCAGAAGGTTCTTCAAGCCTATGATAAAAGTTTGGATAAAGCGGTCAATGAAGTTGGCAGGCTTTAATTGAACAGTAGGAAAAATGACTTTGGAAATTTGAACATGTAAGGGGAAAAACCATGAATCGTACGATGATGACTGCGACGAATACGCTGAACCAACTTCAAAGTAAAATCGACCAAATAGGTAATAATATCGCGAATGCGGACACGACTGCCTACAAAAAGACCCAAACGAGTTTCAATGACTTATTGACACAGAGCTTCAATAATCAACCGAGTGAGACCAAGGAAAAAGGAAGATTGACCACACCTGGCATCCGGCAAGGAACAGGGGCTATGATAAGCCAATCTCAATTGGTGCTTTCACAAGGGGCCTTAAAGACGACGGACCGCAACCTTGATGCTGCATTCACCCGCGATGACCAATTCTTCACAGTAAGCGTTCAAGACGATAATGGGGTCAATACAAGGCTTACAAGGGATGGGGCCTTTTATTTATCTCCTAATGCTAACGACCAAATGATGCTCGTTACCTCTGCTGGACATAAAGTCCTTGATGAAAATGGTGAGCCGATCCTCATTGAGGGAAACATTAAGGACATTAAGATTTCGGAAAATGGCTTATTGATAGTGGATACAGAAGAATATGGAGAAAAGAGTTTTGGACTCGGAATCGTCTCGGTAAAGAAACCGCAATTTCTTGACCGGCTAGGCGGAAATTTACTTGGCCTGCCCAAAAACTTCAATGCCTTGGGTGTTAACGAAGACGAGATCATGATTGCATTAACAGGGAATTCCCGCAACAGGGCAGCAGTCCGTCAAGGGTCTCTGGAGTCATCAAATGTCGATCTTTCCAAAGAAATGACGGATTTAATCAATGTTCAACGGTCCTACCAATTTCACTCCCGGGCTGTAACGATGGCTGATCAAATGAGCGGATTGGTCAATGGAATCCGTTAAGGTTTCTGGTAAATAAAATGTCTCCCTGCGGAATTAGAGCAAATCGGTTATAATGAATTCATAACAAAAGGAATCATTCGTGCCGATCATTTTGCATAGCTGCTGAATTTCTGGTGGGAAAATCAGTCGGCGAGTTTTCTTAAAAGGAGCTTTCACATTCTATATGGAACAAAATCGTGTAATGAGACAACAAATTGAAGAAGAGATAAAGGAAGTCGAGGCGAAACCGAATCGTAGGATCAAGGTCCGTCTTTTGCCAATTTGGCTTCGTTTACTCATTGTTATTGGATTGATTTTCATTGCTGTATTATCCGGGGCACTATTAGGATATAGTGTGATTGGTGGAGGACATGCAATGGATGTTTTCCAAAAATCCACATGGACCCATATTATTGATATAGTGAACAAGGGTGCGTAGTTCCATGTTTTTTTAAGTAGTTGCTGTCGTTATCGGAATTTATATTACATGGCAACTACGCCTCTGTCTACATGACAGGGGCGAGTTTATGTAATGTTAGAAATATTTAAGTCATAGGAGGAAGATGTATGCTTGATATCACACAAATAAAGGAAATTATCCCGCATCGTTACCCATTCTTATTAGTCGACCGGATCATAGAAATAGATGAAGGGAAAAGAGCGGTTGGGTTGAAGAATGTCTCAGCAAATGAAGAATTCTTTAATGGCCATTTCCCCGATTATCCAGTTATGCCTGGAGTTTTGATTGTAGAGGCATTAGCGCAAGTCGGTGCTGTAGCCGTTTTGAAACAAGAAGAATACAAAGGGCGGCTTGCCTTTTTCGCTGGGATTGATAATTGCCGCTTTAAGAAGCAAGTTAAACCAGGTGATCAGCTGCGTCTGGAAGTTGAAATAGTGCGTATGAGAGGGTCAATGGGTAAAGGGAAAGCAGTGGCAACGGTAGATGGAGAAACAGCGTGTGAAGCCGATATCATGTTTGCTTTTGGTGACAAATAAGATTCATTTTCCGCGAAAGGGAAATGGAATGTTGAAACTATATTTTTTGGAAAAGGGTTTAAGGAACCGTGAAGCGGTGTATATAAAAAGCACTGCATTGCTTTTTTAAAGCAAGAGCGGTTTTTGAACTTTTTATTCTCCCTTTTAGTGCCGGACATTTTATATGTCCGGCATTTTTTATTGAGTAAGCAAAGCGGATTTTTCTATTTTAATTTAAAATAGGGCGCAAGTTATTTTCACATTCGGGCAAAATAGCTAATGATAAAGACAGAAGGGAGGTTGCCAAAAATGATGAAGAAAATTTTTGCACTACTTGGGGGATCTTTATTATCAATTATGTTCCTTGCTGGATGTGGAACGAATGATAATGACAACAATCCCGCACCAGAAAATGATAACAACATCATAGATGATGATAACAATGGTGTAAATGATAACAACGATAATAACGATATGAATGATAACGATAATGATGGAGTGCTTGATAACGACGATAATAACGTCAATGATAACGTCGATAATGATCCGAATGACTTGATTAAAGACGACGATAAAGATGACGACAAAAATAGGTAATTAGCACAGAATGAGAAAGACTGGCTTAGGTAAGAAGAGGATTGGTATCCTTATTCGTCTAAGTCAGTCTTTTTTATGTGCATTCGATTAGTGATGGGAATTAAGGGAAGGGTTTTTTACTTATTAGTTGCCAATTTAGGCTTTGAGCGGATTTTTTGCTTGAACTCTTTTAGTAATTCATCGCCGGATAGGCCTTTTTGGACCAAATCTTCAAGAAGGAGTTCTGCATATTTGCTCCGTGTTTTTTGGATGTGTCCAACGAATAGAAGGCTATAATGGTTGCCCACTTTTCTTATTGTTCGTAAAACAGTGTGGAACAAAGCCGGTTCATTGTCCTTTTTGGTAATGACTGCCTGGATATACACCTCTCCGTCTATATTGGGAAGTGAGGGCTGAAGCTTATTGAAATGATTTTCTTCTACAAAGGCTTCCAGTAACCATGTTCTGGCGTCGTTTTCTTTATTTATGATCAGTCCATCTGTTAATGCGATATCGATCAAGTTTAAATTTTCAGTAACAATTTGCAACGAGATCAATTTAAATGATTTCATCTAATTCCTCCGTTTCTTGCAAGAAAGAGCGGCAATACCTCTCTTAAACGTAAATTTTTGAAATAGTACATATCGATTTAATCCTTTTAAAGGTAATTATATCATACTAAAAAAAAGTTCCTTAATGAAATGAAAACCCAACATTTGTCTAAATTATGAAGGATAGAATAAAAATTTGCAAAATATTTAATTTTGTTAACTATTCGTTTTTCACCTTGTTTCAATCAATAAAAAATGATTTTGCATCATCCAAACGATTTTTCATGAAGAAAAATGGTGTAATTAGAGCATTTCGTCGATTTTTTAATCGATGGAAGAAAGAGTATGATTAATTCATATTAAAGAGAAAGGAGTGAAAGGATGATTAACCAAGTTACCCTCGTCGGCAGGCTTACGAAGGATCCTGAATTAAGATACACACCCGATGGCAAGGCTGTTTCCAATATCACGTTGGCAATCAACCGGAACTTCCGTAATACTGTCGGTAACTATGAGGCGGACTTCGTACAGTGTATCATATGGAAAAAGTCGGCTGAAAATACTGCTCAATATTGTAAAAAGGGTGCAACGATCGGCATAACTGGCAGAATACAAACAAGGAGATATGAAAATCAGGAGGGCAAATATGTATATGTAACTGAAGTGGTTGCCGAGAGGGTTCAATTTATTGGATCTAAACAAAATGATAGTAAGCCCAAAGATTTTGAACATATTGGTTTATAGTGTTACGTGAAGGGAGGCATGATGGCTTGCCCCAGCACGGAAGCAAGATTGTTTTCAAGAAAATGTATGGATGGGTTAAATTCGACATGTGGTGAAGGCCTATTTGAAAACTTCTAATACTGAATAGTAGGACAGAGCAATTGGATGCTTAATACATTGGAAATAATAAAAGTATTTATAGGACCATAATGAAAAATACATGCACAGATTCTCAGGGAAATTTAATGAAACTTGACGGTAGTATATAGATTATCTTTCATCCATTCATTCCCCATAAGCTAATATAGCTTCTTCCCCGCTGGATACCTCGATTTACCCTCAATAAAATCGAGTTATATGATTTCCCCATTGTAATGACTGCAAATAAGCAGTCATTTTTTTTTATGCCAAAATGTGTGTAAATAGGGAAAATAAAAAAATAATTCTGTTAAATTAGAATTTTTAGAAAATATATTGTAATATTTTAATTTTGATGCAATAATAAACCCAATAATGTAATTGGAAAAAAAGTTATATATAGGAAGTGATTTGATGGGCGAACCAATTATTAAGGTGAATGGGTTGCGAACCAGTTTTCATACGGACGATGGGGTGATTCCTGTCGTGAATTCAATCGATTTCCATGTCAATCCTGGTGAGGTTTTAGGGATTGTAGGAGAATCGGGATGCGGAAAAAGCGTAACTTCTCTGTCCATCATGGGTCTGGTTCCTTCGCCTGCTGGTAAGGTGGAGGGGGAAATCCTTTTTAAAGGAGAGAACATCGCGAATGCCTCTGAAGCGAAAATGAGAAAAATTCGCGGGAATGATATAGCGATGATATTCCAGGAACCGATGACTAGCTTGAATCCTGTGTTCACTATTGGCGAGCAGTTGGTCGAGACGCTTCGGATACATAAAAAATGGAACAAGAAACAGGCCCGGCATAGAGCGGTGGAAATGCTGAAGCTGGTTGGGCTTGGCCGTGCCGAGGAATTGCTCAAAGAATATCCGCATCAGCTTTCAGGTGGAATGAGACAAAGGGTCATGATAGCAATGGCCATGATTTGCGAACCTAAACTCCTTATAGCCGATGAACCGACAACGGCTTTGGATGTGACGATCCAGGCACAAATCCTGGAGTTAATGAAGAATTTAAATAAAGAAACAGACACGGCAATCATGATGATTACCCATGATCTTGGGGTAGTGGCGCAAATGTGTGAACGTGTCATTGTCATGTATGCCGGCAAGGTGATAGAGGAAGGAAATGTGCAAACGATTTTCCAAGACCCCAAGCATCCTTATACGGTCGGTTTACTTCAGTCGATTCCCGATATGCGAATAAAGAAAGATCGCCTTTATTCGATACCGGGTAATGTGCCAAAACCTGGGACAAGCAACCTCGGGTGCCAGTTTGCCCCCCGGTGCTCCCATGCCATGGAGCAATGTATAAATGAGACCCCGTCTCTATTGAAATTCGATGAGGGTCAGCATGTTCGCTGCTGGCTGTATGAAGATGGGAAAGGAGCCGCCTTGCATGAATCAAACATTGGTTAAGGTAGAAAACCTAAAGAAGCATTTTCCAATCAAAGGAGGGGTTCTCGGAAAGACCATCGGAGAGGTCAAGGCAGTTGATGGTTTGTCTTTTTCCATTTATAAAGGGGAAACCTTAGGACTTGTCGGTGAAAGCGGTTGCGGAAAGTCTACGACGGGAAGATTATTGCTTCGATTGCTTGAGCCGAGTGAGGGTAATGTTTATTTCGAAGGAAAGGACCTGACAGCTTTATCTTCCAGTGAAATGAGAAAGATGCGCCGTGAAATGCAGATGGTCTTCCAGGACCCATTCGCTTCCCTCAATCCCAGGCATACCATTGAAAAAATATTGGAAGAACCGCTCATCGTTCACGGGGTTAAAGATAAAAAGGCGCGAAAGGCACGTGTGCAGGAACTTCTTAAGGTTGTTGGCTTAAGCAGTTACCATGCTAAAAGGTATCCGCATCAATTCAGTGGGGGCCAGCGGCAGCGTATTGGCATAGCGAGGGCACTTGCAGTCAACCCCAAATTGATCATTGCCGATGAGCCGGTATCTGCACTGGATGTGTCGATCCAGGCACAGGTCTTGAATCTGTTGCAGGATTTGCAGGAGGATTTTGATTTGACCTACTTGTTCATTGCCCATGATCTTGGAGTGGTGAGGCATATCTCCGACCGTGTCGGTGTCATGTATCTTGGACATATAGTTGAATTGACGGAAAGTGAAGGACTTTACGAAGATCCGCTTCATCCATATACGCAGGCTTTACTATCAGCCGTGCCCATCCCGGATGTGGGATACAAGGGGGATAGGGTAATCCTGCAGGGAGATGTTCCAAGCCCATCGAACCCGCCCGGCGGCTGTCCGTTCCATACAAGATGTCCAAAGGCGATGGCAGTATGCAGTACGGAAAAGCCAATCCTGAATGAACATAAACCTGGTCACTACGTTGCTTGTCATTTATACAATTGACACGACGTATACATAAATTCGCAAATAATAAGGGGGAAGAATATGAAGAAAACATTGGCATTATTGCTGGTTGGTATCCTGGCTCTTTCGCTAGCGCTTGCGGGATGCTCCTCGTCTACATCAAAAGAGAAAGATGATGGTAAAGGGGGATCGAGTGAAGCGAAGGGCGGCGTATTGATATACGGTAAAGGCGGAGACGCTGTCGGTCTTGACCCGGCTATCGTAACCGATGGGGAATCATTCATCGTCACACAGCAGATTTTTGAAACGCTTGTGAAATATGGGGAAGATGATACGGAAATCAATCCGGGTCTTGCAGAATCATGGGAAGTGTCTGATGACGCAAAAACATACACATTCAAATTGAAAACCGGAATCAAGTTCCATGATGGTACTGATTTCAATGCAGATGCAGTCGTAAAAAACTTTCAACGTTGGGCACAAAGTAAGGATGAGGGTAAATTTGCGTACTATGCCTCCATGTTCGGAGGATTTGAAGGTGATGAAGGCCATGTCATCAAAGAAGTAAAAGCGATCGATGCCAACACGGTGGAATTCACTTTGAACCGTCCGCAGGCGCCGTTCCTGAAAAACCTTGCCATGCCTACATTTGCAATAGCCAGTCCGGCTGGAATTGAAAAAGAGGGTGATGACTTCACTAAAAATCCATCTGGTACAGGTCCTTTCAAATTCAAATCATGGAAACCTGGCGATACGATTGAAGTGGTGAAAAACGATGACTATTGGCAAGAAGGACTGCCGAAACTTGATGGAATTACGTTTAAGGTCATTAAAGATAACTCTGCGCGATTAAATGCTGCAATCAAGGGTGAAATCGACCTGATGGATGGGTTGAACCCAAGTGATATCAGTAAGGTTACAGGAGATGAAAACCTGCAAATATTCGAACGTGCATCCATGAATGTCGGGTACTTTGCTTTCAATGTTGAGAAAGCGCCATTCGACAAGAAAGAAGTGCGTCAGGCCATCTCGCATTTGATCAATAAAAAGGAAATCATTGATAATTTTTATGAAGGCACAGCAGAGCCTGCCAAGAATCCTATGCCGCCATCCGTTTCTGGCTACAATGACAAAGTCGAAGACTATGATTATGATGTAGAAAAAGCGAAAGAACTGCTGAAAAAAGCTGGACTTGAAGACGGATTTAAAATGGACCTATGGGCAATGCCGGTACCGCGCCCATATATGCCAGATGGTCAAAAAGTGGCTGAAGCCATTCAAGCAAGCCTAAAACAAGTCGGCATCGAAGCGAATATCGTTTCGTACGAATGGGCTGCATATTTAGAGAAAGTGCAGGCTGGTGAAGCCCAATCCTTCATGATGGGCTGGACAGGAGATAATGGAGATGCGGATAACTTCCTTTATACATTATTGGATAAAGATAATATCGGCTCCAACAACTATGCCCGTTACGCAAACGATGAGGTCCATAAACTGCTAATTGAAGCTCAGTCCACGGCAGATGAAGCCAAGCGCAATGAGTTGTATGGAAAAGCACAGGAAATCATCCATGATGATGCTCCATGGGTTCCGCTTGTACACTCTTTACCGCAGTTAGCCGGATCTAAGACTGTCAAAGGGTTTGTTCCACATCCAACTGGTTCACAATCCCTTGTTAATGTTTCACTAGAAAATTAACCGTGCGAACCGGGTAGTATGGAGTCTTGCATGCTTCCCGGTTTTGTTATGGAATGTATTTCAAAATGATCAAGGGCGCTTCAAAGGACCCTTATTTAAAAGGCGGGTGATTGTTTTGTTTTCCTATACCGTACGACGTTTAGGATCTCTCATTCCAGTGTTACTCGGAATGGCATTTATTGTTTTCATGATGATTCGGGCGATTCCGGGGAATCCAGCACAGGTGATTTTAGGGCAGCAAGCAACGGAAGAGGCAGTCGCTGCAATGACAAAGGAGCTTGGTCTGGATAAACCTTGGTTCATTCAATTTTGGGATTATTTATCAGGTCTGTTAAAGGGAGACCTGGGTGTTTCGTTAAAAACGAATAGTCCGGTTTCCGAGGAAATTGGGCCATACCTAATGGCCACGATAGAACTGGCCTTGATCGCCATGATCATCGCCGTGGTAATAGGCGTGAATGCAGGGATAATATCAGCTTGGTTCCAAAACTCATGGTTTGATTATGCCGCCATGGTGATTGCGTTGATTGGTTTGTCCATGCCTATTTTCTGGCTGGGATTAATGGAGCAATACCTCGTTTCAATTCAATGGGATTTACTTCCGACGACAGGGCGGGATAATATCAGGGATCCCGTTGAAGCCATAACCGGCCTGTATTTGATGGATACACTCATGGCTGGCAGGGTTGACCAGTTTTTCGAGGTGATCAAACATCTCATTTTGCCGGGGATTGCGCTTGCGACCATTCCGATGGCCATTATTGCAAGGATGACACGTTCGTCCATGCTGGAAGTAATGAGATCGGATTTCATTCGTACGGCTCGTGCGAAAGGAATGAGAATGTTTTGGGTTGTTTACAAGCACTCCCTTAAGAATGCCCTGATTCCAGTGGTGACGGTGATCGGCCTGCAGACAGGATTACTTTTAGGCGGCGCCATATTAACGGAAAATATTTTTGGATGGCCGGGTATCGGTACATATATTTATGATGCAATACTATCTCGGGATTATCCGGTGATACAGTCCGGAATTCTCGTCATCGCCTTTTTGTTTGTCATGATCAATCTAGTTGTGGACTTGTTGTATGCAGCGATCGATCCAAGGATTAAGTATAAATAGGGAGGGAAACTCATGCCTGAAATAGCAACGAATACTTCGCCAATCCTTCCTCCAAAAGAGGCAGAGGAAAAGGTCATCTCTCCCTGGAAGGAAGGATGGAGGAGTTTTAGGAAAAATAAGGTAGCTCTTGTGGGTCTGGGGATTGTTGCATTTTTAATCTTAATCGCCATCTTCGCGCCCCTTATTGCACCTTATTCATTTGAGGGGCAAAAGCTAAGTGATAAACATTTGGCCCCGTCTGCGGAGCATTGGTTCGGAACGGATGAATTTGGTCGTGATATTTTGAGCAGGGTCATTTATGGCTCGCGCATATCAATAGGGGTCGGCTTCTTATCTGTTGCCGGATCTGTCGTGGTTGGGTCTTTTTTAGGAATCATTGCCGGTTATTACGGCAAGTGGATAGATACGATCATATCGAGGGTCTTTGACATCATTCTGGCCTTTCCAAGTATCTTGCTAGCTATTGCTGTCGTAGCCGTTTTGGGACCTTCCCTTCGCAACGCACTTATTGCCATTGCCATCGTCAATGTCCCGATATTCGGCCGGCTTTTACGTTCACGGGTCTTAACAGTGAAAGAAGAGGAATATGTAACGGCCGCTAAGGCAATTGGAATGGGGGATGGTCGGATTCTCCTTCACCACATCCTTCCGAATAGTCTTGCACCGATCATCGTTCAAGGTACCTTGGCGATTGCAACTGCCATAATTGAGTGTGCAGCACTGGGCTTTCTCGGTCTCGGAGCTCAGCCGCCAGCACCAGAGTGGGGAAAAATGCTTGCCGATTCCAGGGCGTTCATCATTCAGGCACCATGGACGGTTCTTTTCCCTGGCCTTGCGATCATGCTTACGGTACTCGGCTTTAACCTAATGGGGGATGGGCTGCGCGATGCATTGGATCCAAGAATGAAAAACTAGAAGTAAAAGGGTGATGTTAGTTTAACATCACCATCTTTTTGTCGTTTATCGTGTAAATCTATTAAAATATGAAAAATAATAACAAAAGCCTAGATCGAAATAGGGAAATAGTGACTATTACCCCTTAAAATCACCCCAAAAGTTGTGATACTTTTATACTCAGTAAGAATATTCCAAAAATTGATTATTTTAGAGGAGGAAAGTTCATTGATTAAACGCAGCTTGTCCATTCTAGCAATCTTTCTATTAGTATTTACTGCAAGCGTTTCCGCAGCCAAGCTACCGGATTCCCCGACAGGCTCGGGCGGTGCAGGTAAGAAGAATCAGGAAAGTAATATAAAGCTGAAGAAAAATGATTTGGGGAAGAAGTACAAAAGCAATGAGAAGGTCAGGGTCATCGTAGAGATGAAGGAAGCCCCGGCAATAGAAATAGCCTCGAAAGAAGGGAAACTTTTTAAACAGTTATCTAAAAGTAAGAAACAACAATTAAAGTCCGAAAAGCTAGCTAATCAGAAGAAATTGAAAAAAAAGGTGAAAGAGAAAAAAATAACTTTCAAGGAACTTGAAAGTTTTACGACAGTCGTAAATGGTTTCAGTGGTGAACTTCAGTATGGTGAAATCAAAAAGGTGGAAGCCATGCCTGAAGTTGCTGAAGTACATATTGCGAATGAATATGAACGTCCTGTAGAAAAACCCGAGATGCTATATAGTAAAGAACTTGTCCAAGCCCAGGAAGCTTGGCGGGAATATGGATATAAAGGGGAAGGGATGGTCGTCGGGATTATCGATACTGGAATCGACCCATCTCACCGTGATATGGTCCTGCACGACGAGACTAAGGCTGAGCTGACAGAAAGTGAAATAAGCGGGATGAAGAAATCTAGCCATCTATTAGGCAATTATTATACAGCGAAGGTACCTTATGGATACAATTACATGGATGAAAATGAAGAAATCCTTGACCTTGGTGAAGGGGCTTCCATGCATGGAATGCATGTAGCAGGTACGGCTGGTGCCAATGGAGATGAAGAGAATGGCGGCATTAAAGGGGTTGCTCCTGAAGCCCAGCTGCTTGCTTTAAAGGTCTTCGGGAATGATCCCGACATGCAGACAACATGGGGCGATATATACATTAAGGCGATTGACGATGCCATTATCCTTGGGGCGGATGTGCTGAATATGAGCCTTGGCTCCACTGCAGGTTTTGTATCGGCAGAAGATCCGGAGCAGCAGGCGGTATCCAGGGCTGTTGATAATGGGATCCTCATGTCGATTTCAGCAGGAAACTCGGCGCACTTTGGAAATGGTTTTGCAAACCCATCAGCTTCGAACCCGGATATTGGCGTTTCTGGTTCACCTGGGCTTGCTTACGATTCTGTACAAGTGGCATCGGTGGAGAATAACTATATGGATTTAGATGCAGCGACTTATGATATAAACGGACAAGCAGGTAAAGCTCCGTTCATGTCGGCTTCAAGCGTACACCCCAATGCTTTGAAGGATAAAACACATGACTTGGTGGCTGCAGGTCTTGGAACGCCGGAGGAGCTTTCCAAAGTGGATGTTAAAGGCAAGTTCGCCCTCATCGAGCGCGGTACGCTTTCTTTTATAGAAAAGGCGCAAAATGCACAGGCAGCAGGAGCGACAGGAGTCATCATTTACAATAATGCTGACGGATATATTTCCATGGCTACAGATTCAAGCATCACCATTCCTCAGCTGTTTATGTTGAAATCGGATGGTGCAAAGCTGAAATCGGCCTTAACGGATGGCGAAAAGGTGAAGGTTACCTTTAATGGTGATAAAACAAAAGCTGTAAATCCAGAAGCAGGGAAAATGAGCTCATTCAGTTCATGGGGAGTCGCTCCGAACTTGGATTTCAAACCGGAAATCACTGCTCCGGGCGGACAGATTTATTCGACGCTGAACAACGATGAATATGGAATGATGAGCGGTACTTCAATGGCGGCACCACATGTTTCCGGAGGCTCGGCACTGGTTCTTGAAAGAGTGGATAAAGAATTTAAATTAGAAGGATCTGCCCGGGCTAACTTAGCTAAAAATCTGATGATGAATACTTCAAAGCCTTTAACGGATCAGGGTGTCGTCAATAAGGCCTTTGACTGGGAAAACCCTTACTCGCCTCGCAGGCAGGGAGCCGGAGTCATGCAGCTGCAATCCGCATTGTCCACACCTGCTGTCGTGACCGAGGCATTCACGAAAGAAGCGAAGGTTGCAATGAAGGAGATCGGCAATAAGTTCGCCTTTACTTTAAAGGTTGAAAACTTCAGCAACAAAGCGGTCAAGTATGATGTAAAAGGAAACATCCAAACGGACTATGCAATCCAGGGACAACTGGGTTATTCCGCTAATGTGCTGGAAGCACAGGAAATTAAGAACGCTACGATTAAAATCAATAATAAAAATACAAAAAAGATTACCGTTCCTGCAAAAAAATCGGTTACATTCGAAGTGAAAGTGGACATATCCGATGCAAAGGTACTTGGCGATGACCTTCAGACTCTTGTAGACATTGACAAGGTCTTTCCAAACGGATATTTTGTTGAAGGGTTCATTTCATTGAAGGATCCAGCCGATACGAATCCGGAACTGAATGTACCGTATGTAGGGTTTAAAGGAGAGTGGAACAAAGCCCCGATCCTGGATGGCACTAAATATGATAAAGAGTCTTTCTATGGAAGGGCAGGGGGAGTATCGACTGCAGGTGAAGACTTCACTTATCTCGGCTATGACCCTGCGGGAAAAACATTCAATGGCAAAAATATTGCAATTTCCCCAAATGGTGATGGCGCACAGGATGACTTTGTGCCGGTCCTATCATTCTTAAGGAATGCGAAAAAAGTAGAATACAATATATTGAATGGTGAAAACAAGTCAGTCCGGAAACTTCGCACAGAGAATAATGTACGTAAGGATTATTATGATGGCGGAAAAGGGACTGCATACACCCTGGTTCCAGCCCGTAAATGGGACGGTAAAATCAATAATGCACTCGCTAAGGATGGGGTGTATTATTTTGAAATCAAAGCGATGATAGATTACGAGGGTGCTAAATGGCAGACGTTTAAAATGCCCATCAAAATCGATACGGTAAAGCCGACAGTCAAGATTTCGAAAAAAGGCAATGTATTGACCATCCAAGGTAAGGATAACTTGAATGGTTCAGGGCTTGCTTATTACGATGTGCAAGTCGATGGAGCATCCATCATGAAAGAACCGCTCCCGGCGAATGCGAAACAATTCACCCTGCCTGATGTAAAAGGGGAAAAGGTTCAGGTTGTGGCAATTGACTATGCAGGTAATGAAAAAACGGCTGAAACCGAATTAGCAAGCGATTCGGCTCCGATCGATAATCATGCACCAGCTGTAAAGATCAAGAGTCCTGAAGCTTTGAGCGTGAACAATAAAACTAAAATCAAAATAACTGGAGAAATTGAAGAAGCATCGGAAATAACGGAATTTAAAATCGACAATAAAACGGTACCTGTAACGTATAACAAGACGAATAATAAATATCAATTCTCATATGAAAAGAAATTTGTAGATGGTGTCCAAAGCTTCACGGTTAAAGCAACCGATAAATGGGATAACACAGTTTCCTTTAAACGGACGATTATGGTCGATGCAACAAAGCCAGGTTTAAAAGTTAAAGGTGTACCGGAAACTGTGGGAGCCAAAGGAAAGAATCCAAAAGTGGACGTGACGGTAGAGGATAATTTCGATGAAATCCGCCTTTACCTGAATGGAAGCGAAGTATTCTATCATGAATTCAAGGAACCATACAAAATGCGTGCCTATAAGAAGAAGATAGAGGATTTGGAGTTGCCGCTTAAAACAGGCAACAACAAGTTTGAATTCAAGGTGACCGATCTTGCAGGAAATGAATCGAAGAAATCCTTTAACATCAATAAAGCAAAAAAATAAATGAAAGGCAGCCCTCTTATTCAAGAGGGCTGTTTTTTGTGGGCAAATTCGAAGAAAGCGAGTTTGCCTACAGTTTTTTCTTAATAAGTTTCAGTTGATTTCTGAAATCCGCTCCCTTTCCGCCGACTGTCTGCCAAGCCTCCTCGACGCAAGCGTCTGCGGGGTCTCGGCTAGCCAGTTATTCGGCAGGAGTGTCGCAGATTTCTTCAATCTAATGAGGATTTCACTTCATATGAAAAGGTAAAAATTCATGGTGGATAAACAACTCTTCCATTCTAATCATGGTTCGGGTTAATCCATTCCGAAGCCTACAGTATTCTTTAAAAAAACATACCAGTTGATTGGAACGAAAGGTACGAGACTCCTGCGGAAAAAGCGTGTCCAAGGGAGACCCCACAGGCGCAAAGAGCGCCGAGGAGGCTCCCGGACTGCCCGCGGAAAGCGAGTGCCTAGAGTGGAAATCAACGTTTCAATTGTACAAACCCTCAAAAAAACTGTAGGCAAAATCAATTATTATCGAGTTGTTCCATAGTCTAAGCCCTCTTACCCAAGAGGGCCGTTTTTGCGTAATAAGATTTCCGGATTTTGAATTTTTGAAGATGGAGTAGTTTGCTGCATTTTCACCGTGCAAATATGGAAATCTATTAGTGAGGAAGTAATTTCATTTTCCGGCAGGTATATGGAGTGGGATGAAAGAATTAGGTATAAAGAACCTATTAAAAGGAGGGTATCTATGAATTATAAGAAGAAATCCAGCAATAAAGTTAGTAGTCTCGGAATTAAAGTGAAATTCGAAAGGAAAGGAAGCGACAGGCCATATCTTACAAAACCGAGTTTCTTTGATGCACTTCAGCACGTCCATTCTCCCTTTGAAAAGAATCCCCGCTCAGATTCACCCTATCAGGAATTTCCTCTATGTCAGGAGGTAACCCTTTCTTTTATTGAAAGAGGTGCTAAAACATCTATTAAATATGATCCCCACCAAGAAAAAATCATCATTGAGGAAAGTTCAGAGACATATCAGCCGAATAAGGGTGAGGCGCTTACTGCAATCCTCGATCATATCATGATCAATCATGGCTATCACCATTCTTTTTTCATCATCCAGCAAAAAGGACGGAACGTAAAAATGAAAGCTGCCAATCCGTAATATCATCTTCTGGAACTGCAGGACATTAATATGTTACTTTACCCAATAAGAATGGAGCTGCCGCGAACAGCTCCTCGACATGATGAGCGTCTCCTATCCTTCAAAATGTCAAACCATCCGCCGAATGATCTCCGAAAGGGTTTGGATGCCATAAGCCAATTGGTCCTCCGAGGCGTATGAATAGGAAAGCCGTATATGTGTATGGTTATTTGGTTCGTATATGTATCCCGGATTAAGAAGTATGTTTTCCTTTATCGCTTGTTTGAAAAGGTTTGGATTCACGATGGGTTTACATAATTTTAACCATATATAAAAACCGCCTTGTGGTATTTGCCATTCAGCCAGTCCCTTAAAGTATTGATCGAGAAGGGTCAATGTGAAATCTCTGCGATCTATCAACTCATGCCTTAGCCACTCTATATGCCTTGAATACTGACCGTTTGCTAACCATTCTGCCACAAGGTGTTGGGAAAGGGCACTGGAACCGTAATCCATTTGCATTTTAATGTCCGCTAAACGTTCAATTACAGTTATCGGGCCAGCAATCCATCCGATACGCAATCCGGGGCTCAATGTTTTGGACATACTGCCAATGTGCAATACAAGGCCATCTGCATCAAGGGATTTTAAAGGCGGCGGCGGTTCCTTTTCAAACCACAAATCACTATATACGTCATCTTCAATAATCGGAATCTGTTCTTTTTTGCATAGTGATAGGAGGTTTAGTCTTTCTTCTTTTGTCCATGTAGTATTTGTTGGATTGTTAAACGTGGGAACAGTATAAAATAGTGACGCTTTCTTCCTTCCATTGATGCGTTTTATTTGTGTCGGAATACTTTCCCGGCCTTGTATTGATAAACCTACTAATTGCATGCCCGCAGATTGAAAAGGGTGAACGGAATTTAAATAGGAAGGGGATTCATGTAAAATCAACGATTCCCTTTGAAGTAAACCAACTGAAATCAACTGGAGTGCCTGGAGCCCGCCAGAAACGACCATGAGGGAGCTGGGACTTGCTTTGATTCCTTTTGTTTCTAAATAAACACTTATACATTGACGAAGTCTCTTATCACCCTTTGGTTCGGAATAACCTAATGAGCGGGCATCAAAAGAAGTGGATTGCAACGTCTTTTCTATTTGTTTTGTAGGCAATAGAGCTGGAGATAGTTCGCCCGTGCCCAATCTGATGATGGCGGTATCCGTTTCATATTGATTAATGTCCTGAATCGTTTTTAAATTGGGTTCATGAAGGCCATTCCGGACATAGTTTTTCCAGTCGGGCTGTTTGCTGGAGACGAGCACATTCCATGTATTATTTGAAACGAAAGTGCCCGATCCAATCTTAGTTTCCAATAATCCGTCTGCAATCAACTCATCTATGGCTGTGATGAGGGTACTTCGGTTTACACCAAATGAGTCGGCCAATGAGCGTTGTGATGGAAGCTTAGTACCAACCGGCCATTCGCCTCGTGTAATTTGTTGTTTGACCCAATCTGCTATTTGCTGGTGAAGTGATTGGTCGGAAGCACGGTTTGGTCTCCATTCGATGAACATGCGAAAACCACTCCTTTCATTTTCTATATTCATTATAAATTGGTTGGTTTGAAAACCAACCAATTGGATGGTTAATTCCTTTGTTGTTTTCATTATACTGAATATGAGGGGAGGGGGTATTCGTATGGGGCCATTTTTTCATGGATTATTATTGGCATTAGGGCTGATACTTCCGTTGGGAGTGCAAAATATATTCATCTTTAATCAAGGTGCAATCCAACCTACAATAAAAAAAGCATTGCCAGCAACGATCACAGCTGCAATTTGTGATACAGTGCTCATTCTGTTAGCAATTTTAGGTGTTTCATTGGTTGTGATGCAATATGATTGGTTGCGCCTTACATTGATCATAATCGGAGTTATATTTTTATTGTATATGGGTTTTCAGATTTGGTTTGCCAAACCGAATTCACAGTCAGGTGCCCAATCCATGCAGATGTCGGCCAAAAAGCAAATTGTGTTTACTTTATCAGTCTCGTTACTGAATCCGCATGCAATCTTGGACACGATAGGTGTAATCGGTTCGAGCTCCCTTGTTTATTCTGGGAAAGATAAAATGATATTCACCATAACGTGCATCTTTGTGTCATGGTGCTGGTTCCATGGATTATGTCTTGCGGGGCGATTACTGAAAAAAGTTGATACATCCGGGAAATTCCTTGGAATATTAAATAAAATTTCTGCAATCATCATTTGGATCACAGCTCTCTATATGGTGAAATCGCTTTTTTGAATCGACCAGGTATTCAAGGGTTTAAAAGATACAGGACGCTTATGTATAAAAAAAGGGGAATGCATATCATATATGCATTCTCCCTTTTTTTGTCCTGATAAGCTGACAACCTGCCCTCATTCATCTTCATATCGTGAGAGCGGGTTATTGAAGAGCAACCAAGTCCTTGATTTCCTCTGTGGAAAGTTCGGTGATCCAGTTGTCACTGCTGATGATCTCGTCGTTCAGGGCTTGCTTTTTATCAAGCATCTGGTCGATTTTTTCTTCCAGGGTCCCTGTGCAGATTAGCTTATGAACGTGAACGAAACGCTGTTGCCCTATTCGGTAAGCACGGTCGGTGGCTTGATTCTCAACAGCCGGGTTCCACCAGCGATCATAGTGAATCACGTGATTCGCTTCTGTAAGATTAAGTCCAGTGCCGCCTGCTTTCAACGAGAGTATGAAGATGGGGAATTCCCCATCTTGGAATCGGGTGATCATTTCATCACGCTGTTTCTTGTTCGCACTCCCGTTCAGGAATGGCACTTCAAAGCCATATCGTTTTTCCAGCAATTCTTTAATCATATTGCCCATCCCGATATATTGTGTAAAAATGAGGCAGCTTTCAACCTGTTCGCGGACAGCATCGATAATCTCGGTCAGTTTCTCGAGTTTGCCTGATCGGTTAGGTGCCTTCATGATGTTTTCCTTCTCCGTCTCTTTTAAGTAAAGAGCTGGATGATTGCAAAGCTGCTTGAGCTTATTCAGCATCTGGAGGATGATGCCTTTTCTTTCAAAGGCAGACAGTTGTTCGATATCAGTGAATGTATCTTTTATCAGTTGTTCATACAACGATGCTTGCTCGGTGGTAAGCGGAACGAATTCCTTTTGTTCTTGCTTATCCGGAAGATTAAGGGCGACTTCTTTATCGCGTTTTGTACGGCGAAGCAAGAATGGCTGTATCAAACGCTGCAATTCCTTGATTTTATCCTTCTGTTCATCACGCTCAATGGTCGCCACATATTTTTCCTGAAACTGACCTAGCGTTCCGAGATAACCTTTGTTGATGAAGTCAAAAATCGCCCACAGCTCACTTAAACGGTTTTCCATCGGCGTACCCGATAAGGCGATATGATGTCTGCCATTTAGCTTGCGGACCGCTTTGGATTGCTTTGTTTGGGCATTCTTGATGTTTTGCGCTTCATCAAGGATAACGCTGCTCCAATGGATGGTGGTCAGTTCAGCCACATCTTGGTGGGTCAGTCCATATGATGTTAAGACAATATCATGATCGGCTGCCAGTTTAGTAAATGCTTCACCTTTAGCACGATTCGATCCGTAATGAAGGTGAACCTTAAGTGATGGTGCAAATTTCTCCAATTCCTTTTGCCAGTTGCCCAGGACCGATGTCGGGCAGACGATGAGCGCCGATTGTACAGAGACGGATTCGGGGGCAGTGGCAATGATCTCAGCCTCATCACTGCTCTCTGTGCTGCTATCCTCTTCGACAATGATCGGTTCACTTTTTTGTTTATCCCTAGGGACAGTGGGGAGCTCTTTACCGGCTCCTTCCTTGCCTTTCACATGAAGTAGGTAGGCTATCATCTGGACGGTTTTTCCAAGTCCCATATCGTCGGCTAGACAAGCACCAAAACCATGCTCCCTTAAAAAAAGGAGCCAGCTCATGCCCAGTTTTTGATAGGGGCGTAAATCACCTTGAAGTGCATGAGGGACGGGCAGGATGGAAATGTTTCTGGTTTCCCGGAGTCTTCCAACCATTTTACGGAGCTCCTGGTTCAATTCAAATTGAATCCTGAGCATCTCGTCGTTTTCAGAATCGTCATCGCCATCTTCATTTATGCCATTCAACAGTTCCTGTTGCAGCAAGTCAGTCAATTGGATGCCTTTTTCATTAGCTGTTTCCATCAGCTCCTGAATTTGTTTAATGAAAGCTGGATCAAGCTTGACCCATTGGCCGCGGATGAAGACAAGCCGCCTTTTTTCATTGACGAGCTCCTCGAACTCCGCCTCGGTGAGCTCTTTGCCATTTAATGAGAACCGCCAATCAAAGTCCATTAAAGCTTTTAACCCGACATAAGACGGGCCGCGGTTCGATTGGCTCTTCACTTTCGCCTTGACCTTCAATGAGGACTCCTTCAAGGCAAGCCACCATGATGGAAGGAGAATTTCGACGCCAAGAAACAGGAGCTTTTCGCTTGCATCGGTCAAGAATTCCCATGCATCCGTTTCTGAAATTTCCCTTTTCAGACGGCCATTCTCCCCAAGCCATGGCACGACGAGCTGCCAGCGTTTCGTAGCACGCACCACTTCACTTGCATACTTATTCCAGCCGCGCGGCAGTTTATTTCCTGTATATGTTTCAATGATATTCTCATCCCTTTTTGAACGAAGGGTAACATCGAGTATCCAAGGCCCATTGCCATCAGGAGGCTCAGTTAACCGGAGACCTATAGTGAATGGCTTGGGATCAGGAAGGGTTCCGAGCCATTCCTGCCAGCTGTCTTTGTCAAAAAAGGCCTGCAATTCTTCGGGAGAGAGCCGTGTATCCTTTAATGCCCCGACGGCCTCGCTCCATTTATGCTGCATGGGTGAATAGTTTTTTAAATACATATTAGCGGCACCGTTATACCACTTTTCGATAAAAGTACGGTTGGTTTCCAGTTCAGGTGAAGGGAGATCCAAAGATATTTCTTCTTCCCAAAAGGAAGGGACGAATTCCTCCTCCACTTCTTCCGGCAGCTTCCAGCCGATGGAGTCCAACTGAAGATTAGTGAAATCCGGTACGGGGATTCCGGCTTCAATGGATTCATGTAGAACGGGCGCTGCTGAAAGGCAAAGGGAGGATAACTCGGACCATTCCCACTCTATGAAGGAGTTAAAGCTTTCCCTAGCAAAAAAGTTGAGAAGTCCCCAAGCGTCAAGAATGAATACTTGATTTCCATCCACTATATCCGTAGTCATTTTGGTACCATAAAAGCTTGCGTCATCCCAGTTGAATAACAGCCTGCGTATATAATTCGTAGTGAGGAAGGTATTCTCTTCATTGACGACACCAAGGGCGTAAGTTCCGTTTTCGAGAGCCGCTATTTTGATTTTTAATTTCCCTGGATTAAACATCGATAAGCTTACCCCTTTTTAGTTCTTCTTGGAAAGCGCGAAGCCGTTTGGTTGAATCTGCTACATAAAGTATATAACGATCGAATACGTCTTCCTTTTTGCTCTTTTTATAGATGGTGCGCATCCTTTTCAAATAACGGACAGCTTGCTTATAAGCAGGCCGGTTTTTCAAAGAAACCTTTTCCTGGACCGCATGATAATAAAGGGGCAGGATTAGTTCCGGTTCTTTTGAAACCACTTCTTTGATGGATTCACTGCTGATTAAGTCAATGCTGATTTCCGAGTAAATATGCATCTCCACCCATTTTTTATATTGTCCTTGTTCAAAAAGGAAATTTGCATAGTTCCAATAGCTGTGCGGAAGGGTGGCCCTGTAAAATTTCTCAAGCAAATCGGTCCGTTTTAATTTATAACAGCAACTATTAATTAAAGTCGTGAACGTTCGGACGAAATCTACCCGTTTATAATAATCCGATAAACCGGCAAGGAATTCCTGGACATTATGATTGATGAATTCAATGAAAGGGATGGCACGTGACCGGTTGTCAGATTCAGCCAGGAGATTCAGCCAATAAAAAATGTATGGACAGGCTTCCTTCTTCAATCCATGAAGAAGCTCAATCGCTTGTTCATCATGGTTCTCCAAAAGGGATAGGTGAATGGCTGCGAGGGAATAGGACGTCCTCTCTGTAGTGCCCATATACTTGTCGGGAAGTTCCTTATTGATTCGTTCCAGTTCCTCTTTACGCCATGAGGAGTTGGAGAACAAGTAGCTCCATATCTCCCGGTAGAGGTCAATCTTTTCGTATTCCAGGCCTTCTCCTCCATCCAGTAGTTTAGCTACATCTTCCTTGATGCTGAAAACGAAGGGATCAAAGGCGAAGGGCCTCGCTTGCCTGCTAAGCGGCTGTACCGATTCATGCAGCTCTTCTGCCAGGTCGACGGCAAGTGCATAAAAGACCCTGATCGTTTGCGTCTCACTTTTATGCAGCTGAATCACTCTCAGTGTCTGCTGCATCGTGCAAAATTGCGTAACGAAATGATAAAGCAACTTCCATTCCCTTTCCATTGGAGCTTTTGAGCTAAGGCGTTTAAAGTAAGTTTGTATATGATTTTCAATCATATAAGTAGCCTCGCCTATATGAGGCTCGATATGTTCCGCAAAGGCATCATGGACGAATTGCTTCCATGATGGGTAGCTTTTATCTAAGGTGATGGAATTTCCCGCCGCCTGTTTAAGTAATTCACTTGCCCGTTTAACCTGCTGCAGTGCTTGGGCAGTTGAGGTGTTTTTTGGTGCTTTCCATTCACTCAGCCATTCGGAAACACTAGCGTGTTCAGAATATGCAGAAAAGAAAACGGCCAGTTGATGCCGGCATATGAACCTTGAATCACATGTACAGCTTCCATCCTGAGGGAAGAGCAGATTCAGCCTGGCCTTAAAGCGTGTCCCATCCTGTACCTCAGCCGCAATCGTGTCCGCCGCTTCTTCTTTTATTTCAACGAGCCCCTGACGGTATAACTGGAGCCCTTGATTCACCACATCCGAATCTTCCGGATCCCCGGCCTCCAAAAATTCCGCCAGCCGCTCCCCAACTAACAACAACTCCCGCTTCATACTCTCCTCCTTCAGGGACAAGCCCCGTTTACCAAAATTTATATTTTTTGTATGATCATGACCATCAATTCTTTAACATATCGTAATCCTGCCCCTGGTTATTCTTGGGCCTTGCATATATTACATCCCGAGATTGAATGGCGGGCTTTTTCCATGGCCGTTCTCTTTACGTTCTAATCCAGTTAATCGAACAAGGCATTACTGCTTCTAGCCGTATATTCATAAAAACCCTGTAAAAGTCAATATCGTCAAAACTCCCCTTGAATATAAGCGGTTCGGATATAAACAGGAATAACTGGCATTAACGTTAACCATGCCTGAAATCCTTCATCCTCATCACACTTCACAAAACTAATTGATGAGGGGCGGGAACCTTTTTTAAAGGTGCGTTTTTTGAAGCATCTCTTTATTATACTTCATTTTGGCTTGGAATTTAAAATGTAGAATGGAGGTTTTGAAAATGATGCGTGTGAAATTATACATATTCCTGGTTAATGGCTCAGTTTGCAGGCAAATGGGGTTCTCTATAAAAGTTAATACAAAGTTGACTGGAGAGGGAGCCAGAAGGCATCTTTCAAATTGTACATTCCTAAAAAAATGTAGACAAACTCGATCTTCATCGAGTTTGCCAGTCTGGAGCCATTCCAGTGGGAATGGCCAAAAATATAGAATTAGTTTATTTTCATTTCGTTCTTCCAACTATCCAACTTTTTGTTGATGAATGTCACAAAGGTATGATTTTTTTGTAAATCGAATAGAAACGCTGACTTTTCCAAGTACTCTTTTGCCTCTTCAAAGTTACCTATAAGTTCAAAATTGTAACCTAAATGGTAGTGTAAATCAGCTAAAGCATATAATTGATCATGTTCGAGGCACCACTTTATGGCATCTTGGCAGCAGGCAATGGACTCTTCGTATCGGACCAGGCGTGTTAACACTCTGCCAAAATTATAGGATAGGCGTGTCTTTAGCGTTTTATCCGTCAAAAAGGGAAGGGCTTTCAAGTGATCCAAAGCTTTCCTTAACAAGGCGAATGCATTTTCGTACTGTTCTTCGGCAACATACATTACACCAAGGCTGCTTAAGATTTCAAGCTCCCGTTCAGAATATATTTTGTCGGTCGTATGAGTAATGGCGATGGCCTGATTAATGAATTCGATGGCTTTATCTAAATCTTTATTTTTTTCATATTCGTATATTCCCTTGTGCCAAAGAATCAATTGATGATTCTTTTTATTTTGAAGAAAGAGGGGACTGTTTTCCTCAGCCTTTACAATTTGCTGCATTTCCTCGTAATTACGGGTTCTCCTGGCTATTTTTAATTGATAAATCACTTCTTCAACGTAATCCAGCCTAGGGGTCATTCCAATATCGAAAAAATAGTTTACATCAACGCCTAAACGTTGGGAAATTAAGTAGAGGGTGGATGCATATGGATAGACATCGCCTTTTTCAATCTTGCTTATCTGTGCTTGTGTACAAATACCGGATGCCAACTCTTCCTGGGAAAGCCCGATTTGTTTACGTAGCTCTTTGATCTTTTGTCCAACTGCAAAAAAATCCATTTTGATTCTCCTTAAAATATGCCTAGAGTTATATTTTGTCATGAAAAATCGGTGAAAGCGGTATGTACAGGTCCTGAACGGTTTAAATAGAATCTTTAGTAGAAATATATGGTTTTAAGAAGTGTGGTTAAATATAACTATAGAATTAATTTCTATTTTAACCAATATTTTTTTAAAAGAAAAGGAGGAATGACCTATGAAAAAAAGTACTAAAGCATTAGTCGTATCTTTTCTTATCATCGCTGCTTTTGTTATTGTCCCAAGCGAATTACCAGGCCTTTACGCAGAACTTCCAGGTTTATATAAATAAGTAATGGAGCATCCCTATCAATCATTCAAGCATCTTCATTAGAAGATGTTTTTTTTATTATTATTAAATGATTATTCTTTTGCGCATATTCCTGTAGTTATAATTATCTATGAATGGGGGGTGTAAGGTTCATTTGGTAGGTGCGGAAGAAACGTGAGCGTAGTTTGTAACGCCTATTTCCCTTTAATGATTTTGTTATAGTGTAAATAACAAAACGGAGAGAGGTGTAAGGTGAATGATGGATATTAATATGAAGATTCAGCCCTCTTTTTACGATGATGAATGTGCCATTGTGTTTTCTTTTTATTTTGATAAGGCAACCAGAAATATTGGTGAAGCAGTGGTGTACACATGCAAAAAATCAGATCAAAAAGAATACAGCCAAGATCATATAGATACAGATATACAAGAAAAAATCGCCTATATTAAAGAGTTTTCCATTGCAGATGAATATCAGGCAACCTCGATGAAGAAAATCAAACATTTTTTGAATGTAATCGGTATCAAGAAATGTGTAAAGCACAACCTTAAGGGAAATGAAATCGCATTTTAAACGATAAAAACTCATGACATACAACCCGTCATGAGTTTTTATCGTTTAAATGAGAGTTTTGAGTATTCATCTTCTTTTTGATGAAATCGCTCATTTGTTTCCGTTCACTTGGTTTAGCGTTATTTGTTCTTTCAAAAAATTTAAAGTGTTGTTTATTACTATCAGATTTCATGATGTCTCTCCTTTGCTTTTTTTTATTTACCCGTTTCTCATTAGTTAAAACATGATTTTCATGATAAAGGGAAAAAATAATGAACAAATAATTTACATAATTATTCCTATAGTTATATTTTCTTCTGCAAATCACTGTATATAAGGATTAATAAGGTAATAATAAGTGGTATTGCCTAAATATGGAGGGAAATCGTGTTTTATCATATGTTAAATAAATGTTAAAATGGTCCGAATATCGGATTTTTCATTAGAAACATCAGTTTCTAGTACCCTAAAGTGAAGAGGGTTGAAGGACTCTTTTCGATGGCCCCCGAGGACTTGCTTGGGGGATTTTTTTATTTGGGCAATTTGTCCACATTATTTCTATAATATGTATCGTTTTGTTTGTCTATACATGGGTAATTATAAGAAATAAGATGAATTAAACCTTTTTTTCAGCAGTTTAATCGGAGGAATATATTATATGTATGTGAAAATGAAAAATGATCCCACTAAGCGAACTTTCCAGCAGTACATTTTTCCATTTGCGCTTGAAGGAAAAATGATTGAAAAGTTTGTGGAAAAGTTGTTTAAGGACAATTTCGTTTTTTTGAATTTGAAAGATATGGAACAAGAAAAACAATTTTACGGTGGCCATAAAGTTTCTCACCGTAAATTGGAAAAGTATTTCATGCCTTACATCGAGCCGATTTTATTTCCAGGCAATGCAAAACAGAAGGAAGGCTTGCGGCGTTTTACGAAAAAACTGGATATTGATTGTACCTTCGAATCACCCTATTTAAATACCCCATTTATTATCAACTCTATAGATATTTTCATATGCCCATTTCATATTGGCATGATGAATCTTCGCATTACTTTGCCTAAGGGGCTTTCTTATGATGATGTGCTCTATTTTGGCGATACATTCAGAATCCTCGAACCGATCGCTGATGATGAAGAAAAAACGAAAGTAAGCTGTCGGGAAAATCAGTATGAACAGGTGAAGGATTTCATTTTCAATGAACTATTGCCGCCAATTGAGGAATATATGGATGAAGAACAAAGTAACCCTACATATTTTGGTAGTTTGCCCTTTTTCATCGATGAAAGAATGTACGTAATCAGTTATACTGCATTCCCTGAGAATCGTAATATTACTAAAAATGATTTATTCCGAATCAGTGAACTGAACGGGTATGACAATGATGGTGAGCCATATATAGGCGCATTAAACCCCGATTATATAGACAAGTATTATCAAGAAAGGGTATATGACAGGTGGGGCAAGGAAACCTATTATATAACTAGTATGTATCATTTTGCGTGTGTCACGAAAGCGAAAGGTAAACTGGAGCAGGAACTGGCAAGCGAAATGTATGGCCAGCATTTTTATACAGTGTTGCTTTTCTTCTATTATAAAATCGTACTGCTTAAATTGTCCCATGAACATTCCAAGATAGATGTGGAAAAAGATCAAGCGGATACGGAACAGCTGATTTTCATGATCACTCAGTTTTCTGCAAAGTACTTATTCACTGAAGTTAATAGTACGTCAATCGGTAAAGAGCTATTCAAAAAAACGGATGAAGCCTTCAGGATTGCCGCTCTCTACAAGGAAGTGAAGGAAACACTTTCCTATCTTTATCAAAATCAGGATAAACTGTCTGGGAAAAGCAGTAATTATCTCTTGCAAATACTAACGATCTATACGGTTGTTTCCGGGATATTCGGAATGAATCTATATATTGAAGATTGGAAAGGGAAATTACCGTGGAAAGCTTATATGAATTACACCCTATACGAATGGGTGGCTGTCATTGTTACGACAAGCGGTCTGGTCATTTCGGCCATCTTGGGCTTTTTCTTCTTGAAAAAATGGCTACATGAGAAAAAAAGCCGAAAAAAAAGAATGCTTTAATATAAAAGTCCTGTACACCATGTACAGGACTTTTGTTTTAGAAAAAACATGCTCGACTAGAAAAATTAAGAAATTCGGAATGCAAAATCCCCCATTCCCCTAATATTTTGCTAAACTATAGGTATATCATTCTAACTATTCATTAGGAGGAAATCATGAAGAAATTAGCTTTAGTTTCCAGCTTATTGTTGATGAGCGTATTGTTCCTGGCCGGATGCTCGAATGAGCCAAGTCCGGAAGATCGCTTTGCGGCATATACGAAGCTTTGGAATAAACAGGATTTTGCGAAGATGTACGAGTATCTGTCGCCTGAGACAAAGAAAGAAATCAGTGCGGATGAATTTGCGAAGCGTTATGAAAAAATCTATACAGGCATAGAAGCCGACCAATTAAAGGTGGACTATAAACAGCCTAAAGAAGAGAAAAAGCATAAAGATGGAGAAAAGGTAAGCCTTTCATATACCGTTGACATGTCCACTATGGCTGGTGCTGTCAGCTCTGACCATAAAGCGACACTTGTCAAGGAAGGGGAAGGCGAGGAAGAAAATTGGTACATCAAGTGGGATGAAAGCTATATATTCCCTCAATTGGAAGCTGGAGAGAAAGTATCGGTTGAATCGTATCCAGCCATTCGCGGCGAAATTGTCGATAGAAATGAACGCGGCCTTGCCATGAATGGAACGGTAGCAGAAGTGGGGATCGTGCCAGAGAAAATGGCCAACGAATCCGAAACGGTTAAAAAGGTCGCGGGAATCCTCAAAATGTCCACCGACGAAGTGAATCAGAAATTAAAACAATCATGGGTAAAGCCAAGCTATTTCGTGCCCATCAAGAAGATGTCAAATGATAATACGGCAACCTTGGAAAAGCTATTGAACATTGCCGGTGTATCTGTCAATAATACGGAAGAGCGTATATATCCGTATAAAGAGGCTACTGCCCATCTAATTGGATATGTCGGTGAGGCATCTGCGGAAGATCTGGAGAAATTGAAAGGAAAAGGTTATACCGCAAGTGACGTTATTGGCAAGCGAGGTCTTGAGGAAGTGTTGGAAGCGCGGCTTAAAGGTGAACCTGGAGGTAAAATCTTTATTAAAACCGAAGATGGCGAAGAAAAAGTGATTGCTGAAAAGCCTGCTGAAGAGGGAGAAACAATTACCTTGACCATCGACGCCGAGCTTCAAAAAGATATCTTCGAGCAATATAAGAATGAAACTGGATCGGCATCGGCAATTGATCCGAAGACAGGCGAAACGCTTGCACTTGTTTCAAGTCCGTCATTCGATCCTAATAAATATATTTTCGGGATAACAAAGGCGGAACAAAAAGCGCTTGAAGAAGACCCGGACAAACCACTTTTAAACCGCTTCAGTTCGACGTTTGCACCTGGTTCAACCATTAAGGCCATCACTGCGGCAATCGCCCTGAAAAATGGTGTGGATCCGAAAGATTCGATCAATATCCAAGGGAAAACGTGGGCCAAATCAACATGGAAAGATCATTCCATTACAAGGGTGGCGGACCCCGGTGTTCCAATCGATATGGAAAAGGCATTAATTTATTCAGACAATATTTACTTTGCCCAACAAGCTTTGGGGCTTGGAAAGGAAAAATTCACAAATGGACTCAAGGCATTCGGATTTGATGAGTCTTTGAACTACGATTATCCGATCAAAGCATCGAGCATCGGTAAGATCGATAGTGAGGGACGCTTGGCGGATGCCGGATATGGTCAAGCGCAAGTCCAAATGAGCACGCTACATCTTGCCATGACCTATTCAGCCTTCTTGAATGAAGGAAACATCCTGACACCTTCGTTAATAACAGGAGATAAAACAGAAAAGAAAATATGGAAAGAACATGCGATATCAGCAGACCAAGCAAATCAGGTCACCAAGATGCTCACACAAGTGGTGGAACATCCTAAAGGAAGCGGACATGGAATAGATGATCTTGGCATCAAAATCGCTGCCAAAACGGGAACTGCCGAAATCAAGGCATCCAAAAATGCCGACGGAACAGAAAATGGCTGGTTTGTAGCCATGGACACAGAAGACCCGGAACTTCTCATGGCATGGATGATGGAAGATGTAAAAGGACGAGGCGGCAGCCATGTCGTTATCGATCATATGAAACCGGTGTTGAAAAAGTATTTGAAGTAAAGAAGCGGGTGAAAATGCAGCAAGCATTTACCACTAAAAAGCAGGACATGGTTTCTTACATGTCCTGCTTTTATTTTTTCACACGTTGAGGATTCCATTTTCTTAAGACAATAAAGCTGGATTTGAAGGATAATGAGTTGGATATACAGAATGTAAAAAGAGTACACGCAAGCGGGATCCGATTTCTGCAGCAGTGACATCTTCCAGGCCATTACCCATGCTAAAGATAAATAGAATAGGGATGAGGATGAAAATCAATGAGAAGTTTAAGCTATTTGTTTATCGCTTTCTTTATCATTTTTTTTACATTTCCTTCTCATGAAGCAACGGCAGCGGAAGAAAACACAACGATGGAAGTGAAACTGAAGAATTATTTGGGGAATAGAACCAGTGTCAAAATAACGGCAACCGGGGACTACCGTACTTCAGGGGGAGAAATATTCATTAGGGCGGGTGAAAATCTGACGTTGAAAGTGGAGTCGGCTAAACTTGCCGTATACAAAGGTTTTAAGAAAACGGGATCTTATGCTTCCTTTAAAGTGATTCCAGTTAAACCTGATGCTTCATTGTCCATAAACGGCCGTACGTATCTTGGCTCATTTTCATTTACACCGGAGGACGGTTACATCCGGCCAATCAATTATGTTTATATGGAAGATTACCTAAAGGGCGTTGTCCCGCTGGAGATGCCCGCACTATGGCATGCCGAAGCCTTAAAAGCACAGGCGATTGCCGCCCGGACTTATGCACTTCGCCATCAATCCACAATAATTGATGATACGGTTTCTTACCAAGTATATGGGGGGGCTGCCGATCACTATCGAACTAATTCAGCCATTGAACAGACAAAGGGCATGGTAATCAAACATGATGGCGAAATAATCGAAGCGTTCTTTTCCTCAAGCAATGGAGGAATGACCGAATCGAATTCAAATGTTTGGTCAAGTGGCAACCCCCTTGAATATTTATCTATAAAAGAAGATCTCTATGATTCGAAAACCAATTGGGAGATAATGCTGGACAAACAGCAAATCGACCTTTCAAAAATGAATTTATCTAAACCGGAAGAATGGTGGGCAAGTGTAAAGGAAAAAGATAAAATGGTTGTGCCGAAACTGAAGGTTTGGCTGAAGAATAATGGATATGCGAATAAAGATATTAAAATAACGGATATTCCCTTGTTAACATTTACAGATGAAAAAGCGGGAGGCCGTGTAACGAAAGGCTCCATCCAACTGAATTTCTATGTAAGGGATCTCGTTGATGACAGGGGGAAACTTTTGCAGCAAACGGTTAAGCTTACTAATGTCGCGGCTTCCAAAATCAGGGGCATGGTGGGGCAAGAGGTGATGAAAAGCTATTTGGTTGACCATTCATCTACCGATCCTTCCAAAATTTCCATTAAAGGATCAGGATATGGGCATGGTGTAGGACTAAGTCAGTTTGGAGCGAAAAACAGAGCGGAAGCAGGCCAATCATATCAAGAGATTTTGGCGTTTTATTATCCTGACACAACTATAGAAAAGGAATATGGACCAGGTGCTGGATCTAAAACGGAACTTGTCGTAAAGTCGGAACCGAATTCAGTAAACATGACAGCGGTGACGGGTCGTTTAAATGATGAGGTTGGAATCACATACTCCCTAAAAGAAGATGCGGTGGTTACACTCACGATTAAAAATAGTAAAGGGAAAGCCTTAGCTATCCCAGTCCGTGACCAAACAATGAAAAAGGGTACCCATTCGGCAATCTGGAACACAAAAGCGGTAAGTAACGGTACATATGAAGCAGCAATATCAGCAATGGACCGAAGCGGGATTGAAGGTTCGGACACGATGGCGATTAAGATCAGTAAAGATACATCGGTACCGAAAATAACCAATGTCAATACATCGGGTGATTATAGTACCGAGAAAGCGAACATAACCTATACCATTAATGAAAACGCTAATGTAACAGTGGCAATTAAGAACAGTAAAGGAAAGGTTGTGGGCATCCTTTCTGAAAAGCAGTTCAATAAAGGCAGGCAATCGGCAACCTGGGATTTCAAAAATATGTCCAACGGGATGTTTACGGTGACAATCTCCGCTAAGGATAAGAGTGAAAACCAGAAATCCATTTCAACGAAAATCTCCATTAGGAAGACCACGGGAATAGTGACTGCAAGCGAATTATATATTAAAGAAAATAAAAATGCATCCTCTGAAACGGTCGGGAATCTATACAGGGACCAAGCCGTAACGATCCTGTCTCAACAAGATGAATGGTATAAAGTGAAAAAGGGAAGCCGAATTGGGTATGTATTAAAAAAACATGTAAAAAAATGAATGAGGAGGACGTCAATTAGGGCGTCTTTTTTTATAAAGGATATTTAGATTCTTCATCAAACTCACGAGTAAACGCACCAAACTCACGAGTAAACGCACCAAACTCACGAGTAAACGGCCCAAATTCACGAGTAAATGCGCCAAACTCACGAGTAAATGCGCCAAACTCACGAGTAAGCGCGCCAAATTCACGAGTAAGCGCGCCAAATTCACGAGTAAACGGCCCAAACTCACGAGTAAAGCCCAAACTCACGAGTAAATGCGCCAAACTCACGAGTAAACACGCCAAATTCACGAGTAAACGGCCCAAACTCACGAGTAAAGCCCAAATTCACGAGTAAACGGCCCAAACTCACGAGTAAACGCACCAAATTCACGAGTAAACGGCCCAAACTCACGAGTAAACACACCAAACTCACGAGTAAACGGCCCAAACTCACGAGTAAAGCACAAAACTCACGAGTAAACGCACCAAATTTACGAGTAAGCGCGCCAAACTCACGAGTAAAGCACAAATTCACGAGTAAACGGAGCAAACTCACGAGTAAACACACCAAACTCATGAGTAAAGCACAAATTCACAAGTAAACGCACCAAATTCACGAGTATACTCACCAAAACATTGGTTTAACGGACATCAATAAAAATGCGTACTGAAAAAAATCGAGTGAATGAGATAGAATTTTAAAAGAGGAATGAATGTATTCATTCCTCTTTTGTTTTATGCTGACCGGGTGTGAACGGAACGCCGGCGGCTTTTGTGATGATTTTCGAAATATCCGTATTTTCTAGGACTCCATCGAAGGCTTCACTGCCTGGACCCGAGGCGAAAATGGGAATCATATTGGCTGTGTGCCCTCCTGTGGAACTGGCCGCCCGTATGCTTCGATCGGCTACACCCGCCTTATGGTACCTGGCGATGGTGCTTCCGATTTCCCAATCGATTTGATGTTGTCGATAGACAAGCGTTCTATTATTTCTTACGTTATCGATGAATTGGTCGACTTCCTGATCCGTAAGGGATATATGTGCATACTTCTTGAATGTGGAAACGACACTTTCTGGATTGATTTCATTATTTTTATCGAATGTAAGCTGTTTGGACATATATTCAGATGAAACCTTGATTTTTTTCAATGCAGTGATATCCATTGTTTCAGAAGCGGAGGTCCCCATTGTTTCGTGGTCTGCAAGTACAACAATCAATGTATCATTTCGATTTTTCGCCCAATTTACTACCTCTTTCACGGTTTGGTCAAATTCGATCGTTTCTTTCCATATTCCAGTGATATCGGCGGCGTGCTCCATATGGTCAATACGGGCACCTTCTGCCATCAAGAAGAATCCTTTATTACCTCTCGATAAAATATCCATCGCTTTGGCTGTCATTTCGGGTAGAGATGGCTCTTGAGAATGTAATACTTCTTTATCCAGTTTAAAATTCATATAGGTTGGGTGAAATAACCCTAAAAGTTTTTCCGGTTTATTAATGGAACTCAGTTCTTCTTTCGTCGTCGTAAACCCATATCCAGCTTGTTTAAATTTAGCGATTAAATCCTCGCCATTTTGCTTATCCGCCTTGAAATAGCTGGCACCTCCGCCGAGAATGACGTCGATTCGGTTATCAAATAGCTGCCTCGCGATATTTGCGCCACCTGTCCAGCGGTTAGGAACACTTGCACCAAAGGCAGCGGGTGTGGCATCGACTACCATATTGGTTGAGATGATCCCCACTTTTTTTCCATCGTTCTGAAACGCATCCAATATACTATCCACCTCGGAACCATTGGCATCGACACCGATTGATTCATTGTTGGTTTTTATACCAGTGGCAATCGCAGACCCTCCGGCAGCTGAGTCAGTGACGAAATTATTGGCGGAATACGTGCGCATCAGGGCAACATGCTCCAGTTGTTCCAAATGTAGAACACCTGTCTTTCCATATTCCAATTGCCGGGCAATCTCTATGGCCCCTACCCCCATGCCGTCGCCAATCAGCAATATGACATTCTTGGGTGTTTTTTTTGTCTCTGCTTGAATAGGGGAGCTCATGTAAATAAAGCAAAATATAAGAACGAATAATCCAAAGTGACGCGGCTGTGCAAGTTTATAAATGAATTTTCTGCTTGTCTTATTCATCTGTAATCCTCCAGTGTTTGAAAGTCTTCCTATTATTTGTTTAAATCGATAAAAAATCCCCTCCCTGATTTTCAGGATGGAGCTAATCTTTTTAGCGCCCTTTATGGAAGGGCATCCAGCCGCTTTTTACGTAATTTATCTTTCAAAAAAATAAAGGATTTCTATATAATTACTATATGAAGGTGATAATTAATAAACAGTAAATATTTAACTGATATAATTTCACTAAAGTTCAATTGAATTAATAGGAGAGAAAACCCTATGCTATCCAGTATGAAAAAGTTCTTCAAAGAAGGTTCTAAAGACTTAAAGAGAATTTATAAGTTGGTAGAAGATGTGAATCGGCTAGAGGGTAAATATGAAAGTTATTCAGATCTGGAATTAAGCGGAATGAAGGATAGATTTAAAAGCGTATTGGATGCTGGTGACAATATATTGGATATACAAGCAGATGCTTTTGCTGTCGTGAGGGAGGCTTCTAAACGAGTATTGAATCTTAGGCACCATGATGTTCAGCTTGCAGGCGGTTTTGTCCTGAGTGAAAGGGGCATCGCACAAATGAATACGGGCGAGGGTAAGACGCTTGTCTCTACTTTGCCTAGCTATTTACATGCACTGTATGGTAATGGTGTCCATATCATTACGGCCAATGAATATTTGGCCAGACGTGATATGGAGTTAATGGGACAAATTCATGAATTTCTAGGGTTGACGGTTGGTTTGAACATTTCCCAGATGGGGCCTTCCGCAAAACGTGAAGCGTATGCCGCAGATATCACGTATGGAACGGCAACAGAGTTCGGGTTTGATTATTTACGTGATAATATGGTTTACCGAAGAGAAGACAAGGTTCAGAGAGGACACCGATTTGCCATCGTCGATGAGATTGACAGCATCTTGATTGATGAAGCGAGGACACCATTAATCATTGCGGGCAGGGCAAGCGACGGAACCGAGCTTCACCAAATCACGGCACAAATCATGAAGACATTTTTAGAAAATGATGATTACGAGATTTTCGGCGAGTCAAGGTCTGCCTATTTTACGGATCAAGGGTCCACCAAGATTGAAGAGGCCTTTGGTATCGACAATCTGTATGGAATGGAACATCAAGAGTTATTACATAATGTTACACAGGCGCTAAAAGCTCATGCAATCATGAAATTGGATGCGGACTACATTGTCATCGATGGAAGAGTTGCAATCATCGATAAATTCACAGGCAGGGTGATGGAAGGGAGAAGCTTCAGTGATGGGCTTCATCAAGCGATTGAGGCAAAAGAGGGACTGGAGATTTCCGAAGAGAATGAAACACAGGCCATGATTACCGTCCAAAATTATTTTCGATTATATCATTCAATGTCTGGGATGACAGGCAGTGCCATGCCATCAAAGTCTGAATTCCAGGAAATATATCAGCTCCCGGTCATTGAAATTCCAACTAATGAGCCCATCATTCGAGTTGATGAGGTTGATTTGATTTATAAAGATGAAACTAGTAAAATCAACAAAATCGTCTCGGAAGTAAAACGGATTCATGATGGAGGCAGACCTATTCTGATCGGGACGACCTCCATTGAGCAATCTGAAAAAATTTCAGTTCAACTAAAGAAGGGCAATATCAAACATCAAATCCTTAATGCGAAGACGGAAGCGGATGAAGCGGAAATCATCGCGAATGCCGGGCAAAAAAATCAAGTGATGCTGGCTACGAACATGGCTGGGAGAGGAACGGATATATTACTTGCGAATGATGTCAAGGAATTGGGCGGCCTTCATATTATCGGTACGGAGCGACACGAAAGCCGCCGGATCGATATGCAGCTAAGAGGGCGTTCAGGCCGGCAGGGTGATCCTGGTTCAACACAATTCATCATTTCTTTGGAAGATGATTTGTTTGATTACTATGATGAAGAAGAAATCGGGCGTTATATCAAGAAAATCAAAACGGATGAAAATGGATTGGTGCTAAGCCCTGCACCTGATAAATTCGTTAAAATGGTTCAGAAAACGGTAGAGCAGATGCATCAATCAAGCCGTTACCATCTATTGAAGTTAGAACATTCATTAAATGAGCAGAGTAAAATCATCTATGCAATGAGAGATCGGATACTTGATATGGACCTTGGAAGGATGCCGGCCATTTTACTTGAATATATCGAAAAATACATTACTCGGCTCACAGTGAAATATTATCCTGAACATATGGTTGAACCTGTTTCCTCTGCCTATATTGAAGAGCTTTCCCATGTTTTCCTGTCGTTAGGTTGGCAAGCAAGTGAATTTCAGGATCCAGATGGTCAAATTGAAGGAAAAGCGTTGGATGCTTTAGGTGAATTGGAATCGAGGCTGATGGCCTTTCAAAATGATGCAGAATGGGGAAACCAGTTACGTGCTTTCATGCTGCAGCATATTGATACAAATTGGATGAACCATTTAGATGAAATGAACAGTCTGAAGGAAGGCATTGGTTTAAGCGGATATGGTCAGCAGGACCCATATACACTGTTTGAAAAAGCGGCTCTCAGTCAATTCAACCTTCTATTAAGTAAAATAGAGTCGGAGATAAGCATCCGTTTTATGGAATATATGAAAAGCAATCAGGAAGATCGAGCTGCTTTGGAGGGGGAGGAACGATGAGTTTATTTGGAAAAAGGGATAATGCAGCTTCAGATGTACATGAGTTGTTAAATCAGGATGACACCATTCATACTGCCCTAGTGTTTAACAAAGGGTGGGAAATTTCCAAGCAAGAGGAATATGTATATAAATTCCACCATAAAAGGCTGCCTACATTAAAACCGAACCAAATTTCAATATCAGGCATCAAACTGACCAGGGTGGAAGATGATGTAATCATAGTGGCTTTTCTGCGAAATTCAATAGAGAAAGCTGTCAGGTTTGATATCGTGGATTTACTGTTAGTTGATGGAGATGGAAAATTCCTCGCAAAAAAGACATTCGATCTTACAGAGCTTGGTGAGATTCCAGCACTCTCAAGCATGCCATGGCGTTTCTTATTCGAGGAAGAAGATATGTTGGCGGAATCGATTCCTGATGAAGGTTGGAAGATTGCTTTTGAATGGAATGGAAAGTAGGAAAACAACAGCATGAATCTAGCGGCAATCTGTAGCTTTTTTGCCGGAGTGCCAAAGCAAAGCCCAGCCCTCATCCTTTTAGTGATGAAGGCTTTTTGTTTATTAGGGAAGTCATTAGTGCCAAATATTTATGCTGTTTTCTGTGTGCAATTTCTCATAAATGGCAACGCTAAGTAATATTTATAAGTAATCTTCCGCAATCAGGCAGTACTAAGGCTTGGAAATAATGAAGAGGAAAGTGGCAGGAGCATGAATAATAACCTGAATCAACGATTAAAGGAGAGGCTATTTGAGATATTGTCATTTTCAATCGTGGCCATACTTTTCACTTATACGAATAATAGGATGGGTAACGATCTTTCTATTGGAATCATTACGATAATCATCGGTGTTGCCGGTTTTATTGTTTATTTGAAGGAATGGATAACGAACCGAATCGTAAAAGGCATCATTTTTTCAGTTTTCCTTCTTTTGATCATGGTCTTTTTCCTTGGGGACATCTGGTTTTATCGTTATTATTCGACACCTTTAACTTCCTATATGTGGATGCAAAAAAGCAATCTGAATGGGCTAGGTGAAAGTATATTCAGTATGATGGAAATGAAGGATGCAATCTTTCTTCTGGTAGGCATCCCAATTGCTGAATCATTTGTAAAGAAAAAATACCCCCTCAAGCATATGGCACTAGTGCCGGCCGTAATATTCCTGATGATAGCAGGATTAAAGCCGGTCAAGAATATCTTTTTCGACAAAGTGGATATAACCCGGCGTTATGAGGCGAATACCTTCTTGCGAAACTGGGGTCCTATCGGTCATCACGCATTAGATACATATGCCTATTTTATTGACTCGGGAAGGCATGGAATGTCCTCGGAAGATAAGAAGGCCGTCTCTGATTACTTCAATCATAAGAAAAGAAAGGAGAATGTCCATTCCGGATCCTTGGAGGGGAAGAATCTGATTATCATCCAGGTGGAATCTTTGCAGTCGTTTCCGCTATTTCAAAGCAGTGCCGGGCAGGAGGTCACGCCATTCATGAATGAACTGGCGAAAGGGGGATTGTACTTCCCGAATGTATATCCACAGACGGTATTTGGAAATTCATCTGACGGAGAACTTATTGTGAATACCGGTCTTTTTCCTTTAAAGCAAGGTGCGACCTTTTTTCGATTCCCTTATAATGATTTTCCAGGTCTTGCTAGGGAATTAAAGAAGTCGGATTATCAAAGTTTTGCTTTTCACGGAGATGAAGAAGACTTTTGGAATAGGCAGCATGCATATCCCTCGTTAGGGTTTGATGACTATCTTTCCATAGAGGATATGCAGCAGGATGAGATGATTTCGATGGGCTTGGGAGACCGCAGTTTCTTCAATCAAAGCTATGATTTCTTAAAAGATAAACGAAATCCCTATTACGCCTTTTTCGTTACTTTGACCAGCCATGTACCTTTTTCACTGCCGGAAGAACAGATAACATTGAAGCCTGAAGCAGGAAAAGAGAACAGTTACCTGACCAAATATTTTGAAGCGATTCATTATACAGATACAGCCATCGGGGATCTCATAAAGAAGTTGAAGGATGACGGGAAAATGAAAGACAGCGTGATTGTCATATACGGAGATCATGATGGCCTATTTTTAAAAGATAAACACGAGGTGGAAGCGTATTACGGCAGTAAAATTAGCGATGAAGAGTGGATTGAAAAGTATATGCCCATTCCCGTGATCATTTATCAGGAGGGTATGGAAGGAAGAACGATTGATAAGGTAGCGGGCCAAATCGATATTCTGCCAACTCTATATGATCTGTTCAATATTAAGAGTTCTTCGTACTTTGGAGAGAGCATGCTGAATGGCGATGAAGGCGATGCTTTGATATTGAAAGGGGATTATGGTTCTCAAATGAAAATAAATGGGGAAGGCAAGGCCGATGGTTTTTCATCTGAAGACCAAAAGGAGATCGAACTGAGTGATCAAGTGATACGTTCAGATTACTTTAAAACAATTGGGAAAAAGGTAAAAAAAGAGGATGACTGATAAAAGCCATCCTCCATCCATTATAATCCCAGATGTGCTTTCACACGATTTTGGGCTTCTAGTTTTGTTTCTTCTGGAACGATATTGTACCAAATGCCGTTTACCCGTTGATTGTCACCTTCAAGTGTATATTGTTCAATATTTTTAAGGGATGATTTGTAGTTATTTTGGATACTTAACATTTCATTGAAACTTAAATTAGTTTCCACGTTTTTACCTAGGGCTTCGAATATATCGTCATAATTGGTAAGAGTTGAAAGGCTTGCCCCTTTTTTCATGACAGCTTGGATAACTTGGCGTTGCCGCATTTGCCGTCCATAATCCCCGCGGGGATCTTCTTTACGGATCCGGGAATAAATCAAGGCCTCTTTACCATTTAAGTCGATTGTGCCTTTGTTGAAGGTATATCCTTTATAGGCAAGGTCCATATCATTATCGACTGTGACACCACCAACAGAATTCACAATATCCTGAAAGCCTTCCATATTCATTTTGACGTAATAATCAATCGGAATATCCAAATAGGCTTCCACTGTATTTATAGACATGGCAATTCCGCCATATGCATAGGCATGGTTCATTTTATCGGTTGTACCTTTACCGATGATCTCCGTACGGGTATCTCTCGGTAAACTCAATAACTCAATCGATTCCTTTTTAGGATTAACCGTCATGACAATCATCGTATCTGATCGACCTGAGTCATTCTTTCTTTCATCCACACCAAGAATTAGTAATGAAAATGGATCTTTGTTTTTGAACTTGATGTCCTCTACTCGCTTATCCGTTTTATGGGCTGTACCCTGCATGGTGCTGATTGCACCGGCCAATGATTGATAAACGGAAGCGCCATAAATACCTGCGCCAATGAAAAGGATAAGAAGGGTGAAGCCGATTATTTTAAACGTTTTGCGTTTCTTTTTCTTTTTTTTATGTTCGGATCTCATCTAATATTCCTCCCTTAACCATTCCACAAAATGGAAGGTGTGAAAAAGTACCTAGTCGGTATTTTTAACTATACCTTTTTTTTGTCAAAAATAGAATAGTTTCTTTTTGTACTTAGAGTGCATATTTACCTTTTTTCATCCAAAAAAACGAAGGATTCTAGAGAAACCGAATTCCTTCGTTGGCAAATCATTCGAATGTTTTGTAAATTCTATAGTCCAGAGATAGATAAACTATGATACTTTTGCATGAAATTGCCAGACTTTAAGAGGAAAGTCTGGCAAGAAAATCTTATAAACTTCTATAACCGATGAATTTACTTTTGAAATAAGAGTTTGAAGTGGCACTGATTGTTACTCCCTTACTTGATGAGGCATGAATGAATTCCCCGCCGCCCAAGTAGATTCCCATATGGTTTACCACTGATTTATTGGAACCAGTTGCAAAGAAGATAAGATCGCCGGCTTTCGGTGAAGTAACTTTTTTACCCATATCATAATATGTGGAAGATGAAAGCCTCGGAATATCATACCCAGCTTTCTTGAACGTATAGTAAATAAATCCGCTGCAATCGAAACCTGATGGGGAGGCACCCGCCCACGAATAAGGTGTACCAATTAACTTCTTTGCTTCGGAAACGAGCTTGGCCACTTTGTTCCCCGAACTTGGGGCTTCCACTTTTCCAACATCGTTATTATCTGCAGTGCTTGCCGATTTACTTAATTTTAGTTTTTGACCCACTCTGATTAAATCGGACTTTAACGAGTTGATTGATTTAAGCTGGGCTACAGACAAGTTAGTTTCCTTGGAAATCTTAGAAAGGGTATCACCTTTTACCACTATGTATATAGACGAATTGGCTGGGGTCTGTGTCACATTGGATGGTTTGGAGCTGCCTGGTAAATCAATGGTGGTGGTGGTGGTTGATTTAGATACGATAAGTTTGGCGCCTGCATAAATTCTATCGGATTTTAAGTTATTCATTTTCATCAATTCAGCAAGTGTAAGGTTATGCTTGTTTGCTATCCTTGTTAAGGTATCACCTGAAACAATGGTATATGTGGTTTTATTTGTTTTTTTCACGGAAACAGAAGAAGCATTTGATGTTGTTGTGGAGTTGGGTGTAATTAATTTCTGATTGATTCTCAAAAAGTCTGATTTTAAGTTATTAAGCTGTTTTAAGTCTTTTACCGTCGTATTATGCTTCTGGGCGATTTTACTTAAGTTATCACCGCTTTTAACTGTATATGTACCGGCAAGGGCAGGAGAAACAAAAGTCGAAGATAAAATGGCTAATGTCGAAAATGCGACAACACTTTTTTTCACGGTTTTCCACCTCAAATATGTCTTTTTCCCTATTCTAACAAATTATTTGGGAATAAACATATTACATTTTTGTTACATGGGGAAAATAGTATTATTTTACTGGTTTATATTGGTGGAGGTTGAGTATTGTAATCTACAATATTTTCTATATTGTGAGTCTTTTTTCACATTTTGGATTTTTGTGTTTTCGTTTGTCATTTGCTGTAAAACTATACCTGTTTTTAAGGTATGCATGAAAAAAATGAAAACCCACTTCGTTTTCGAAGTGGGTGGTTTTATTTAAAAAGGAAATCAACTAAATCCCTGCTTGAATTTCCCGTGGAGTATTCATTCCATTTTTGGTTAAAGGAAGCGATCTTCATTAATGAATGATCGGCGGTACGGATTTCCCTTAAGAGCTCTTCTGTGGTAGATACCACGGGTCCGGGCATGGAAGAAGAGTAGTCCTCCCAGAACCCCCGTTCCTGCACATACTTTTCTAAGTCATATGCAAAGAATATCATGGGTCTTCCCAAAAAAGAGAATTCAAATGGTATCGATGAGTAATCGGTAATTAAAAGATCCGTACTGATCAGCAGTTGATTAACGTGAAATTCACTAATTACAGGGTAAATGAATCCCGGGAATTTCTCTTGTAAATCATGCTCTGCTTTAACAGCTGGATGCAGTTTCAGTAATAACGCATAATTTTCGTCCTGAAGTTCCTTGAAGAGCAATTCCAAATCAAGTGCAATCTCTCCGTCGTTCAAGCCGTCATTACGAAATGTAGGGGCATATAACATGATTTTCTTATGCTCAAGTTCCGGATACTTGGCCAGTAAAGCATTACGGGCAGTTCTTTTTGATTCATCATTAAAGAAGAAGTCGGTCCGAGGTATTCCAGTCCTTAGAATATGGGATGCCGGCAGTTGAAAGCTTTCCTGATAAATCCCTGCCATTATTTCTGAACCTGCCGTAACATAATCAAATTTTTTATATACCTCTAAAAATCTTTTCCTTGCACCGGCTGAACGGTTTTGAATGGAAGGGTCCTTAGCCCCGAATTGCTTAACGGCACCTGCCGCATGCCACACTTGAACACATGTCACTTGCTTTTTGAATGTAATGGCTGAAAGAAAGCCAAAATAATTATCGATGATGATCCATTTTGATGTAGCCAGATGATAAATCGACCGGATCATGGCAATGATATTTTTTGATTCAAACGGAAGGACGATGGTTTCCCCATCGTCCCTAACTTGTATAGAACTGCTTGATTTCATTAAAAAAACTTTTTGAACGGAAATGTCCTGCTTGTCCATTTCATCTGCGATATATTGGCAATTGTCCCCGAATGATGTGACAAAGGTCGTTTTGTCATGTAAAGGGAAAAGCTTAAAGATAGAGAATAAAACTTTGAAACAAAAAAGATAAATCCCTATCGCGAATTCTTTAGCCATTAGTAACTTGTAAAAGGTCATCTTTAATTTGGGAAGTCGAAATGCCGATTGTCCTTGGAAGGTAGACCACTTCACAAACTTCTGATAATTCATCGAATTGGCCTTTCCAGTCATCACCCATTACAAAAATATCTACACCTTCACGAACGATGTCTTCCCTCTTTTGTTCCCAATTGTCTTCCGGTATAACTTCATCCACATAACGGATTGATTCAAGGATCATTTTTCTGTTTTCAAAGCTATGATAAGCTTTTTTATCTTTTAAAGCATTGAATTCATCCGTCGAAATGGCAACAATCAGATAATCTCCTAAATCTTTAGCGCGTTTTAATAGATTGATATGGCCCCAATGAAGCAAATCAAAGGTTCCGTAAGTGATTACTTTCTTCATTTGTATTCCTCCTTAAAGACTCTTAAACTGTTATTCAATCAAAATCATATATATATTTGGTCTATTGGAATATGAAATGGAACAATGAAACAGGCAGCTAGCATTTCAATTCTGCTTGTTTTATTCCTATATTTTATTAGGCAATGGCATTCTCTAATTAATTATAACTTAATAGCTTTACAAATAAACCACAATTTTTTTACAAATAAACCACAATTTTTTACATTGATGATTATTGTAAATATTAATTTTTAAGCTAAAATAAAATGTTGACTAATTTGTCTTACTCTGTAGGGCATAATAAAGTATCTATAGAAATGCATGGTTTATACTGAATGGTATTTGTTCTTAAAATGAACGATATGATAAGAAAATTTCATCTTGCTGCAATCAGAATAAGCCATTCACAATTTTACCACGTTTAGGAGAGAACAACTAGTGGAGCATCATAAATCCTTGTTAATGGTGAATGTGAAACGGCGGGAGGGGGCAAGTATAGGCCATCAATCTATCGCTATCGCTTCACATTTAATAGAAGTGCAAGTATAACAGTTGGCTGTTTTGAAAGCGTTCACTTTGATGTTTAGAAGACTTCTTTGCAATTAGAAACATGTTTTTGCTATTCCCTTTCCATTCTGGCAACATGGAAGAACGAGCATAGTTACGAAATGTTTTTAGTTTTAGTATGTTCATTTTCAGTCTCGAACTAACCAATATTGTCTTTTTTGTTTATCTGAGGAATTAGAGGTAATTTATGGGCGAACGCCTGTCTGTTTAATGATATTGAGGAAAAACCGAAAAAAGTTTATGATTTTAAAGTACAATGAATGATTCATTTTTATTTAAATAATAATTTGTTATAGGTGGTCTAAAATGATTAAAAAGCTTCTTGGAAAAGGGAAAGCAAAAAAAGCTCCTAAAATTAAGCTGAAACAAGTTCTGACCATTGTGCAAGAGGAAAATAAACTGTTGATAAAAGGGCAATTTTCAATAGAATATTATTGCGCAAAAGAACTATGGCTATATTCTAGGGATAATGAAGATCAAAAAATAAAAATAGCTGAATCAGTGAGCACATCTAAATTTGAGTTTAAAGTAGATATGAAAGATTTAATGCGGAAATTAGAAGATGTAGAACCGACTGTTTATGACTGTTACATAAAGGTTTCCGTTCCGGTTGAAAGGCTGAGCAAAAAAACGATACTTAGTATCGAACATAAAGCCGAATATGTAGAAGTGAACGAACAGGTTCATATCGAATATCCAATTCGTCTCGGGCGTTTCCAGGAAACGCACGCGAACAATTTGAGTATCTACAAATATGAAGATAAACAAAGTATATTTTCTATAACGAATAAAGGGAATTTATCTCTTTACTTCAATGCGGTCCCTAAAATTTCGATTAAGTCTCAAATTGAAAAAATTAAAAATAAGTCGAAAACCATGCAAATTAATGGTCAAATTTTCACCAAGCATTCAAGAATCATAAAAGGTGAGGGCCTTGTAAAAGGAAGGCAAAGTTCTAAAGAATATCAGGCAAATATATCTTTTATTCATAATGAGGAAATGAATATTAAGAAATATGGACTTAATCGTTATATATATGATTTGAGATTGGATCTAGAACAATTAGTCAGTGCGGAATTGGAAGATGATGTATATGACATTTACATGAGACTACATTTACATGATCAGGAAGAGCCGAAAATGGTACGCGTCGGAAGACCAACCACCAGAACTAAATTATTTACTAAAGAGACCGATGTCAGCTCGAATGATGGAGTGGCTATCGTCAATCCTTACTATACCTTTAAAGCATCCAATTTATCTTTGGAAGTGTTTAACTTCACTACAGAAAGTTATCGGTATCTAAAAAGGATGATGGGATGGAGGAGATTCCTGACTTTATTTAAAAAGAAAAAGGATGTCTGGCTAGTTGGGGAAAGAACGTATAAAGCCCAGGATACCGGATATCACTTTTTTAAATATATGAGGGAAAATCATCCAGAAAAAGAAGTGTATTATGTAATAGAGGAAAATTCCGTGGAAGCCAAGAACGTCGAGCCCTTTGGAAATGTACTTTATTTCAAGTCAAAGGATCATATTAAAAAGACGATGGAATCGACACGTATCATTTCATCACATCACCCGGATTATTTATATCCTTTGAGGACATCCGAATTTAAAAATCGTGTCAAGGGAGTTAAGGTTTTTCTTCAACATGGTGTTATGGGCACTAAAAATATGGTGGCAAACTACGGGAAAAATGCAGTCTCCGGTTTTAGTACGGATGTTTTTCTGGTAAGTTCAGACTTTGAAAAGGATATGATTGTAACTGATTTTGGTTACAACGAAAAAGAAGTATTCGCGACGGGACTTTCAAGGTTCGACTCGCTGTTTAAGGATGATGTTTCAACAAAGAGGCAATTATTGATCATTCCAACATGGAGAGATTGGATTACTTCTGATGAAATATTTTTGGAAAGCGAGTATTTTGAAAGGTATCAGAAATTAGTGAATCACCCGGTATTACATGATTTATCTAAAAAAGATGGGTTTGAAATCATTTTTTGCCTTCACCCTAATATGCAGAAATTCACATCCTATTTTAAGGATGCCCCAGTTAGGGTAATTAGTCAGGGCGAAGTGGATGTCCAAAGATTAATCAAGGAAAGTGCGATTATGATCACGGACTATTCAAGTGTTGCTTTTGACTTTAGTTTTCTGCATAAACCGGTTATCTACTATCAATTTGATAGAGATCATTTCATAGGGAAAAGACCGTCACATTTGGATTTGGATAACGATCTTCCTGGTGAAATCGTGAATGAATTGGATGAATTATTGGGTGTATTAGCTGAATATGCCAATACTGATTTTGTCATGAAGAAGAAGTATATGGACAAGGCCAACCGTTTTATTAAATATCGCGATGTCCATTCTAATTCAAGGATATTCGAAGTGATTCAAAATGCAGAAAAAGATCAAAATTCACTAACTAAATTATATAACCACCCGATATCCAAACTAATTTTGAATCGGTTTAGGAAAAGTGATAAATATTTCCCTGTCATGAAAAAAGTTTATAAAATCATGTCCAGGGTTATCCCGGTTGACCGGAACCTTATTCTTTTTGAAAGTGGGATAGGGAAGCAATTCGCAGATAGCCCCAAATATATCTATGAAGAACTGGTCAAAAGGGATAATAAATATAAAAAAGTTTGGGTGTATAATGGTAATTTACCGATAAAAGGAAAGAATACGAAGCTGATAAAACGCTTAAGTCCGGAATACTATTATTATTTAGCCAAAGCAGGTTATTGGATAAATAATCAAAACTTCCCTACCTATTTAAGCAAAAGGAAGGAAACGACTTATATTCAGACTTGGCATGGTACCCCTTTGAAAAAAATGCTATTTGATATAGACAATATTCAAGGAAGAGACGATGGGTACTTAAATCGAGTGCATGGTGCAACGAGAACTTGGGATTATTTAATATCCCCAAGTCCATACGCATCCACGGCCTTCAGAAGTGCTTTCAAATATGAAGGCGAAATATTGGAAACGGGGTATCCAAGAAATGATTTGTTTTACAGGGAAGATTCTTCAATAATCGCCAAGTCGGTGATGGAAAAACTGAAGATACCAAAAGGAAAAAAAGTTATCTTATATGCTCCTACATTCCGGGATAATCAAACATCGAAAAACAATAAATTTATTTTCGAGCTGAAATTTGATTTGGAAAGAATGAAGGAAGAACTAGGGGATGAATATATCCTGTTATTAAGGATGCATGTTGTTATCAGTAATAATCTCAGCATCCCGAGCGAATTTGAGGATTTTGTGATAAACGTATCCAATTATTCAGATATTCAGGAACTTTACCTAATTTCCGATATATTGATTACGGATTATTCTTCAGTAATGTTCGATTTCGCTAATACCGCTCGGCCGATTTTGTATTACACGTATGATCTGGAAGATTATAGAGATAACATCCGTGGATTCTATATGGATTTTGAAAAGGAAGCACCTGGTCCATTTTTAAAAACAACCGAGGATATTATTGAAACTATTACCAATATTGATAAAATAAACATGCAATATAATGAGAGATATGGTTTATTTAGAGAGAAGTATTGTGGAATAGAAGACGGTAAAGCTACACAGAGAATCGTGGATAAATTTTTTAATGATTGATTCCTTTAATAAAGGGTATTGTTGCTTTTAAGTAACTAGTAAATTGGCTGCCTAGTCGAAACATCTATGTTACCTCTAGAAATAAAAGGAGAGGAATCGTATGAATTTCTTGGTGCGGCAAAAAGCGAGGGAACTTTTAAAGAGCAATATTCCAATAAAAAATAATCCTGTAAGCTTAAGGAATAAATTTTTAGGAAAAGGAAAAAAAGTCACTGTAGTCACTGCAGCATACAATGCTGAAAAATTCATCAGGAAAACGATCGAATCAGTGATCAATCAAACCATGGGCATAGATCAGATTGAATATATCATCATTGATGATTGTTCGACTGATGGTACCAATAAAATCATTCAAGAGTATACGGCTAAATATAAAAATATCTGTTCCGTTACCCTTCAAGAAAACAATGGGTCACCTGGGACCCCGAGGAACATAGGAATAGAATTGGGAACATCCCAATATATCACATTTTTAGACGCGGATGACTGGCTTGCCCATGATGGACTGGAAAGCCTCTATAACATCCTGGAGGAAACCGGTGATGATTATGTAGTGGGCAAAACGGTAAAAGTCGAATCTGAGTCAGAGAGTGTGATCGGGGAGTTTGCCTCCATTAAAGAAAGAAGAAGCATCACCCCGATGGATGTACCGCACTTTTTTTATCATATGGGTCCAACGGCCAGGATGATGAATCTGCATATGGTTAAAGAAAATGAAATTGGTTTTCCGAATATGAAATTCGGTGAAGATAAATGGTTTTTTACTGATGTTTTCTTTAAAGTTAGAGCTGTATCAACTACTAAAAAACCTATTTATTATGTCAATAGGACTTCGGAGAACTCATCTTCTTTAACACGTGTAACGAATATGTTAGAAAAAAGAAAAGCCGATGTTGACATAATAAAGTATATTCAATCCAAGGATATGGCCATTGAATTGAAAAAGGTGGCTCTTAACCGGATTTATGAGTACGACATTGTAAAATCGTTCGACAGTCAAACCTTTGTGAAATCCAAGAATAAAGAGGATTTTATTGAACTATTAGGGGAAGCTGTCGAAACTGCGAAAAACTTATCATATGACTTCAAGAATGAATTCAAAGTACCTATTTATAAATTGGCACTTGAATTATTCATGGAGGATCGTATTGACGATTTCATAAAGTTGTTTGAATGGTTAAAGCGAGATTCCAATAAAAAATACCATATAAAAGATGGTTTACCTTATTATGAACTTCCATTTCTGAAAGACGAATATCGCTTTGTCAGGATACCGATGCTTGCCCGTGCACTGGATTCTTATATTGTGGATAATGTCTACCACCAAAGTTTTGAGATTTATGGTGATGATATAGACAACATAGATTCTGTATTGATACGTGATAGGACAAGAATTGACAATGAAATCAATTGCGGAGTTCAAATAGAAGGTAATAGAGGCCATTTCACTGTTTCATTAGATGAAATTGATAAAATGGAAAAGTCGTTATTTACGGTGTTCATTCGCTACAATGATTATCAATTGGTGAATATTAAAAGGATCCTGAAAAATAAGATGACGTATAATAAGAAAAATGTGGAGTTTTATACAACAGTGGCAAATAATTTGGGACTGGCAATAAAGTCTTTGGAGTAGCTGTTAGGAGTACACCAAAAATAAGCTCTCCCTTCTATTGGGCGAGCTTATTTTTCATTCGATTTATTAGCATGGTTCCATTATCATTAATCAATAAAAAGGGAGATCGGATATGTCAAATGAAAAAGTACAAACCTCAAAGAGACCTTCCTTTCTATCGCTAGTTAAAAATAAGGCTAAAGCAATTTTTTTAAGAGGATATAAAATGGCTTTTGCAATGGCGGGCACAGTATTGCCGGTGGACCGGAAGCTTGTTATTTTCGAAAGCTTTTTGGGCAAGCAGTATAGCTGCAATCCCCGGGCGATTTATGAATACTTGCAGAGTCACCATCCTGAATATAAAATGTATTGGAGCGTGGATAAAAGATATACAGCTCATTTCGAAGAGGCAGGCATCCCATATCTCAATCGTTTTTCATTTAGTTGGCTGCTCAAAATGACAAGGGCCCATTATTGGGTAACGAACAGCAGGCTCCCGCTTTGGATTCCCAAGCCGAAGCACACGATCTATTTGCAAACGTGGCATGGTACTCCATTAAAGAAACTTGCGGCGGATATGAATGAAGTTCATATGCCTGGAACAACGACGGATAAATATAAAGAAAATTTCCATGCCGAATCAAGTAAGTGGGATTATTTAATTTCACCGAATGCTTATTCCAGTGAAATTTTTGCCAGGGCCTTCAATGTCGATACTTCTAAAATTCTGGAAACTGGTTATCCTCGTAATGATATACTTTACAATGGGGATAATCGTGATACAATCGACTCATTGAAACAGAAGTTGGGTATACCAATAGAGAAAAGGATCGTTTTATATGCCCCGACTTGGAGGGACGATGAGTTCTATAGCAAGGGAAAATATAAGTTTGAAATAAAGCTGGATCTGGATCGAATGAAACGGGAATTGGGGGAGGAGTATGTCATTTTGCTCCGTCTTCATTACTTGGTTTCAGAGAATTTGGATTTATCGGCGTATCATGGATTCGCCTATGATTTATCCGGTTACGAGGATATCAGTCATTTGTATCTAATTTCGGATTTATTAATAACTGATTATTCATCCGTATTCTTTGATTACGCAAATTTACAGCGTCCGATGCTTTTCTATGTATATGATATTGAAAATTACAGGGACAAGCTTCGCGGGTTTTACTTTGACTTTGAAAAGAATGCACCTGGTTTGTTAGTCAAAACATCTGATGCGGTCATTGATAGTATCAAGACGGTGAAATACAAAAATACCAATGATATCAATCATTTTCACGAGCGGTTTTGTGCACTCGAGGATGGCCAGGCTTCACGCCGTGTCGTAGAAAAAGTGTTTTTAGGAAGGTCTGTGTAATTTATGAGTTCAGCTTTGACCGTTTTAAAAGAACAAATCAATAGTTTTTATTTGGTAAGGCGTTTATCTGTTTATGAAGTGAAAAGTGCCAACAGCAATAACTACCTGGGAATCCTATGGGAAATCATCAATCCGATGATACAGATTTCGATTTATTGGTTTGTATTCGGATTTATAATCTTAAATCGCGGTGAAAATTTCCTTCCATGGCTTATGGCAGGGATCGTTGTCTGGTTTTTTGTGAATCCTTCAATAACTCAAACGTCCAAATCCGTCTTTTCCCGACTGAATATGGTATCCAAGATGAGCTTTCCGATGAGTGTCATCCCATCGTATGTCATCTTTGCCAAGTTGTATCAGCATTTAATGCTGCTGGGAGTCATCATCATC